>NZ_JAIMAV010000052.1 GCF_023511815.1 Alicyclobacillus sp.
GGCGGCGGTCATCCGGGGAGGCGGGTTCAACCACAATCTCCTTTTTGGCGAAGGCGATGGACAGATGCAACTCGTTTACAAGTTGGTCAAGCGTTTCACAACGATATGGGCGTATTGTACCCTTCCGAATCCTTCCATCCAGACGTGAAATGTCCGGATGCCGCAGGACAAACACCGCTGCGTCCGAGGTGCTTGGATACATATGCTGGGGCATGTCGAACGAAGGGAGTGACGGATGTGAACGGAGTGTTTGGCGGATACACCCGATGGGCGGTCGTGTTTCTCATCATCTTCGTGCTGTTCATCCTGCTGGTCCCGTACGCCGTGACGACGTGCACCACGACGCCGGTGTACTGAACCGCGCTGCGGCCGGGGATTGACGTGGGTGAACGAGAGGAGGTGTCCGGTGTGTGCACCCGTGCGGAGTGTGAGAAGTACGTCGGCAAGTGGGTTGGCTTTCGGACGAAGTATGGGTACCATGTGGGGCTCATCGAGCGCGTGACCCCGAACGCGGCCATCGTCCTCTCGCCGCGCCAATACATTCCCAAACACGTTACCACCCTCGCCGTCTCCGCCAGCGACGTGGAGAAGCTCGATCTCGCCCTGGCCTGGGGCGGTTTCGGCGGCGCCCCAGGCGCAGGTTACGGAGGATGGGGCGGTTGGGGATGGGGGTGGGGATGGGGCCGATGGGCGGTCGCCTTCCTCATCATCTACGTCCTCTGGGGCTTGTGGTGGTGGTAGCGCGAGAACATCCCGCTTGGCGAACCGAGCCGGCGAAGCGGATCATGGGCCGCTTCGCCGGCTTTTCGCACGGAATCGTTGGCCGAGGTGCCGGGTGATGAGATGCGCAATCAGTTTGTGCCCGGCGTTGTTCGGAAACATCGGCCGGTTGACGGGTTGCAGGAGGTCCGGCCAATCTCCGGTGCGATACCCCTGAATCAGATAGGCCTCATTGTCCCGGAAAGCATCGTCCAGATCGACGATTTCAAAATGGTGGTAGGCGGCGCAATCGCGCCGGATGCCGTTCATCCCCTCGACGAATCGCACTGCGGGTGGGCACGACGGAAACGGGTTGTACAGCGTGGTGACCAGGACATGCGGGAGATGCCGTTCGCGGATAAGCTGGAACAGTTGATCCGTGTGATAGCCGAACTCGTCCGCCTTCTTGATCACCGCCCGCGGCGGAAAGGGATTCCCGTCCAGGGTGAGCCGCCGCGGCTTCAGCAATCGGGCCAGGTCCGCGCTGCCGATGGAGAGGGTGGCAATCCGGACTGTCTCCCAGAACGCGGGCTGGATGGTGCGCACCACCTCGAACAAATGCTTGACCGTCAACCCCGGCTGTGCAATCACCACCGTCCGGCGGGCGATGGACCGCTCCTTGACGAACGATGTCACATGGCGGACGAACGAGAGACCAGGGTGACTCGCCCCCAATCCCGCCGGGATGCCGTCTCCCAGGGCCAGATAGACGTCTCGCGGCATGGCGGCTCCCCCCCGGTCTCACGGCGTCCGCTTCCGCCGCCGACGCCGCATCGTTCGGCCTTCGGGGTGAAACGACGGCTCGGGCCGCATCCATCGAAATGGAAACGATTCGTCGGACGATGGGCGCTTGTCCGATACCGGTCCGCCGAAGACGGTTCCCGCCGGGGGCCGGGCGGGAAGGCCGCGCATGCGGGTGCCGGGCGGTGGCGGTGAATGTCCAGGCAACGGGGATCCCATGGATTGCCGCAGCCGCCGAACGCCCGCCCAGGCACCTTTGCAGATCATGTGGATGTTCGGATCGCTCACCATACCCATCAAAATCGACGCCCATCGAAAGATGGTGCCAAAGTTCACCGTGACCACCCCCGCATACTCAGCCTCAGTGTATGACGAGGCGGATCCCAGCGGCGGCGGCGGATGTACAATCCCCGCGGGTCAAGTCCGTGTCACGCCGCGGCCGCGCCGACGGTATGGGGGTTGTAAGCGCGCGCCGCGGTCACGCCGATGGCATGGGAGTTGCAAGCGCGCGCTCGGAATGGGTGCCGGCGGCTCAGCGTCTGTCCGGGAGGCGTCGCCGGAGATTCATCAGCTGCACGAACGCGTCGTCCCGCTCGTCCAACCGTGCCTCCAGTTCCCCCGGCGCGTAATCGAAGATGCCCCGGCCGGTCTTGGCGCCGAGGGCCCCTTCCGCCACCTTCTTCTTGAGCCATGCGGGCGGTTCGGTGGCATTGGACAAGACCGGAAACAGATTGGCGCACACCCGTTGCCAGGTGTCAAGGCCGCCGAAGTCGGCGGTGCAGAGCGCGCCGATGAACGCCCAGCGAAAACCTGGCCCCGCGGTCAGCGCGAGATCGATGTCCCGGGCGTCCGCGACGCCTTCCTCCAAGAGTGAAAAGGCCTCCCGCACCAGCGCCGCCTGCAGCCGGTTGGCGATGAATCCCGGTGTGTCCTTTTTCAATAGGACCGGCGTTTTCCCCATTCGCCGCAGGAGGTCCACGGTCCGCTCCGTCACGCCGGGGTCCGTGGCCTCGCCGCGCACCACCTCCACCAGGGGCACCCACTGAGCCGGATTGAAATAATGGGTGATGATGAACCGCTCCGGATGGCGGGCGTGCGCGGTCAACTCTGCGAGCGGCAGCGTGGAGGTGTTGGAGGCGATGACGGTTGTGGCATCCACCTGCTCCTCCAGCTGTTGATACAGCTCATGCTTGAGGGAGAGCACCTCTGGAATGGCCTCCGTGATCCAGGTGCTGCCCGCCACCGCCTCGTGAAGGTCCGTGACCGGATGCAGACGCGTCCGCGCCTGACGCGCCTCTTCGTCCGTCAGCCACCCGGCTTGGCGCATGCGTTCGAGACTCCGGTCAATTTCGCCCAACGCCCGCTCCAACGGCCCCGGCGCCACGTCGTACAGTCTCACATCAAACCCCGCAACGGCATGCAACAGGGCGATCCCGTGGCCCATCACACCCGCGCCGAGCACGCTCGTCCGTTCCATTCCCCTGCGCCTCCCTGTGCCGCAGCGCACGGGGCACCCCCGTGCGCCGCGCGTCTGTTGGCTCATTCGTTTCCATTATGTCGGGCGCACGGATGGGGGGTCAATGCGGGCGGTACTCCTTCACGCCGGGGTGGGCGAGCCACAGGCGGATGATGCGCTCCAGGTGCCGCTGCCGGTAGAGCAGCAGATTGCGGGTCTGGCGGGCCTGGTCGGGCGGAAGGGAACCCGCCGGGGCGGTGGCGATGGCCTCGTCCACGACGGACCGGGACAGCTGTTGAATCCGCTCGACCATGGGCCGCAGCGCCCTCCAGTCGGACTGCAGGCGGAGCAGGCCTTCGGGGACGTGATGATATTTCCACAGGTTCATCCAGTACGGGTCTCTCCAATCCCGGCTCGCCCACTTGTAGGGAGCCCCGAGCAGGCACAGCGAATGGTCAATCAGGTACCAGTCGTAGCGGCTGTCCCCGTGGTCGCGGTGGAGGATGAGGTTGCGGTCGGTGGCGCGATCGACATTGACCGTCCAGGCGTCGAACACCACCAGTTGACACAGCCGTTCCACATTGCGCAGCCACGCCTCCGGTCTGCGGCGCACCTCGGGTGGTGCGTCCGCCCAGGGGAGGACCTCCGGCGACGTTGCGGCGATGGAGACGATGCCGTGTTGCCAAATTCCGTCCGGCCCCGCCACGTCCGCCACCTCGAGGGCCGCGACGGGAAAACCGAGGCGGCGGGCCAGGGCCGCGGTGATGAACTCATTCGCGATGAATGGCCCGGCGTACGGCCACTGGTCCTCGTGGACGAACTTGAAATAGCCCGTGCGGCCGTGCTCGCTCCTCACCAGCCACACCTGTCCCTGCGGTTTTTCAGACAACGCGCGCTGATAGTGCCAACGAGCCATCGTATCCCTCCGTCAGGGGGCCGACGTGGTGTCCATCATTCGCTGGTGAAGCGACTCGAACAGATGGACGTGGCGCTCGGCGACGTTTTTCCAGCAAAACCGTTCGGCCCGGTGACGCGCGGCCTCGACGCGGCTGACCAGGTGGCGGGGCCGGCTGACCAACCGCTGCACAGCGCTGGCCACCGCCAGTCCGGTGGTGCGCGGGATGATCTCGGCGACCTGCCGGTCGACGAAGTCGGCCAGGCCGCCCGCCCGTGTGGAGACGAGCGGAACGCCGTGCGCCATCGCCTCGAGCGCGACCAATCCGAAGGATTCCTGCCGGCTCGGCATGACCACGAGATCGTGCGAGAGATAGACGCGGGGCATCTCGGACGGGGCGTGAAAACCAAGCCACCGGATGTGCTGCGCCACCCGGAGCCGCCGGGCCAGTTGCCTCAGATGGCGCTCGTACGCCGACGGACCGCTGCCCACCACGTCCAGCACCACGGGGAACCCGCGTCGTCTGAGGACGGTCACCGCGCGGATCAGGCTGTCGATCCCCTTTTCCGGCACCAACCGCCCTGCGAACAGAAGCCGCAGCCCCTGGCTTCCGGACCGTTCCGCGGCCAGAGTGGCCAGCGTGGCGAGCCGTGCGCCCTCCGGGAGGTCCACCCCGTTGGCGATCACGCTGACCCGTTCGCGGCAGGCGGGGTATGCCTCCACGAGGGAACGCAGCTGCCACTCGCTCGGGACAATCACATGGTGGCAGCGATGCAAAAGCCGTTCCTGCCGGTGCTGCACTCGTGATTGCACGGGTCCCTGCGGTTCGTCACGAACCAGGGAGTGACAGGTGTAGACGACCGGTGCACCGAAGCGCTGGCCGAGATGAAGCGCCACGTTCGTAAACGGGACGCTGTGGACGTGGATGACGTCCGGCGGATGGAGATGGAGTTGATCCGCCAGGCGGACCAGCGGGTCGACCTGGTAACGCCGCCGGCGGATGTGGTAATAGGGCGCCCGGGTCGGCACATGCACGACCGAGATGCCGGCGTCCTGCGTCATGCCGGGTGGGCCGGCAGCCCGGGTGAACACGGTGACCTGGTGTCCGAGCTCCGCCAGGGCCTGGGACAGGCGGGTCGCGACGACACCGAGGCCGCCGATGATGGTCGGACCGTATTCAAACGTGAACACCCAGATGCGCATCGGACACCCCCCGTTTCCTGCGGAAGTCCTCTGTCCACACCCTATTCAGTCGGGGATGGGGCCGGCAGGGACGGGGGCGGACGCCACGTGAATCCGGGCTTTCCGAGGGGGGGAGGCGGGGCGCGGGCGGGGCGCGGCAGCCCCTGGGGCGGCGGCGGATTTCAAGCTATAATAGGCGGTGGCGTTGGGAGAGACGAGTTCAGAGGAGGACAGGAGATGACACAGTTTGTGGAGCGGCCCCCGTT
This sequence comes from Alicyclobacillus sp., assembly GCF_023511815.1. Taxonomy (GTDB): domain Bacteria; phylum Bacillota; class Bacilli; order Alicyclobacillales; family Alicyclobacillaceae; genus Alicyclobacillus_H. The sequence continues at coordinate 5,300 of NZ_JAIMAV010000052.1, forward strand.
TCGGGCCGATCACGTGGGCAGTCTGCTGCGCCCGCCCCGGCTGAAGGATGCGCGACAGGCGCGCGAGGCGGGGCGAATCCCGGCGGAGGAGCTGGCCCGGATTGAGGATGAGGAGATTGCGCGCATCGTGCGCCAGCAGCGCGACATTGGCCTCTCCGCGGTGACGGACGGGGAGTTCCGGCGCGCCTGGTGGCACTTCGACTTTCTCGAGGGACTGGATGGCGTCGAACCGTACACGGCCCAGCAGGGCATTCAGTTTCACCAGGTGCAGACCAGGGCGCGCGGCATCCGCGTGGCGGGCCGGATTGATTTCACGGATCATCCGATGTTGGCGCACTTTCGGTACCTCAAATCGGTGGCCGGAGACGCGATGGCGAAGATGACCATCCCGAGCCCGAACATGCTGCATTTCCGAGGTGAACTCAACCCTCGCGTGTATCCGGACGAGGACGAATTCTTCGCGGATCTCGCCGCGGCCTACCGCAAGGCGGTGCGGGCGTTTCACGCGGCGGGCTGCCGCTACCTGCAGCTGGATGACACGTCCTGGGCGTATCTGTGTTCGGAGGAGCAGCGGGCGCAGCTGCGGGCGAAGGGCTGGGATCCGGACCGGTTGGCACACCGCTACGCCAGGACCCTGCAGGAGGCGCTCGCCGGGCGGCCCGAGGATCTGACGGTGACCATGCACATCTGCCGGGGCAACTTCCGGTCCACCTGGATCGCCTCGGGCGGCTACGAGCCCGTGGCCGAGGTGTTGTTCACGCAGGTCCCGGTGGACGGGTTCTTCCTCGAGTACGACAGCGATCGCGCCGGCGGCTTTGAACCTCTGCGCTTCGTCGAGCGGCCGGATCTGCGGATTGTGCTCGGCCTGGTGACCTCGAAGTTCGGTGAACTGGAGAAGGCGGACGACCTCAAGCGGCGCATCGACGAGGCGACCCGCTTCGTCCCTCTGGAGCAGCTGTGTCTCAGCCCGCAGTGCGGCTTCGCGTCGACGGAGGAAGGGAACCTCCTGACGGAGGATGACCAGTGGCGCAAGCTGGAGCTCGTGGTTCGGGTCGCGGGCAGCGTGTGGGGATGGTGACGATGGCGCAGAGAGAACCTGGAACAAAAATGGAATCCGGGAAGGGGCTCGAGCGCCAGCTGAAACCGCGCCATGTCATCATGATGGCGCTCGGCGGGGCCATCGGCGCGGGGCTGTTTCGCGGGTCGGACACGTCCATCGCTCAGACCGGCCCCGGGGCGGTGTTCGCGTACCTGCTCGGCGGCGTGATCCTGCTCATGGTGATGCAGGGGCTCGGTGAGATGGCGGCACGCCGTCCGCAGGCGCGGACCTTCCGGGACCTGGTCTCTCCGGTGCTGGGGCCGTTCATGGGTCACTTCGTCGGCTGGATGTACTGGCTGGATTGGGTGCTGGTCATGGCGGCGGAGACCGCGGCGGCCGCCGGGTTTTTGTCGTACTGGTTTTCTTCTGTTCCCATCTGGTTGCTGGCGCTCGTGGTGTCGGTCGGGATGACCGTCATCAACCTGTTTCAGGTGCGGGTGTACGGCGAGACGGAGTATTGGCTCGCGTTCGTGAAGATCGCCGTTTTGGCCCTGTTCGTCATCTTCGGCTTCATTCTTCTGTTCACCGGCTTCGGCGGCCAACCCGGGCCCGGATTTCGGAATCTGACCGCCCACGGGGGATGGTTCCCGAATGGATGGCACGGATTCTTGGCCTCCCTGTTGGTGGTGATGTTCTCCTTCGGCGGGACGGAGATGATCGGGATGACCCTCGCGGAGACCGAGGACCCGGAGCGGACCATCCCGCGGGCGGCGCGCGGGGTCATCGTCAGGATCCTTTTGTTCTACGTCCTGCCGGTGCTGGTCATCGTCAGCCTGGTGCCGTGGAATCTGCTGGGCAAGGGCGAGAGCCCGTTCGTCACGGTCTTCCAGTCGGTGGGGGTCCCCTATGTGCCGGACATCATGAACTTCGTCATGCTGACCGCCGTGCTCTCCGCGACCAACAGCGGGATGTACGCCGCGTCGCGGATGCTGTACAACCAGGCGCTGCGGGGGCAGGCGCCGCGTTGGTTCACCGGTCTGTCCGAACGGGGCGTGCCGGTGCGGGCGCTGTTGGTCAGCACGGGGTTTCTGTACGTCGGTGTCATTGTCGCATTTTTCGCCGGCGGGCACACGTTTGACTACCTGATGACCATCCCGGGATACTCCGTCATTCTGGTGTGGATCACGCTGGCGGTGGCGTATCTGCGCAGCGACCGCGCCGGCGTGCGCGCCAAGCCGGGGCTCCGCTTTGGCGCCGGGCTGGCCGTCGTGGTGCTTGGGCTCATCTTCATCGGAGTCGTCGCCACCACGCCGGTCTGGGGGACGGCGGTCGTCGTGGCGGTCGTCCTCGTCATCGCGCTCGGTTACACGCTCGCTCGCCGCGTGGAGGAATGAAGGGGCGAGCGGCGTGACGCGGGGAGGCGTGGCGGAGGGTGGCGGACTGTCCGCGGACCGGAGGCCATGGCCGGCGTGAGCGCCAAGCCAGCGTGATCGACAAGAAGGTGATTTGGCCATGGGGTGGCCCGGAGCGGGCCGCCCCTCAGTTGCGCCGCACGGCCGGCGTTCCGTACACTGGATGCCGTGAGGCCTTGTGAGACCGGTGCGGGGAGGCGATTGGATGACGCGGGTGATGCTGATGTCGGCCGGGTTCGGCGACGGGCACCGGCAGGTGGCCAGAGCGCTTCGAGAGGCCTGCGAGGCGCGCGAGGCGCAGGTGCACGAGCTGGATGCCCTCGAGGAGACGAGCGCGTCCATGGCCGACTTTCAGGAGGGGATGTACCACACCATCACCCGCTACGCCCCCTGGTTGTACGGTTGGAGCTACGACTGGACGAAACGGTGGGGGCCGGCGTCGCCACTGTGGCCGATGCTGGCGGTGTTCTCGGGGCGGGCGTACCGGCGGGCCGTCGACGCGTGGCGGCCGGATGTGGTCCTGCAGTTGTTTCCCGACCACGCGCCGGCCCTGACACGCCGCTCCGGCCCCCGGGGGGGCACCGCTCCCGAACCCTGGCTCGGCGTGGTGCTGACCGACTTCAGCGTCCACGGTCACTGGTTTCACCGGCGCGCCGACGCGTATTTTGTGGCGGACGAGGGGCTCGTGGCGGAAGCGCGCCGGTTTTCCGGGCGCGCGAAGGTGATGGCCCTGGGCATTCCGGTGCGGCGTCAGTTCCAGCTTCGGCATCCGCGCCCGGACGGCGCCGGTCCGGGACCGTACGTCCTGCTCATGACGGGCGGCCGGGGGTTGTTCCCGGATTTGGCCGAGGTCCTGGAGACGGTATTGCAATTCCTGCCGGATCACCGGGTGGTGGTGCTGTGCGGGCGCAATGATCGGATGCGCCGCTGGGTGGAGGGCCGCGGGGACCCGCGCCTTCGGGCCGTGGGGTTTGTCGAACAGGTGGCGCCTTGGCTACAGCACGCCACGCTCGCCTTTGTCAAGGCGGGCGGGGTCAGTGTCAGCGAATGCCTGGCGAGCGCCTGTCCGATGGTGTTTTACAAGCCTCTGCCGGGGCAGGAGGCGGACAACGCGCGATTTCTGCAATCGATGGGCGCCGGCTGGACGGTGGCGGACGTGCCGGCGCTGCGCGCGGCCTTGAACCGGATCGATCTCGTCGATGAGGTGAGGCGGATGAAGGAGCGATGCCGTTGCCTGGCGCGCCCGGACGCGGCCGACGCCGTGGCGGAGGCTGCGCTCGCGGCGGCGCGGGCGCGCACCGCGGGGCACGACGGAAGGGACATCGTCTGATGCTGGAAGGAAGCCGGTTCAAGCCGACCTCGTGGACGTTTCTCCTGTTTGCCATCTCGGTCATTGGGACCGGGGTGTACCTGTACCTGGATCGACACGACGCCCTCTCGCACGTGATCCGCTCCTGGGGACCCGTCGGTGTGGTGGTGAGCATCCTGCTGATGGCGGTGGTCAGCACCACCCCGATGCCCTCCGACGCGCTGCTCGTGTTGTACATGAAGATGTACGGCGCCTGGTGGGGGGTGCTGTACGGCTGGTTGGGTGCCATCCTCAGCTCCTTTGTGGTGTACGCGCTCGCCCGCACCCTCGGCAAACCCCTGTTTCAATCGCTCATCACCCCGGCGCGTTTTGAACAGGTGGACGCCTGGATCCGCCGGCGCGGGGTGTGGGGGTTGTTGATTGCCCGGCTGCTGCCCATCCCCGGATTCGTCGTCAGTTACATCGTCGGCACCATGCCGTCCGTCCGGCTCTGGCCGTACGTGTGGACCGCCGCGGTATCGGTTTTGCCGTACTTCGTTGGAGCGGCGCTGATCTTCCTCGGCGTCCTGGAGGGATTCCCGTGGTGGATCCTCATCGGCGCGGTGGCGGTCGGCGTGTTCTGGGGGCTCGGCTATTGGATCCGCCGGCGTTCGAATCGCGAGCGGGCGCAGGGCTGACGCGGGAGGGAAAAGGCGGTGGAGTGGGCGGGCGGACTGTTTTTGACGACCCTGGTGCTGATCCTGTGGCGGCCGCGCGGGCTCGGGATTGGGTGGACCGCGGCGGGCGCCGCCGGGGTGGCCCTGGTCACCCATCTGGTCACGCTGGCTGACGTGGTGGCCGTGGCGCGCATGGTGTGGGATGCGACGCTGGCGTTCATCGCCGCCATCGTGTTGGCGCACGGGATGGACCGGGCCGGATTCTTTGACTGGGCCGCCATTCGGCTCGCGCGGGCGGCGCGCGGGGATGGGCGACGGGTGTTTTTGTACGTGATGGCCCTCGGTGCGGCCACCTCCGCGGTGCTCAACAACGACGGGGCCATCCTCATCCTGACCCCGGTGGTGTTGGAGAAGATCCGCCTCCTTCGCCTCGATGCAAGGCGGATGCTGCCGTTCGTGATGGCGAGCGGCTTTGTCGCGGACACCACGTCCCTGCCCCTGGTGATCAGCAACCTCGTCAACATCTTGTCGGCCGATTCCTTTCACATCGGATTCATCGCGTATGCAGCGCGGATGATACTGCCGGATCTGGTCTCGTTCGCCGCATCCGCCGCGGTGATGTACCTGTGGTTTCGGCGGGATATCCCACGCCGCTTTGAACCGTCGGAACTCCCGGACGCGGCAACGGTCATCCGGCATCGGGGGGTCTTTCGCCTGGCCTGGGGCATGCTCGCCCTCCTGGTGGGCGGGGACATGGTGGCCGAGTTCGTGCACGTCCCGGTGTCGGCCGTGGCCTGGCTCGCGGCCTCTATTCTGACGGTGGCCGGAGTGCGCGCCCGCGTCATGCGAGCTCATCAGGTGGCACGGGAGGCGCCGTGGTCGGTGATCGTCTTTTCCATCGGGATGTACCTGGTGGTGGACGCGATGCAGAACGCGGGACTCACCTCCTGGCTGGAGCGGTGCATGGCGGCCATGGTCGCGCACGGCCTGTTCATCGGCGTCCTCGGCACGGGTTTTCTCGCGGCACTGCTCTCGAGCGTGGCAAACAATCTCCCGGCGACCATGCTCGGCGCCGTGAGCATCCACGCGCTGCATCTGTCCCCCGCGTGGACGCACGCGCTGGCGTACGCCAATGTGATTGGGTGCGATCTCGGTCCAAAGATGACACCGGTCGGGTCGCTTGTGACCCTGCTGTGGTTGCATGTGCTGCGGCGGGAAGGGATTCGGGTGACCGCACTGGCGTACATGCGCCTGGGCGTCGTCTGCACGGTTCCCGTGTTGATCACGGCGCTCTTGGCGCTCTATCTGGTTTTGCGCGTGACGAACTAGCCTCTGAAACGACGCGGGCCGCCCCCATACGGGGCGGCCCGTCTTCTTTTCAACGACTATTCAACGACGCGACCCGGTCGCCGCCCGCATCGCGTTCACGGATTCCCTCCCAATCGGGACATCACCCGTTCGGACTAGTCTGAATAGACCATCCTGACGTATGATGGGAGTAGGTGTTTCGAGAGGAGCGGGAGGTTTGTGGAACCCACCATCCGGGACGGCGTGCCTTGTTTTGCATGGGCAAGGCCTCGACTCCGCCGCTGGGTGTTCTCCGGTCTCGCCTTTGCGCTCGTCTGGCCGGCCGGGATGGCGGTGGACGGTTTTGGCCGCGACCGGGAAGAACGGCCGCAACCGGCGGCGGTCGTGACCATGGTCACTGATGGCAAAGAACTGGCCCGTGCGGGGGCGCTCTCCACGGCTCCGGTCGGTCGCGTCGGCGTGGCGGCCGGGGATGCGGGGGTTGGGGCAGGGGACGTGGCGCGGATTGAGCGATTGTTGCGGCGCATCGAGCCGGTGCTTGGGACTTTCGCGACCGGTGCATGGTCGGCGACGGTCGTTCTGTACGAAACCCAGGACGGGTATCGATCCGCTGCCTCCCGGTCGTTCGCGCCGACCATGGTGGAGACGGCGGTGCAGCAGACCGGCGGGTTCACCACCGGGACCACCGTGTTTCTGCCTCTTTACAAATACACCGAGGACGCGTTTCTCGCCAACACCCTGGCGCACGAGCTCACGCACGCGGTGGTCAATCAAATGGGGATCCGCGGCGGATTGCCATCGTGGCTCGACGAGGGGTTCGCCTGGTCGAACGGATTTGCGGCCCAAACGCTCATCGATCCGGACTCGGTGGAACCGGTCCGGGCCGCTCTGCAAAATCAGTTGGAGGCCGCGCGGGCCCAAGGCCGGTGGCGGCCCATCCGGGATGATCCAACCGCGCCGCTGGCCAGCTCACTGTCCTATAATCTCGAATATGAGGACTATCTGGCGTTCGAACCCCTCCTGGCGCAGGGCGGCCAGGCGGCGTTCGCGCGATTCCTGCGACTGGCCGCCGGGGAGGAGATGGCGCGCGCCTTCCGGCAGGTGTATGGGCAGAGCCCGGAGGCGTATCTGCAGGGATGGAATGCGGCGTTCAACCCGGCGGGCGCATAGGCGGCGAAGGAGGCGAGTCGGTGCAACTGAGATTGGGTGTGTTGGGGGCGGACGACTCGCTGGCTGAAATTGTGACGGTGGCCTCCGGATATCCGGAGATTCGGATCACCCCGGTGGTGTACTGGGAGGAGGCGGAGATCCCCGAGCTCCTGCGGCCCGTGGCCGACACGGTGGACCTGTGGCTGTTCAGCGGCCAGGTCCCGTACAACATCGCCAAGGCGTGGGGCGGCATCCGCGTCCCGATGCTGTACACCCCTCACACCGGCGCGGGGCTGTGGCGCGTGCTGCTGCACCTGTCGCACGAGCACGGATGGCGGGTGACGGAACTGAGCTTTGACACCTTCCACCCGGAGGAGTTGCGGGCCTTGGCGGAGGAGGCGGGGATCGCCGTGCCCCGGCATCTGTATCACTACGAGGCGGGAATTGACGTGGAGCGGCTGGCGGCGTTTCACGAACGCCTCTGGCAGGAGGGCAGGACGCGGGCAGCCGTCACCTGTGTACGGTCGTGCCAACTGCGCCTCATGGCCCGCGGAGTGCCGGCGCACCACGTGACCCCGGCGCGGGACGACATCGCGCGCGTCCTGGACGTGGCCGTGCGCATGCACGAGGCGGCCCGATTTCGGGATGCTCAGATTGCCATCCAATTCGTCGAGTATACGCCGGTGCGGGCGAACGGAGCGCACGGTGCCGATGAAGACATCGGCCGGCGCGAGGGGGGCGGTCGCGAGGACAGAGCGGGGATGGCGCCGGCGGGGCTTCGCGAAGGGGTCCTGCGTTACGCCGCGCGGCTCGCCGGAACGGCCCACCCCAGTGGCGATCTGTGGATGATCCTGACGACCCGAGGGATTCTGTCCGCCCAAACGGCTGATTTTCGGACCCAGCCGGATGTGGCCGCGCGTCTGCAGCCCCCCGGGTGGACGGTGACATCGGGCATCGGCGTGGGGCGGACCGTGGCCGAGGCGGAGGCGCACGCCCGGGCGGCCCTGCAGCACGCGCGGCAGGCGGGCCTCGGGGCGTGGATGTGCGTGCTCGACGACAAGTCCGTTCGCGGCCCGCTCGAGGCCGCCCCCGCGGCAGGCGGACGGGGGATGGACGGAGGGGCGGCGCGCGGCTTGGTGTACTCGTACGCGGATGAGGAGCTGCGGGCGGTTGGCGCCGGCAGCCCGCTGTCGGTGGCGACGCTGAGCAAGATCCGCGAGGCTCTGCGAAGGCTGGGGACCGAGGAGGTGACGGCCCATGAGTTGGCCGAACGCCTCTCCATCCACCCGCGCAGCGCGCGCCGCCTGTTGGCGGCCCTGGAGCGCCAGGGGATTGCCCGGGTGGTGGGCGAGGAGGCGCCGTACGCCCGCGGGCGGCCCCGGAAGGTGTACCGGATTCAATGGACCGGCGCCCGGACCGGAGAATCGTCCGCAAAGAGCCAAGTCTGAATACGTCAACTCGTACACATTGGCGGGAGAATGATATAATCAGCCTATCCCGTCTGTCCAGAAATCCACCGAAATTGAGGAGAGAGCATCGTGCACGTCCAGAAACAGCGGTTGTGGGAACGGCTGATGGCGTTGGCGGATATCGGACGCCAGCCGGAGGGCGGCGTGACCCGCCTGGCGTTCACGCCCGAGTGGAGGCGAGCGAAGGAAGTGGTGGCGGGCTTCATGCGGGAGGCCGGCCTCGAGGTCCGGGAAGACGCGGTCGGGAACCTCATCGGGCGATGGCCCGGGCGGCGGCCCGAGTTGCCCGTGGTGCTGACGGGATCCCATCTCGATTCGGTGTTTCACGGCGGGAATTTCGATGGACCCCTCGGCGTGCTGGCCGCGGTGGAGGCCTTGCAGACGCTGCGCGAGCATGGCGTCGAAACGGACCATCCGGTGGAGGTGGTCTCCTTCACCGACGAGGAGGGGGCCCGGTTCCGGTTCGGGATGACCGGCAGCCGCGGCGTCGCCGGAACGCTGACGGCCGAGGAGCTGGAGCACAAAGACGCAAACGGGGTGTCCATCGCCGAGGCGATGCGGGCGTACGGCCTTCCGCCGGAGCGGTTCGCGGAGGCGGCGCGCGCCAAGGGATCGGTCAAAGCGTACGTGGAGTTGCACATCGAGCAGGGCCGTGTGCTCGAGCAGGCCGGGTTGGCGGTCGGCGTGGTCACCGGCATGGCCGGGCCGCTGTGGCTGACGTTCACCATCGAGGGCGAGGCGGGGCACGCCGGAGCGACGCCGATGGGGCTGCGGCACGACGCGTTGGTCGGCGCGGCCGCGGTGATCCAGGCCATCGAGACGGAATGCCGGCGACATCCGCACACCGTGGGGACGGTGGGCCAACTGCAGGTGCATCCGGGCGGCGTGAACATCATCCCGGGCCGCGTCACGTTCACGCTGGATCTGCGCGATGTGGATGAGGCGGAGCGCGACCGGGCCGAGGCGGCCATCGTGGACGCGGCGCGGGCGGTCTGCGAAGAACGCGGTCTGCGCCTGACGGTGGAGACCCTGCAGCGGATTCCGCCGGTGCCCTGCGCGGAGGCCATCCAGGAGATCATCGAGGACGCGTTGGGACAGCTGGGCCTGCCCGCCATGCGCCTGGTCAGCGGCGCGGGGCACGACGGCATGCAGCTGCGCGATCTCTGCCCGGTCGGGATGATTTTCGCGCGATCGAAGGACGGAATCAGCCACGATCCGGCGGAGTACACCTCGCCGGAGGACTGCGCCGCGGCCGCGGACGTGTTGATGCACACCCTCGTCCGGCTGGCGTCGGCGTCCGTCGTGGTCTGAGTTGAAAACCAAGGGAGAGGAGCATCCCCATGTCCACACAGATTCAGGACCTGCGTGCGTTGGTGGAGTCGGTTCAGGAGGACGTGGTGCGGTGGCGGCGCCACCTGCACATGAATCCGGAGCTCTCGTTCCAGGAGGAGAAGACCTCCCAATTTGTGTATGACACCCTGGCCTCCTTCGGAGCGTACGAGCTGTCGCGCCCGACCAAAACCAGCGTCGTGGCCAGGCTCATCGGCAAGGAGCCGGGGCCGGTGCTGGCCCTGCGCGCCGACATGGACGCGCTGCCGATCACGGAGGAGAACACGTTCGAGTTCGTCTCCAAAAACCCCGGTGTGATGCACGCCTGCGGCCACGACGGCCACACGGCCATCCTGCTCGGCGTGGCCAAGGCGTTGGCCGGGCTCAAGGATCAGATCCGGGGCGAGGTGCGGTTTTTCTTCCAGCACGCGGAGGAGCTGTTTCCCGGCGGCGCCGAGGAGATGGTCAAGGCCGGCGTGACGGAGGGAGTGGACGCCGTCGTCGGGGCGCACCTGTGGGCCTCGGAGCGCGTCGGCAAGGTGTTGGTCAAGGCGGGGGCGCTGATGGCCGCGCCGGACGCGTTTTACATCACGATTCAGGGCAAGGGCGGCCATGCGGCGCATCCCAATGAGACGGTCGATCCCATCGTCATCGGCGCCCAGGTGGTCCTCAATCTGCAGCACATCGCGTCGCGCAACGTCGATCCGCTGGACCCGATTGTCGTCTCGGTCTGCCAGTTCCACGGCGGCACGGCGCACAACATCATCCCCAACTCGGTGGAGCTGGTCGGCACCGTGCGGACGCTGAATCCGGCCCTGCGCGACCGCGTGCCCGAACTGATGGAGCGCATCATCCGGGGGGTCACCGAAGCCCACGGCGCGCAGTACACGTTCCGCTATGAGCGCGGCTACCGTCCGGTGCTCAACGACGAGGCGGTGACGGACAAGGTGCGGGCGGCGCTGATTGAGGCGTTCGGGGACGAAGGCGTCCAGGAGGCCAAACCGACCATGGGCGGCGAGGACTTCTCCGCCTTCCAGGCGGCCGTTCCGGGGACCTTCTTCTTCATCGCGGCCGGCAACCCGGACAAGGGCATCGTCTATCCGCATCACCATCCGCGCTTCACGGTGGACGAGGACGCGCTGCCGATAGGCGTCGAGGCGTTCCTCAACATCGTCGCCAAGTTCAACGGGCTCGCCTGAGCCCGCCGTTGCGCCGGGGCCGCTCGGGGCGGCCCCTGGGCCTTGCGGCCAATTGAAAAGAGAGGAGGGGTCAGGTGTGAAGTGGCTTGCGGCGCTGCCGTTTTTGGCGCTCATCATGGGTATGTTTTTCGCGAACCGCACGGAGCCCTTCGTGCTCGGGATGCCGTTCATCCTGTTCTGGACGGTCCTCTGGGTGGTGTTGACCTCGGTCATCATGTTCATCGTGTACAAGACCGATCCGGTCAATCGTGGGGGTGACCCGCGGTGAACAGCGCCCTCATCGTCATCCTGCTGTGTCTTCTGTTGTCCATCTATCTCGGCGTGCAGGCGCGCCGGGGCAAGACGATGAATCTGGAGCAGTGGAGCACGGGCGGGCGCAGCTTCGGGACGCTGTTCGTGTTTCTTCTGTCCGCCGGCGAGATCTACACCACCTTCACGTTTCTCGGCGGCAGCGGTTGGGCGTACGGAAAGGGCGGCCCGACGTTTTACATTCTGTGGTACGGCGCCCTGGCCTACATCCTTTCGTATTGGTTGCTTCCCGCCATCTGGCGTTACGCCAAGGAACACAATCTGCTGTCGCAGTCGGATTTCTTCATCGCGAAGTACAACAGCCCCGCCCTTGGGGTGATTGTGTCCATCATCGGCATCATCGCGATGATCCCGTATCTGGTCACACAGTTGAAGGGCCTCGGGGCCATCATGGAGATCGCCTCCTACGGGAGCATCTCTGCGACGGCGGCGGTGTGGATCGGCGTGATCGCCGTCACCATCTACGTCATGGCGTCGGGCGTGCACGGCACCGCCTGGACCGCGGTGCTGAAGGACGGACTGGTGTTGGTCGTGGTGGTGTTCCTCGGCATCTATCTGCCGGTGCACTACTACGGAGGCATCGGGCAGATGTTCCACGCCATCGATCAGGCCAAGCCCGGCTACCTGGCGCTGCCGGCCAAGGGTAACAGCGTGTACTGGTTCATCTCGACGGTTCTGCTGACGGCGCTCGGGTTTTACACCTGGCCGCACTCGTTCCAGGCGGTGTACACTGCGAAGAACGAGCAGACCTTCCGGCGCAACGCCATCGTGTTTCCGCTCTATCAGCTGATTCTGCTGTTCGTCTTCTTCGTCGGCTTTGCGGCCATCCTGACGGTGAATCCACCGCTCAAGGGGTCGGCTGGGGACAATTCGCTGCTGGTGCTCTCGGTGCAGACGTTCCCGAAATGGGTGGTCGGCCTCATCGGCGCCTCCGGGCTGTTGTGCGCCATCGTGCCGGGGTCGATGCTCCTCATGACCAGCGCGACGATGATCTCGAAGAACCTGTACAAGGTGATCAACCCGAGGGCGTCGGAGCAGAGCGTCTCGCGCCTCGCCCACTACCTGGTTCCGGTGGTCGCGCTCATCGCCCTGTACTTCACCTTCAACGGCCAGACCATTGTGGCTCTGCTCCTGATGGGGTACAGCCTGGTCACGCAGTTCTTCCCGGCCATCGTCTTCAGCTTCATGAAGCGCAACCCCATCACCAAGTACGGAGCCATCTTCGGCATCCTGGCGGGCGAGGTGGTGGTCGCCTACACCACCATCACCAGCCAATCGGTGGCGACCTTGATGCCCTTCATGCCGCAGTGGGTCAAGGATCTGAACATCGGAATTGTCGCGATGGTGGTCAACCTGGTGGTGACGTTCGTCGTCAGCGCCTTCACGAGAAACGCCGCCGCGGCCGTCAAGCCGGCTGCGCGGGCGTGACGAATGGGCCGGCCCGATGTTTGTCGGGCCGGCGCATGATTTCTCGTGCGATACGCGCCACAGACAGCCGGCCGGGGATGTTGGCCCCGGGCGGCATCGCGCCGGGGGCGTCTTGACACCGGGCGTCATCCCCCGGGGGCGCTTGGTTCTCCGGGTCCCGCGGCATGCGACCGCGCCCGGGGCGCCTGCCCCCCGCACTCCGCGGCATCCCGGACGGTTGTTGCGCCTCCGGCGCCGTGCACTCCGCCCGCCTCCCTCACGATGTCACCCGGGATGCGGACTCGGGCGCAGCCAGCGCCTCGCCCGACCAGATGAGGCGCATCTCCTCGCAGTTCTCCAGCAGCTCCGCAAGCGTTCCCTGCGCAATGACCGCGCCATCCTTCATCACCAGGATGCGATCCACCCGCTCCAACGCCGCGCGCCGGTGCGAGACCGCGATGCACGTGCAGTCGCGGTTGGCGAACAACCGGTTCCAGAGCCTCTCCTCCGTCTCCACATCGAGCGCGCTGGACAGGTCGTCAAAGATGAACAACTCCGCGCCGGTCAACAACATGCGGGCCGCCGCGGCCCGTTGAATCTGACCGCCCGAGAGCATGACCCCGCGCGGACCGACGAAGGTGTCAAGGCCCTGGGGCAACTCTTCGAGATCGCGATCCAAAACCGCCCCGCGCAGGGCATCCGCTAGCGCCTGGGCGGTGGGATTGCGGCCCTGGGCGATGTTCTCCCGCAGGGTGTCGCTGAACAGGCGCGGCACCTGCGGCGTGTAGGCGGCCCGGGGAGGAATCAGATCGGTGGGCGAGATCACCCGCCCGTTCCAGCGGATCTCCCCTTTGTGTTTTGGCAGCAGACCGAGCAGCGTGCGGACCAGAGTGGACTTGCCAGCGCCAATCCGCCCCGTGATCACGAGAAATTCGCCACGCCGCAGCGTGAAGGAGACGTCGCGGATACCGACCGAATCACCGGCGTACCGGAAGGTCAACCCCTCCACGGACAGGGTCCTCAAGCGGTCACTTGGGTGAAGCGGCGTCGGGGGGATGGCCGGCGGATCGCGGTACAGATACACGTCGGCGGGCTCCACCACCCGTTGGGCCTCCCCCGGCCGGAAGAGGATGGACATCCGCTCGATGGCCACCGGAAGGCGCCGGTGCTGAAAGATCATATAGCCCACAAGCGAGATGCTGTGCGTCAACCACCCCAGATACGTCGTGAACAGGGCGAAGTCCCCCACGGTGAACCGGCCGGCTCGCATTTGCCAAGCAGCCACGAGCAGAATGGCGCCTGTGGAGAGGGAGAGGACGTTGCCATTGAGAGATTGCACCCATTGTTTGAACAGGTTGTCGCGCAAGGCCGCCTGCCGCCGCGCATCGTTCAGGGCCCGGAATCGGTCGAGCACATGGCCTTCCGCGCGAAACAGCTTGACCGTCAACACTGCTGCGAACACCTCTGCGATGAAGCCGGTGACCCGGCCGGTCGCCTCACGGTTCAGCCGGCTGTAACGCCGGGCGCGGGCGCCGGCCAAATGGTTCAGCAGCGACACGCCCACGACGGGCAGGACGGCCACCAGCGTGACGGTCGCATTGACCCGCAGCATGATGCACAGGGCAATGGCCGCAAAGGC
>NZ_JAIMAV010000053.1 GCF_023511815.1 Alicyclobacillus sp.
TGAGTAAGGTTAACGTGGGCGCTGAGAGGAGTTCAGGAGGTTAAGTACAAGGAAAGACCTCACTTTGTCCGAGACCCGTCGGAACCGGAAGTGAGGTCCTTCCCATGTGCGATTTCAGTCTACTGTCTGAGGCCCGGGATTTCAACGCCCTGGAAGAGATTATCGTGAGACTGGTTGAGAGGCTGGTCATCCGCTTTCTCGGGGCGTATCTCAGGCACCTTGACACGAAGCTGATGCGGGAGCGGCCGCCGGGATTGCGGCACGTGGGCGTGAAGACCCGGAGGCTGACGACGAGGTTTGGGGACATCACGATCCTCCGCCGTTGTTACGTGGAGCAGGAGAGCGGTCGGTACCGGTATCTCTTGGACGAGTCTTTGGGCCTTGCCTGCAGGGAGAGGTTCACGAGGGGGCTGAAGGCCCGGGCGGTGGACGAGGCGAGCCGGCAGTCCTTCCGCAGGTCGGCGGCCGCTCTTGGGGGGAAGGCGAGCCACAGCTCGGTCCACAACTGGACCTGGCAGGTCGGGGCGGCCTTCCGCCGGGAGGTCGAGCACAGGCGCCGGCAGGTCTTCGGGCTCGGCCGGGCGGTGGAAGGCCTGGCCAGGAGGGTCGCGGCCGCATTCTGCGAGGCCGACGGGGTCGTCATCAGGCTTCAACGGGCGGCCGGGAAGGTCATCGAGGCGAAGCTGGCCATCATCCACGAGGGCTGGGAGAGGCTCCACCCATCAAGCAGGGAGTATCGGCTCAAGGGCAAGCTCGTCTACGCCTCCCTGCAGGGTCCGAGCCCGTTCTGGGAGAGCCTGAGCGTCCTGGCCGGCCGGAGATGGGACCTCTCGGCGGTCAAGGTCATCGCCGGCGACGGGGCCGAGTGGGTGAAGCAGGGCGTGGGCTACTTCCCGGGCGCGGTCTACCAGCTGTGCCGGTTCCACCTGGCCCGGAAGATCCGGGAGTGTCTAGGGGGCCTGGGTCCGGCGTTCGGGCGGGTCTGGGCGGCGAGGAGCGATCCCGAGAGGCTCATCGAGAGCGCGACGGAGGCGGCGGCAAGGGCTGCTGACCCTGAAGCCAAGGAGAGGGCCCGCGAGCTTCTCGGCTACCTCGTGGCCAACCGCGACGGCCTCGCGGACTACCGGACGAGGGTGGACATCCCCGGTGTTGAGCTCCGCGGCCTGGGGGCCGTGGAGAGCAACATCGACAAGCTCGTCTCGGCCAGGATGAGGAAGCGGGGCATGTCCTGGACCGTCGAGGGCGCCGCGAACATGCTCGCCGTCCTGACCCTGAGAGTCAATGGGTGGCTTGATGCCGCTATCGACGCTGTATGGGGTTCATCCAGGACGGCGGAGCCGACGCCACGGCGCCCCGCGGCCCCGCGGCCAGGTTCCCAGCCGGGCTTGATGCCGATCCACATGCCGGCTCTCGACCGGACGCGGCCTGTCACCAAGGCCCTGCGGGCGCTGACGGAGGTCGCCTGGCCGTTCTGAACGAGGTCTTTGACATCTGATGTCAACCGATTGGCTCCTGGACTCAGGGTCGTGTAGTCATGGGTGCAGTTTGCCGATCACCTTGGTGCGTGCGATTGAACCGGTCAAGGCAATGCTCGGTTGACAGATCGATCGTCCCAAAACAGGTCCGATGGGGCTCCGCCCACGTTGGCTTGACAGTCACCCCTGGGAAAAAGAGTTTGACATATCGAAGGCCCACATGGTATGATACTTGTTTCCTTGACGGGCATGAGGAACTTGTGCTATACTGGTGGTCAAGCTACTCGCTGTTTCCGGGCGCTGTGCCCCAGGGGGTGACAAGGCTGTTCAGCGTTGGTGACAAGGTCGTGTATCCTATGCACGGTGCGGGCATCATCGAGGCCATCGAGGACCGTGAGATACTCGGCAGCCGAAAGACATATTACATCATGCGCTTGCCGCTGGGCGACATGAAAGTCATGATTCCCACGGACAACGTCGAGGAGATAGGTCTCCGCGGCATCATCAACCGTGAGGAAGTCAAGAAAGTCATAGATGTCCTGAAGGACTCCAAGACGAAGATGTCCTCCAACTGGAACCGTCGTTATCGTGCGAACATGCAGAAAATTAAAAGTGGCAATATCTATGAAGTCGCTGAGGTCGTCCGGAATCTTCAATTGAGGGACATGGAGAAGGGTCTGTCGACCGGGGAACGGAAGATGCTGTCCAACGCCAAGCAGATACTCATCAGCGAGCTCGTGCTCGCCGATGACATGGATGAAGAGAAGGCTAAGGAACTGATCGAGGACCTCTTCCAGTGAGGTAGCGCGCACGGGCGAGGGTTACGCGTAAATGACACTGGGTGACGTCGTGATCGGCAAGAGGCAGTCGGTGGACCGGCTGCCTCTTCGTCATTATTACTGGACCCGAAGGGCTTCTTGGCTCATGCCGGTTGCCTTATAATAGGATGGCTTGCGTTTATGTCCCAGGTGTTCTTGTGAAAGGAGGTGAAACTTGATGGCCAGACGTGTCGCGCGGTTCGTCATCGCGCTCTCAGGATTGGGTGGCGGCGCGCTGGTCGCTCTGCGGACCTCCGCCGTCGTGCAGGGGCTCATCGGAGCCGAGTTCAGTCTCTGGCAGAACCTATTGTACCTGTCGTTCGTCGCCATCATCTTCGGGCTACTCTCCTACGCTTTGGCTCCGTGGTTCATTGCTGGCGTCTGGCAGGTGACGAACTGGCTTGAAGGGCGGATACAGAAAGCCCCGGTCCAGGACGTGTTGGCGGGGTCTATTGGACTCATTGTGGGTCTTGTCATAGCCAATCTCCTGGGCACCGCTCTCGCTCGGATTCCGTTGGTGGGTGCCTACTTACCGACGGTTGGCAGTTTCATCCTCGGCTATGTCGGGATGAGCGTGGCCGTCAAGAACAGGGACGAGCTGGTTTCGGTCTTTGGTCTCCTGCGGCCAGCCAGGGACAAGAGCTCGGGACGCGTTGTGATGCCGAAGATCCTTGACACCAGCGTCATCATCGACGGTCGGATTGCCGACCTCTGTCGAACGGGGTTTGTTGAGG
This sequence comes from Alicyclobacillus sp., assembly GCF_023511815.1. Lineage (GTDB taxonomy): Bacteria > Bacillota > Bacilli > Alicyclobacillales > Alicyclobacillaceae > Alicyclobacillus_H. The sequence goes on from NZ_JAIMAV010000053.1 coordinate 3,028, forward strand.
GTCCCCTCGTCATACCGGGGTTTGTCCTGGAGGAACTCCGCCACATAGCCGATTCCTCCGACACGCTCAAGCGCAACCGGGGGCGCCGCGGCCTTGATGTCCTGAACAGGATACAAAAGGAGCTCGACACGCCCGTCGAGATATTCGAGCGGGAAGTCGGTGCCAACCTTGACGTGGACAGCCGCCTGATCAAGGTGGCCAAGGTCCTCGGCGGGGCAATCCTGACCAACGACTATAACCTCAACAAGGTAGCCGACCTCCAAGGGGTCAAGGTCTTGAACGTGAACGAGTTGGCCAACGCTGTCAAGCCCGTGGTCCTTCCCGGTGAGGAGATGTTGGTCCACGTCATCAAGGACGGCAAAGAGTCCGGCCAGGGCGTGGCCTATCTGGATGACGGCACGATGATTGTCATCGAGGGCGGCCGGGAGTACATCGGGGCGAAGGTCGACGTCCTCGTGACGAGCGTGTTGCAGACGTCCGCGGGGCGCATGATCTTCGCGAAACCGAAGTTGCTGGAAAAGGCGTTGTGAGAAGCGTTCGCGGGAGTGGAGAAGGAGCATGGTCTACGGGATCGTCGTGGCGGGCGGGCAGGGGACCCGGCTGGGCAGGAAGAAGCAGTTCCTGGACCTGGCCGGGTCCCCTGTTTGGCGGTGGTCGGTGAACACGTTGCGGGATGCGGGGGTGGACCGCGTCTTTTTGGTGGTCCCGGCGGAGGACGTGTCGGAGATCACCCGGAGTGTGGAGATGGACGACATCCCGGTTCGGGTTGTGCCGGGCGGACAGACGCGCTTTCACTCCGTTCGAAACGGACTTGGCGCCATCGGAAGGGAGGTCTTCGGGCTGGACCCGTTTGCCGCCGGGTCCGCACCGAGTCCTTCGCAGGCGAAGGCGTGGGTGGCGGTACACGACGCCGCCCGGCCATTTGTGTCCGCATCGGACGTGCGGGCGGTCATCCGGACGGCCAAGGAGACGGGCGCGGCCATCCTCGCCCGGCCGTGTGCGGACACGGTCAAGCGCGTCGAGGACGGTTGCATCCGGGGAACCCTGCCGCGTCACTCGCTCTGGTTGGCGGAGACACCGCAGGTGTTTCGCCTGGACTGGATGTGGGAGGCGTACCGCCCGGGGGTCTCCCCGGCCGAGGCGACGGATGACGCCTGGGTGATGGAACAGGCGGGCCACACGGTGCAGGTGGTCGCCTCGACGGCCGAGAATCGAAAGATCACGACACCCGCGGACTGGGCGTGGGCGCAGATGTGGGCAGAGCACGTGAGAAAAGGGGCGATGATGGATGCGGATCGGTCTCGGATTTGATGTTCACCGGTACGCCCCCGGGCGCCGTCTGGTGTTGGGCGGAGTGGAGATCCCCGCCCCGTTCGGTCTGGAGGGCCACTCGGACGCGGACGTCGTGTTGCACGCGGTGATGGATGCGATGCTCGGGGCGCTGGCCCTCGGGGATATCGGTCAGCATTTCCCGAACACCGATCCGGCGTACGAAGGCGCGGACAGCGCGGCGTTGTTCCGGTCCGTGTGGGCGATGGTGAGGGAGAGGGGCCACCGCCTGGGCAACCTGGACGTGATGATCCTCGCGGAGCGCCCGAAGATCGCGCCCCACACGCGGGCGATGCGCGAGTGCATCGCCCGGCTGTGCGAGGCGGACGTCGGCCGGGTGAGTGTCAAGGCGACGACGTTGGAGCGGATGGGGTTCATCGGACGCGAGGAGGGGATGGCCGCCCAGGCCGTGGTCCTGCTCGTTCGGGATGGAGAGGAGGACGCCTGATGCCGGTGCGCGTGCGATACGCGCCGAGCCCAACCGGACACCTGCACATCGGAGGGGTTCGGACGGCGCTGTTCAACTACCTGTTTGCCCGCCACCACGGGGGGCAGTTCATCTTGCGCGTGGAGGACACCGACCTGGAGCGGAACGTCCCCGGGGCGCAGGAGGAGATGCTGGACGGGTTTCGCTGGCTCGGCTTCACCTGGGACGAGGGCCCGGACATCGGCGGCCCGTACGGGCCCTACCGATGCACCGAGCGGTTGGAACATTACCGGGAGGCGTTGGAGCAGCTGGTCGCCGGGGGATGGGCGTATCCCTGCTTCTGCAACCCGGAGGTCCTGGAGCAGGAACGGCAGGAGGCGTTGCAGGAAGGGCGTGTTCCGCGGTACAGCGGCCGGTGCCGGCACCTGTCGCCCGAGGATCGCGAGCGCCGTCTTCAGGCGGGGGAGGTGCCGAATTGGCGGTTCGCGGTTCCGCCCGGGCGACGGCTGGCCTTTGTGGACGGTGTGCGCGGTGAGATGTCGTTCGTCAGCGACGACCTGGGGGATTTCGTGATTGTCAAATCCAACGGGATGCCCACGTACAACTTTCAGGTGGTGGTGGATGACGCGGCCATGCGGATCACCCATGTGATCCGCGGCGAGGAGCATCTGTCCAACACCCCCAGGCAGCTGTTGATCTACGAGGCTCTGGGGCTCACACCGCCCGCGTTTGCGCATCTGCCGCAGGTACTGAATCGGGATCGAAAGAAATTGAGCAAGCGAGATCCGGACGTTCAACCGCTGCACGTGTACCGCGAGCAGGGATTCGTCCCCGAGGCCCTGGTCAACTTCCTGGCGCTTCTCGGCTGGTCCCCGGGCGGCGAGGAGGAGATTCTGTCCGTGGACGAGCTCATCGCCCGGTTTGACCTCCACCGCGTGGGTCACAGCGGCGCCGTGTTCGACGTGGACAAGCTGCGCTGGATGGCGGGCGTGTACCTGCGGGCGCTGCCGCTCGCCGGATTGACGGCGATGGTGCGGGAGCAGCTGGACCGCCACGGTGTGGCCCTGCCGGAGGGTGTGGGGGAAGACTGGCTGGAGCGCGTGGCGGCGCTGCACCAGGAGCACCTGGCGTGCGCGGCCGACTTCCTGCGGGAGGCGGCCGGATTCTTCACACCGGAGGTGACATGGTCGGACGACGCGCGAGCGGTGCTGCGGGAGGGAGGGGCGGAGGCGGTCGTCCGGATGTATCTGGAATTGGCGCGGGACGACGAGGAATGGACCGCGGCGGCCAGCCGGGCCCGCTTTGCGCGGATCCAACGCGAGCTCGGCGTGAAGGGGCGCCGCCTGTACATGCCGGTGCGCGCGGCCGTCACCGGTCAGGTGCACGGGCCGGACCTGCAGGAAACCATCGCGCTGCTGCCGAAGCCGTGGGCCATCCGCCGGTTGGAGGCGGCCGTACGGTTGACAACACCGGGCGCTGCGATACAATGAACGATATCCTTGAACACGGTGTTCACAGGCGAAGGCGATGAGCGGGAAGAGTAGATGGGCCGGCCCGCCTCAGCGAGGAGGCGCCGGGCGATGCCCGGGTGAAAGCGCCTCTGGCGGGGCCCCGTTGAAGTGCGCCCGCTCGCCCCGGAAGGAACGGCGCCATCCGTAGCCCGACGCAGCGGGGGCGCTCAGTAAAATCCGGCGGAGGGGCCCCGTTACAGCCCGAAGAGCGGGCGTCTTCGGACGTCAATCAGAGTGGAACCGCGGCAAAAACCGTCTCTGGCGAGGAGACGGTTTTTCTTGTCTGGACAGACTAGGCACCAGAAAGGGGACCGTGCGATGGCCATCCGGTTGTACAACACCATGACTGGCCAAAAGGAACCGCTCCATACCCTGGAGCAGGGGAGGGTCCGATTCTACGCGTGCGGACCGACGGTGTACAACTACTTTCACATCGGCAACGCCCGCATGTTCGTCGTGTTCGACACCGTCCGCCGGTACCTGGAATATCGCGGCTATCAGGTCCGTTATGTGCAGAACTTCACGGATGTCGACGATCGCATCATTCAGCGCGCCCAGGAGACGGGCCAGAATGTGCGGGCGGTCGCCGACTACTACATCCAGGCCTACTTTGAGGACGCCGACGCGCTCGGGATCCGCCGGGCGGACGTGCACCCCAGGGTGACGGAGTGCATTCCGGAGATCATCCGGTTCATTCAGGATCTCATCGACGGTGGCCACGCGTACGTGCGGGACGGGAATGTCTGGTTCGACACGTCGTCGTTCCCGGAGTACGGAAAGTTGTCGCACCAATCGCCGGAGGACATGCGGGCCGGTTTCCGCATTGAGGTCAATGAGGACAAGGACGACCCGACGGACTTCGCGCTGTGGAAGGCGGCCAAGCCGGGCGAGGAATTCTGGGACAGCCCGTGGGGGCCGGGGAGACCCGGGTGGCACATCGAGTGCTCCGTGATGAATTTGAAGCACCTGGGCGAACAGATTGACATCCACGCCGGGGGGCGGGACCTGGTGTTCCCGCACCACGAGAACGAGATCGCCCAGAGCGAAGCCCGGTCCGGCCGGACCTTCGCCCGCTATTGGTTGCACAACGGGACGCTCAACATCAATGGGGAGAAGATGTCCAAATCGCTGGGCAACTTCATCCTCACGCGCGAGCTGCTGCAGCGCCGGCCGGCCCGGACCATTCGGTTTTTCCTCCTCAGCGCGCACTACCGCCACCCGTTGAACTACACGGAGGAGGCCATGGATCAGGCGGAGCAGGCGCTGGATCGGATTGACCGCTGCATGCGAAATTTGGAGCACCGGTTGGAAGCGCTCCAACAGCTTCCCGCCCCGTTCTCGGCACTTCACCAGGGCGGCGCACCGGCGGACGAGGTCGCATCCGTACGCGACGCCTTCATCGCCGCGATGGACGACGACTTCAACACGGCCGACGCGCTGGCGGCGGTGTTCGAAGGGGTTCGCCTGGCGAACACCTATCTGGCCGGCGACGGGGTGACGGTGGAAGGACTTCAAGGGTGGCGGGACCTGTTGGAGGAACTGCTGGGGGTGCTGGGGTTGACCGGCATCGCCACAGAGGTTCCGGCGAGGGCCGATGCGGCCCTGCCGGATGAGGCGGTGGAGCAGTTGGTGGCCGAACGGGCCGCGGCGCGCGCGGCGCGTGATTTTGCGCGCGCGGACGCGATTCGGAACGAACTGGAGGCGCGGGGCGTCGTGTTGGAGGACACGCCGCAGGGCACAAGATGGTACAGGCGATGAACGAGGACGCGCGGCCGGTTGAGCCGGTCCGGGACCCGAACGGAATCCCCGTCCTGGCGCTGGCCTTCATCGGGGACGCGGTGTGGGAGCTTCGGGTGCGCGAACACGTGCTGAACCGGGGGATCCGCCGCCCGCAGGCGCTCCACCGGGAGGCGACGCGCTATGTGCGGGCCGGTGCGCAGGCGCGTCTGGTGGCATCTCTCACCCCGCTTCTGTCGGAGGAGGAACGGGGGTATGTCCGCCGCGGTCGCAACGCCAAACCCCATCACGCGCGCAAAAGCGCGGATGTGCTCGAGTACAGGCATAGCACCGGATTCGAGACGTTGCTCGGTTATCTGTACGTGTCCGGCCAACGGGACAGGCTTTTGTTCCTCTGCGAACGGGCGTTGTCGGCGGTGGACGAATGGGAGGAGGAGACGCATGCCGAACAGGCGAACAGCGAGTCCGAGTGAACGAAGGGAGGACCGCGGCGCGCGGCCGGACGGCCGGGGGGCACGGGGGCAACGGTCTGGCCCGCGGGAATCTGGACCAAACGGGGAGCGCCAGGGTCGGGCAGACCGCGGCGCCTCCCGTGAGATGGCGGATCTCCGCGACACCGGTGTGGTGGTGGGCCGTCATCCGGTTCTCGAGGCGCTGAAGGCGGGGCGGCCCATCAACAAGGTGATGGTCGCGGACACGGCCGAGGGCGGAAGCCTGGTGGAGATCCTGAGCCGGGCGCGCGCCGCGGGCGTCGTCGTTCAAACCGTGCCCCGGCAAACGCTGGCGAGGATGTTCGGTGACGCGCATCAGGGTGTGGCGGCGTACGTCGCCCCCAGGGCGTACGTGGAACTGGACGACGTCCTGGCCCGGGAGACCGGGCATCCCCCGTTGATTGTGTTGCTCGACGAGGTCTCGGACCCGGCCAATTTCGGAGCCATCCTCCGCACCGCGGAGGCCACCGCGGTCCAGGGTGTGGTCATCCCGAAGCGCCGCGCCGTCCCGTTGACCGAGTCGGTGGCCAAAGCGGCCGCCGGTGCCGTGGAGTACGTGCCGGTGGCGCGGGTGACCAATCTGGTCCAGGCCATGGAGCGGCTGAAGGCGGCCGGGTACTGGCTGGTGGGCGCCGATGTCGGCGGTGGCCACAACTACACCGAGGTCGACTACCGAGGCTCCGTGGCGCTCGTCATTGGCGCGGAGGGCAAGGGACTGAGCCGCCTGGTCAAGGAGCACTGCGACTACCTGGTTCGGTTGCCGATGCTCGGCCGGCTGCAGAGCCTGAACGCGTCCGTCGCCGCGGGAGTCCTGCTGTATGAAGTCGTCCGCCAGCGCGCGTGACCGGCGGCGGAGGACGAAGTGCCTGATCGTCGACGGGTACAACGTCATTGCCCGGATGAACCGCTCATCGCTTCACGCCGTGGAGGATATGGATGAACAACGGGATCGACTGGTGGACGCCTTGTCGGAATACGCGGCGTACGCGGGAGAGGATGTGGTGGTGGTGTTCGACGCCCACCACACCGCGGACCCCGAGCGCGCGCACGCGGCGGGGCCGGTGACGGTCGTGTACACGGCGCCGGGTGAGACGGCGGATCAGTACATTGAACGGGAGGTCTACCGCCGCCGGGAATCGTACCGGCAGGTGACGGTGGCCACCTCCGACGCGGCCGAACAACAGGTGGCGTTCGGCGGCGGCGCGCTGCGGATTTCGGCGGACGGACTCATTCGCCGGTTGCAGGAGATGCAGAGCGAGGTTCGGGCGCTGACCGAGCAGGCGCCGAATCCGCGGCCGTCCCGGTTGATGGATCGGCTTCACCATGAGGTGGCGTCGATTCTCGAAGCGTGGCGCAGGCACCGAGACTAGGAATTGACCGTGATAGATTACATAATGTATAATGGCTTCGATCCTGACAGCCGATTCGGGGTGATTTGTTTGACGGTACAGCTAGAGACGTCTTCCACGAACGCCCTGGAGGAGCGCAGCGACGAAGAACTGGTGGAGGCGGTGCGCAACGGCGATGATCAGGCGTTGGAGTACCTCATCCACAAATACCGAAACTTCGTTCGGGCGAAGGCTCGTTCCTATTTTCTGATCGGCGCGGATCGTGAGGACATCGTTCAGGAAGGCATGATCGGCCTCTACAAATCCATCCGCGATTATCGCGAGGATAAGTTGACGTCGTTCAAGGCGTTCGCGGAGCTGTGCATCACCCGCCAGATCATCACCGCCATCAAGACGGCGACGCGGCAAAAACATATCCCGCTCAATTCCTATGTCTCCCTGGACAAGCCCATCTACGACGAGGACTCCGACCGGACCCTGCTCGATGTGATCGGGGCGGCACGCGTGACCGATCCGGAGGAGTTGGTCATTCACCAGGAAGAGTTCGATGACATTGAGTTGAAAATGTCCGAATTGTTGAGCGACTTGGAACGCCAGGTGCTGATGCTGTACCTGGACGGGCGCTCGTACCAGGAAATCGCGGTCGATCTCGATCGCCATGTGAAATCCATCGACAACGCGCTGCAACGGGTCAAGCGCAAGCTGGAGAAGTATCTGTCGGTGCGCAACCTCGGGTCGTGATCCGGTGGGCGGGTCGCCGGAGGATGGCGCGGGTGTATACGCTTGCATTCGTGCGGAAATACTGGATGGTTGAATGCGAGGCGCCGGTCGCATACCGCCGCTGGGGCGTATTGACACTTTCCATGGCCTGTGCTACCCTATGTTAGGCCTATCAGGGGGCATGGGATGCCCCTTTTATTTTGGCGTGAAGCCCTGCCGGGGAGGTGGATCGGAATGCGCGTGATCATCACCCTTGCTTGCACCGAGTGCAAACAACGGAACTATACAACCACCAAGAACAAAAAGAATGACCCGGATCGCCTCGAGGTCAAGAAGTTCTGCCGGTTCTGCAACAGCCACACGGTGCACCGGGAGACCCGCTGACGCAACGAGGCGCGCCGGGAAACATCCGGCCGCGTTGATCTGAGCGTTGTTCTGAATTGAGCTGGAAGAGCGGGGGCGGTCACGATGGCGAAGCCGAAGGAAGCGGTCGCCCAGCCCAAGCCTCACCGCACCGGTGTGGTGCGGTTCTTCTCCGAGACGGTGCACGAGCTTCGGCGCGTGCGTTGGCCGAAACGGAGAGAGGTGGTCAACTACACGGTGGCCGCGCTGTTGGTGTGTTTCATCATGGGTCTGTTGGTGTGGGGCTTCGATCTCGGGGTGGCCAGGCTGTTCGCTTTGGTGAACTTGGTCTAACGTCAGATTTCGGCCGCGGGTGAGCCGGCGACGGCACGCCTGCGGCGTTTGATATGGGGGGTGCGGGGCGGCCGCCCTCAACATGGAGAACCTCGAAAAACAGTGGTATGTCATTCACACGTACTCCGGCTACGAGAACAAGGTGAAACAGAATCTCGAAAGCCGCGTGCAGACCATGGGCATGGAGGACAAGATCTTCCGCGTCATGGTGCCCACCGAAGAGGAGTGGGAGGTCAAAAACGGCAAGAAACGCCTGGTTCAGCGGAAGGTCTTCCCCGGGTATGTCCTGGTGGAGATGATCATGACGGACGACTCGTGGTACGTGGTCCGCAACACGCCGGGGGTGACCGGGTTCGTCGGCTCGGCCGGCGGGGGGTCCAAACCGGTTCCGCTGATGCCCTCCGAGGTGCGGGCGATTCTGCGCCAGTCCGGTTCGGAGGAGATCAAGACGCGGGTCGACTTCACGGTGGGAGAGGTCGTGCGCATCGTCGAGGGTCCCTTCGCGGACATGGTCGGCAGCGTGGAGGAGATCCATGCCGACCAACAGAAGTTGCGTGTGTTGGTCTCCATGTTTGGGCGCGAGACGCCGCTTGAGGTGGACTTCACCCAGGTGGAGAAACTCACCTGACCGGCGATGGCCGGTTCGTCCCCCGTGGTCGCGGCTGCCCCTCGAAGGACGACGCGCAAGCGCGTCCGGCGGCCGGTCGAGCATGGCAGAACATGGACTCCACCTTCGTTTGAACGGTGGAATCCATTTTCTGTGGCGTTCCCAGGAACGCCGGATATATGGTACTGTGTGATCTCGGGCCGTCCACTCGGAGGCCTCGTGGATCGCCCAGTGTGGGAGGGCTTCGGCCCGAAGACCACATCTCGAGGTAAAGGAGGTGGACGCGTTGCCGAAGAAGATCGTCAAGGTCGTGAAACTGCAGATCCCCGCGGGGAAGGCCACGCCGGCACCGCCGGTCGGTCCCGCGCTCGGTCAGGCGCAGGTGGGCAACATCATGGGCTTCTGCAAAGAGTTCAACGCCCGGACCGCCGACCAGGTGGGGTTGGTCATCCCGGTCGTGATCTACGTGTACGAGGATCGCTCCTACACGTTCGACCTGAAGACGCCGCCGGCAGCGGTGCTCCTGAAGAAGGCCGCCGGCATCGAGTCGGGATCGGCTGAACCGAATAAGAAGAAGGTCGCCACCGTAAAACGGGCGAAGGTTCGCGAGATCGCGGAGCAGAAGATGGCGGACCTGAACGCTGCGTCGGTCGAGGCCGCGATGCGCATGGTCGAAGGTACGGCCCGCAGCATGGGCATTGTCATCGAGGACTGACGCGGTGCGAGAACGTGGGAGGCCGGGCGGCGGCGCCGCTCTGGCCGCGGCACCACTTGGAGGTGAAGAATATGGCGAAAGTGTCCAAGCGCTTTGCGGAGGCGCTGAAGCAGGTCGACAAGTCCAAGCTGTACGATCCCGCCGAGGCCCTGCAGCTGGTCAAACAGCTGGCATCCGCGAAGTTTGACGAGTCCATCGACGTGGCGTTCCGCCTGGGGGTGGATCCGCGCAAACAGGACCAGCAGGTCCGCGGCGCGGTGGTGCTCCCGCACGGAACCGGCAAGACGGCGCGCGTCCTGGTGTTCGCCAAGGGCGAGAAGGCCAAGGAGGCGGAGGCCGCCGGCGCCGACTTCGTCGGGGATGAGGATTACATCCAGAAGATCATGCAGGGCTGGCTGGACTTCGATGTCGCGGTGGCCACCCCCGATATGATGGGTGCGGTTGGCCGTCTGGGCCGCATCCTCGGTCCCAAGGGCCTGATGCCGAACCCGAAGACGGGCACGGTCACCTTTGACGTGGCCCGTGCGGTTCAGGAGATCAAGGCCGGTAAGATTGAGTACCGGTTGGACAAGGCCGGCATCGTGCACGCGCCCATCGGCAAGGCGTCGTTCTCGGTGGAGCAGTTGGTCGACAACTTCAACACCCTGTTTGACGCGCTGGCCAAGGCTCGCCCGGCCGCGGCCAAGGGCCAGTACTTCCGGAGCGTGACGGTGTCCTCGACGATGGGCCCGGGCATTCGGGTCAACCCGCTGCGGGTCGCCCGCGCGGCCGAGTGAGTCCGGCGGAGGGCGGTGCCCGCCGCGGACGCGCACGCCGGCCCGAAGGCATCCAGCCGATTGCACTTGACGGGCCGGATGTGCGTCTGCTAGCCTAAATCAGTGTCATGCCATACGGATGAACCGTAGACAGTAGGTCTCCGCCGAAGCGGAGAGAATGGGGAGTCCCGCCTACCGAGGTTCGCGGCTGTATGAAGCCCAGTCGCGCCTTCGTGTCTGCGGAGGCGCGTTTTCATTTGCCGGAACGGGTTCATCCACAACCAATCGGCGGGAGGTGTGAGGGATCCGATGGGAGTCCGCGAGGAAAAGGAACAACTGGTCGCGGAGATTGCGGACCGGTTTTCGCGCAGCAAGTCCACCATCATCACCGACTACCGGGGACTGAACGTCGCGGAGGTCACCGAACTGCGCAAGCAGCTTCGTGAAGCCGGTGTGGAATACCGCGTGTTGAAGAACACGCTGACGCGCCGGGCGGCCGAGCAGGTGGAGTTGACGGGCGTCGAGGCGTACCTGACCGGTCCGACGGCCATCGCGTTCGGCTTTGACGATCCGGTGACGCCGGCGAAGGTCCTCTTCGACTTCGCGAAGAAGCACAAGGCGCTCGAGCTGAAGGGCGGCGTCGTCGAAGGCCGGGTGGTCAACGCCAAAGAGGTCGAGGCGCTCGCGACCTTGCCGTCGCGCGAGGGTCTGCTGTCGATGTTGCTCAGCGTCCTGCAGGCGCCGGTGCGCAATTTCGCCTACGCCGTCAAGCAGGTGGCGGAGAAGCAGGAGGCGCCGGCCGCGGAGTGATGCCGGTCCGCATGGGCTGAAGGTCGTACGGCGAATGGGAGATCGGTCCGAGAGGACCGGATGAACGATACGATGAAGGAGGAAATCCTGTGGCGAGCGAAACCATCACCAACATTCTCGAGACCATCAAGGGGATGACGGTCCTCGAGCTGAACGAGCTGGTCAAGGCGATTGAGGAGGAGTTCGGCGTGACCGCTGCGGCGCCGGTCGCGGTGGTCGGCGGCGCGGCCGCCGGCGGTGCCGAGGAGGCCGCCGAGCAGACCGAGTTCGACGTCATCCTGGCGGCCGCGGGCGCGTCCAAGATCAACGTGATCAAGGTCGTGCGCGAGATCACCGGCCTGGGTCTGAAGGAAGCGAAGGACCTGGTCGACGGCGCGCCGAAGCCGATCAAGGAGAAGGTCTCCAAGGAAGAGGCCGAGGCCATCAAGGCGAAGTTGACCGAGGCGGGCGCGACGGTCGAGATCAAGTAAGACGTCGTCGCATTGATCGGGGAGGCACCCGCATCGCCCTAGGGCGGTGTGAGTGCCTCCCTTGTCTATCGCGGGCGTTGGACCGGTGGGCCGGCAAGGGCCCTCCAGGAGGGCGAGGTATGACGGAGCAAAATCACTATTACACGCCCACACCGCAGGTGGAGAGCCAGCCACGGCGGGTGAGGGTGCGCGTGCGCGGGGTCGAGCTGGAGATCACCACCGATTCGGGCGTCTTCGCCAAGCGGGGATTGGACTACGGCACCCGCGTGCTCTTGGAGACTGTGCAGCTTCCCGCCGCGGCCGAGGCGGTCGATCTCGGTTGTGGATACGGCGTGGTGGCGGCGGTGCTGGGCCGGGTGTTTCCGGACTCCAGGTGGACGCTGTTGGACGTCAACGAGCGGGCCATCGAGCTGGCGCGCCGGAATGTGGGGTTGGGCGAACGGGCGCGTCTGTTCGTCAGCGACGGTTTCTCCGCCGTCCCCGAGCTGATGGCGGATGCGGTGGTGCTCAATCCCCCGATTCGCGCCGGCAAATCGGTGGTGTACCGGCTCTTCGCGGAATCGGCGCAACACCTCCGCGAGGAGGGTTCTCTGTGGGTGGTCATCCACAAAAAGCACGGCGCGCCCAGCGCCCGGGACCGGCTGGAACTTCTGTTCGGGTCGGTCGAGTTGGCGGATCGGGACGCGGGGTACCATGTGTTTCACTGCCGGGCGCCCAAGATTTCAGAGAACCAAAACGGGCCGTTGACATAGTTCTCTGAACGTGGTAAACTCAATCAATGCAAACTGATGTGGGGATCCGTATGCCCAGATCCCAAGTCAAAGTCGGGAAGGCGGAGATGATTAAAATTCGTTCCGCTTGGAGATAGGTAAATATTACATGCCCTTGTGAAAAATGTGGTTCCATGCGACCTCATTTCTTTTTTGTCTGAGCGCACGGGGCATGGCTTTGCTGTTGCCATCGTCCGGTGTGTGAAAACCGCATGAGGGGTGACGTTTTTGCAGGGACACGTGGTGAAGTACGGATGGCGGAATCGGCGTTCGTACGCACGCATCCAGGAGGTCTTGGATCTGCCGAATCTCATCGAGATTCAGCAGAAGTCGTACGAGTGGTTCCTGCGCGAGGGCCTGCGCGAGATGTTTGAGGACATCTCCCCGATCACCGACTTCACGGGCAACCTCGTGCTCGAGTTCATCGACTACAGCCTGGGTGAACCGAAGTACGATGTCGAGGAGTCGAAGGAGCGCGACGTCACCTACGCCGCCCCGCTGCGCGTGAAGGTGCGCCTGCTCAACAAGGAGACGGGTGAGGTCAAGGAGCAGGAGGTCTTCATGGGGGACTTCCCGCTGATGACCGAGACCGGCACCTTCATCATCAACGGCGCGGAGCGCGTCATCGTCAGCCAGTTGGTCCGTTCTCCGAGCGTCTATTTCAACAGCAAGATTGACAAAAACGGCAAGCGCACCTTTGCCGCCACGGTGATCCCGAACCGGGGCGCCTGGCTCGAATTCGAGACGGACACCAAGGACGTCGTCTACGTCCGGATTGACCGCACCCGCAAACTGCCCATCACGGTGTTGCTGCGCGCGCTCGGACTGGGCACGGACGCGGAGATCATCAACCTGCTGGGCGAAGACGAGTTCCTGCGGAACACCTTGGACAAGGATACCACAGATTCCACCGAGCGGGCACTGGTAGAGATTTACGAGCGCCTGCGGCCCGGCGAACCGCCGACGATGGAGAACGCGCGGGCGTTGCTGACGTCCCGCTTCTTCGACCCGAAGCGGTACGACCTGGCGAACGTCGGTCGGTACAAGATCAACAAGAAGCTGCATCTGAAAAACCGCCTGCTCAACCAGCGCCTGGCGGAGACGCTGGTCGACATGGACAGCGGGGAGATCATCGCGGAGGCGGGACAGGTGATTGACCGCCGCCTGCTGGATAAGATCATCCCCGCGCTCGAGGGCAACGTCGGGCGCATGACGCTGCGCGGGACGCCGGAGCTCGCGCCGGAGGACACCATCTCCCTGCAGATGGTCAAGATCTTCAGCCCGGTGAAGGACGGCAAGGTCATCCACGTGATCGGCAACGGGTCCATCCCGCAGCAGGTCAAGCACATCACCCCGGCGGACATCATCGCCGCGGTCAGCTATTTCTTCAATTTGTTGCACGGCGTGGGTTCCACGGACGATATCGATCACCTCGGCAACCGCCGCCTGCGCTCGGTCGGGGAGCTGCTGCAGAATCAGTTCCGCATCGGCCTGTCCCGCATGGAGCGGGTGGTTCGCGAGCGCATGTCGATTCAGGACGCGAGCGCCATCACGCCGCAGGCGTTGATCAACATTCGCCCGGTGATTGCGGCCATCAAGGAGTTCTTCGGATCCAGCCAGCTGTCGCAGTTCATGGACCAGACCAATCCGCTGGCGGAGCTGACGCACAAGCGCCGTCTGTCCGCCCTGGGGCCGGGCGGCCTCACCCGCGAGCGGGCCGGGTTCGAGGTTCGCGACGTGCACTACTCCCACTACGGCCGGATGTGTCCCATCGAGACGCCGGAGGGTCCGAACATCGGCCTCATCAACTCGCTGTCTTCCTATGCGCGGGTCAATGAGTACGGGTTCATCGAGACGCCGTACCGCAAGGTCGATCCGGACACCGGCGTGGTGACCGACCATGTGGATTACCTGACCGCCGACGAAGAGGAGAACTACATCGTCGCGCAGGCTAACGCCAAGCTGACGGAGGACGGCCGGCTGGCGGAGGCCGAGGTGGTGGCCCGGTACCGCGGCGACATCATCGCCGTGCCGCGCGAACGGGTCGACTACATGGACGTGTCCCCGAAGCAGGTGGTCTCGGTCGCGACGGCCCTGATCCCGTTTTTGGAGAACGATGACGCGAACCGCGCGCTGATGGGGTCGAACATGCAGCGCCAGGCCGTGCCGCTGTTGGTGACGGAGGCCCCGCTGGTCGGAACGGGCATGGAGCACAAGGCGGCCAAGGACTCCGGTGTGTGCGTCGTGGCGCGCCGCGGGGGCGTCGTGGAGCGCGTGACCGCGCGCGAGATCTGGGTGCGCGTCAAGCATGAGGTGGATGGCCGAACGGTGTACGGCGACCTCGACAAGTACCGGTTGCAGAAGTTTGTGCGCTCCAACCAGAACACATGCATCAACCAACGGCCGATTGTCCGTGAGGGCCAGGAGATCCAGGCGGGGGACATCATCGCCGACGGGCCCGCGACCGATAAGGGAGAGCTGGCCCTGGGGCGCAACGTGCTCGTCGCGTTCATGACCTGGGAGGGTTACAACTACGAGGATGCCATCCTGCTCTCGGAGAAGGTGGTCAAGGAGGACATCTACACCTCCATCCACATCGAGGAGTACGAGCTGGAGGCCCGCGACACCAAGCTCGGGCCGGAGGAGATCACTCGCGACATTCCGAATGTCGGCGAGGATGCGCTCAAAAACCTCGACGAGCGTGGCATCATCCGCATCGGCGCCGAGATCCGGGCGGGCGACATCCTGGTCGGCAAGGTGACCCCCAAGGGCGTGACCGAACTGACGGCGGAGGAGCGGTTGCTGCACGCCATCTTCGGCGAAAAGGCACGGGAGGTGCGCGACACGTCCCTGCGCGTGCCGCACGGCGGCGCCGGCATCGTCGTCGACGTGAAGGTGTTCACGCGGGAGAACGGAGATGAGCTCCCGGCCGGCGTGAACCAGCTGGTCCGCGTGTACATCGCCCAGAAACGCAAGATCTCCGAGGGCGACAAGATGGCCGGCCGGCACGGGAACAAGGGTGTCGTGGCCCGCATCCTGCCGGAGGAGGACATGCCGTTTTTGGAAGACGGAACGCCGGTGGAAATCGTGCTCAACCCGTTGGGCGTGCCGTCCCGGATGAACATCGGGCAGGTGTTGGAGACGCACCTGGGCATGGCGGCCAAGGCGCTCGGCATCCACATCGCGACGCCGGTGTTCGACGGCGCCAAGGCGGAAGACGTGTTCTCCACGCTTGAAGAGGCGGGGTTCCCGGCGGACGGGAAACGGGTGCTGTACGACGGGCGGACGGGAGAACCGTTCGACAACCGGGTCACCGTCGGGTATGTGTACATGCTCAAGCTGCACCACCTGGTGGACGACAAAATCCACGCGCGCTCCACCGGCCCATATTCGCTGGTCACCCAGCAGCCCCTGGGCGGCAAGGCCCAGTTCGGCGGCCAACGCTTCGGCGAGATGGAGGTGTGGGCGCTGGAGGCGTACGGCGCGGCGTACACCCTGCAGGAGATCCTCACCGTGAAATCGGACGACGTGGTCGGACGCGTCAAGACGTACGAGGCCATCGTCAAAGGCGAGAACGTGCCGGAACCGGGTGTGCCGGAGTCGTTCAAGGTGTTGGTGAAGGAGCTCCAGAGCCTCGGCATGGACGTGAAGATCCTCAGCGAGGACGAGCAGGAGATCATCATCCGGGAGAGCGACGACGAGGAGGACGCCGGGGAAAAGCTGAACCTGAGCCTCGAGACGCAGGGCATCGGCGAGTGACACAGGCGTTCCCATGCGCACCACGAACGGGACCCGGTCCCAGACGGAACCGCCGCGGGCGCTGGCTGCGCGGCGGAGCCGTCGCGGATGGAGTCCGCTGAGCGAGGGAGGAGTACCCCTTGTTGGACGTCAACAACTTCGAGTTCATGAAGA
>NZ_JAIMAV010000054.1 GCF_023511815.1 Alicyclobacillus sp.
CAAAGAACGCTACGCTCGTGGTGAAATTGACCGGGAGGAATACTTGCAGCGTCTCAAAGACTTGCGAGAGTGATGGCGGTGTGGCTTCATTTTGGAGTGTGATTGACAGAGGGCGCCTTCATGCGTAATATATACCCCGTCCCGTATATACCCTATGCGGTATTTTGGATCCGGATACGACAACATGCCGTTTTCTTTCGACAATGGCTGAGTCCGGGAACAACCAAGGAGGCTGCAGACGTGCGAATCTTCAATGGTGGAGAGCAGAAGATTGTCATCATCGGCGGGGTAGCTCTAGGCGCCGGTGTGGCGGCGAAAGCACGGAGAATGAGTGAAACGGTAGAAATCGTGGTATTCGAAAAGCGAACGTATGTATCGTTCGCTAACTGTGGGTTGCCATACTACCTCGGTGATGTCATAAAGGATCGTAACAAATTATTGTTGCATACCCCCGAATCGCTGAAGGCACGTTTCAACATTGATGTGCGGATCTTACAAGAGGTTATCTCCATCGATCGCGCAAACAAGACGGTACGGGTGAGGAACCTCGAGACTGGTGAAGAGTATGACGAACGGTACGACAAACTGGTGTTGGGGATGGGAGCAAAACCAATTCTGCCAAAGATAAATGGCCACGATTTGGCCGGTATCTTTTCAGTGCGCAGTGTTCCCGATGTTGACCAAGTGAAAGCCTGGATTCGAACCAAACATGTACGTCAGGCCGTCGTAATCGGTGGAGGCTTTATCGGGCTTGAGGTTGTGGAGAACCTCTTGAAACTTGGGATCAATGTGACATTGGTTGAAAAAGCGAATCAAGTCTTGCCACCGTTTGATACCGAAATGACGATTCCATTGCTCAACCATCTACGAGATCTGGGGGTTCGTGTGGTTCTCGGAAATGGGGTGGCAAGTTTCATTGGGGACAAAGAGGCTCGAGTCGTGCGGCTGGAAGATGGAACCGGCATAGAAGCAGACATGTTCATTATGAGTCTGGGGGTCCGTCCTGATAGTGCATTAGCGCAAGCGGCCGGGCTTGAATTGGGAGTTGCAGGAGCGGTCCGTGTAGATAACCAGCTTCGAACGTCCGATCCAGATATTTTCGCAGGAGGAGATATTGCCGAGGTTCTTTATGATATAGACGGCCAACCTCATTGGGTTGCACTTGCAGGTGCTCCTAACAAACAGGCCAGGATCATCGGAGAAAACTTGTTCGGTATTGGCGAACAATTCACAGGTGCCCATGGCACTTCGATAGTGCGCGTGGGAGAGATGGTTATCGCCATGGCTGGACTGTCGGAAAAAGCGGCACAATCAGCGGGGCTTGACTACTTCGTATCGTATTCAACCGCTGGTCACCACGCTGGTTATTATCCGGATGCGAAGGACATGACGATAAAGTTGGTTGTGGAGCGTAAATCGGGAAGATTGTTGGGCGCTCAAATCGTCGGCCGGGATGGCGTCGATAAGAGAATCGATGTACTTTCCGTAGCGCTTTCTGCCAAAATGACGGTCGTTGACCTGACGCGCCTCGATCTAGCGTATGCTCCGCCATTCTCATCGGCCAAGGATCCTGTAATCATGGCAGGGATGGCCGCAGAAAACATATTTTGGGGGCGAGTTGAAGCGGTATATGATGTGAGTGCAGCAAACGGGCACACGGTGCGTTTACTGGATGTACGCCGGACGGACGAAGTCTTGGGCGGTACATTACCTGGGGCAGTGCACATTCCGCTAGACGAACTAAGAGATCGAGCTCCCAAGGAACTGGACAGAAACGTTGAATGGATTGTGTATTGCCGTAGCGGACAACGCAGCTACTTTGCAACACGGATTCTCAAAGGACTTGGCTTCGAAAAGGTGAAAAACCTTTCGGGAGGATATATCGTTCAGCAAATGCGAAAGGAAGCATCTGAATTACAATTGATGGCGAAGTGACCTGTATTCGGTTGCTAGGGAGGTCACATCGTCGAGCGCGTCGTTGCGGGTAACCGTGGGTAATGGGAACACATCCGGACGAGGACGATCAGCGGACAGAGGGCAATCCGTATCAGATCACGAACGATCAGTCAGGTAATGGTGGGATGAGAGCGTCGCGGGCGGCGTATGAAACCGGTGGAGTACATACGCCGCTGTTCCCCGCCGGAGTCCGTAGGGCACGAATCCTCAACGATTCCCGCCCCCTATGTGGATAGAGCCGCCAGATGTTCTCATCGCCGCGCCGTTCAGACAAAGCAGGTTTTCCAGTACTTGTTTTCAGTACAGTCCATCCTAGGCAATCCGGGCTGTGGAGGAAAGGGGATGAACACCCTGACGCTTGGCTCGCATCCGACGCTTTGGTTAGCCTTTATTGCTGGAATCCTGTCGTTTCTCTCACCATGTAGTTTGCCGTTGTATCCGTCCTACCTGTCGTACATCTCCGGGGTGACGTTTGGGCAAGGCGGTGGGGACACCTGGAATCACCGTATACGTGTGTTGACACACACCTTGTTTTTCATCATTGGGTTCTCCGTCATCTTCCTGGCCCTGGGTTTGTCGGCCGGTCTCATCGGTCAGGTCTTCGTGAACTACCGGAACGTCATCCGCATCGTCGGAGGAGTCATCGTATTTCTGATGGGCCTTGTTTTGAGTGGTCTGTTTACTCCGACATGGCTGATGACGGAGAAAAAATGGGAGTTCCGATCAAACAGAACGGGGTACATGGCATCCGTCCTGGTCGGGGTCAGCTTTGCCGCCGGGTGGTCTCCTTGCATTGGCCCCATTCTCGCCGCTGTTCTGGTGATGACGGCCACGAACAGTGCGCTGGGATTGCCGCTCATCCTCGCTTACATCCTCGGGTTTGCGATTCCCTTTTTTGTACTGGGTTTCACCCTGGGCTCCGCGCGCAGGCTGGCGAAATACGGGGCGATGCTCAGCAAAATCGGCGGATACATCATGATGGTACTCGGGGTACTTCTCTTGACGAATACCATGTCCAAGATCACCGTGGCCCTGATTCGGCTGTATGGCGGGTTCACGGGATTCTAAGGTAAGGGAGGTCGTCGCATGAAAAAGTCACACAAATGGTTGGGGATTGGTACCGGCACCGCATTGCTGATTGCCATCGTGGGGACGGCCACCCTCAAACAAAATTCGTTGGCGGCATTTTCGACCGTAGCCTCAGCAAATGCCGCTCCAGGCGCTTCATCCGTGGCGGTGGCCCCGCAAACGGGGTACAGGATGCCTCCGTTCAAACTGCAGGAATACCCGGACAACCAGACGATTGACACGGACAAACTGATTGGGAAGCCCATTTTCATCAATTTCTGGACGTCGTGGTGTGTCTACTGCAAGTTTGAGACGCCTGACATCGTTCAGGCGCACAAACAGTACGGTGACAAGGTGGTCTTCCTCAGTGTCAATGTCACTGCGCAGGACAGCATGGCGGACATGGAGCAGTTCGTGAAACAGTACGGGATCACATGGCCGGTGGCCTTGGACACGAAAGGGACGGTGATGAACGAGTACGGCATCATTGGTTTCCCGACGTCCTTTTTTGTAAACCGCCAAGGGATGATCGTGGCGACAAACGTGGGGGCGATATCGAAGGAGAACCTGGTGGCGGAATTGGAGAGGATTTCGAAGTAATGCTGGCGCTATTGCATAGAGTTCCCGATGCATGGATGGCGCTTCTGTTGGGCTGTGTGGGGGGCTGGGCCTTTCTCAAGCTACAACCTAAGGACCGAGCCCGAGAGATTGTGGCGGACCAGTTGTCTGGCGCCGTGCTGGTGTTTGTGGTGTTCACCCGGTTTTCCGGTATCTTGCTGCATCCAAGCTTGAGCCTGCGAGACAACCTGATGGCCTTGATCGGTGGGACTCCTCCAGGAGGAATCTTCGTGGGCCTGGCGGCGAGTGCCTTATATCTGATCATCTCTCTGTGGCGAAAAAGGGCGCTGGATGAAACCGCGCTCAAGCTGGTCGCACAGACACTGGTGGTCGGGGCGATTCCTTATTTTGCATATCGTGCCTATGTGGATCTGCATCCATATCGCTTCGAGGACCTGATGCGGTGTGGGTTTGCGGTGATCCTGTATTTGCTCAGCCGGCGTGCCAGCATGTATGTGCATCGGGTCTGGGCGGTTGCCGGTGCGACGCTGTTTGGGACATCTGTACTGGTTCCGCATGTGGAACTCTACACCGTGTTTGACCTTTCACAGTGGACGTTTTTGTTGATCATGGCGGCCGCAATCTCCGTAGAGGCCTGGTACGACGTGGCTGGGGCAAGCGCTGCTCCTGGGGGGTAAAGGACGGGGGCGTTTGGCCGAAAGAAGACCTTCATACCGTTTGCAGCGTCATGCCTTTTGCAGCGTCATGCTGTACGCTTGCTCGAGAGACCTTCCCCGTCAGAACGCCAACCGGTCACTTGTTCGGCGTGGCGACGATGAGGCGAAACACATCGGACAGCGCAATGTACCGCATCTCCTGAATCGCAAAGCCTGCAATCCGTAAGTTATCCATGGTCCTGCGATTTACGTTGGCCCCCGTAAGGCGAACCGTAAAGGGATTCAGCAGATGAAGCACAAGGGCGATGGGGAGATGGTCGCTCAGCATGTGTTCAATCATGAGGAGGTGTCCGCTTGGTTTCAGAACCCGGTGGATCTCTCGCAAGCCAGTAATGGGATCGGGCACGGAACAGAACACACAGGTCGAAACCACGGTGTCGAAACTGTTGTCGTCAAACTGCAGGTGTTGCACATCCATTTGCAGCAGCCGTATGTTTGCAGGGCTTTTATTGACCCGCGCTTGTGCGTATGACAACATGCGGGGACTGAAGTCAATGGCGGTGACCTTGACGTCCGCAGGGTAGAATTTGAGGTTGGCACCGGTTCCAACGCCCACTTCCAGCACTTCACCGTGTGCATGGCGAATCAGTTCCGCTCGGTATTTGTCGGACACCATGCGGTCCATCTTGGAAAATAGAGGAGCGATGCGATCGTATCTCCGCCTGATTTTCTCAGTGGTATGGGCCATGTGACGCCACTCCAGTACAATCGAATTCACAATCCGGTTTATTATGAAATTATTAGTAACAAACGCCCTGCTTATCCCAGATGCCCGGATCGCTCCTTCTGCTGTTGGGACAGGCGGTCGTACTCGGTTTGCAGTTCATCCAGCCTGCGTTTCATATCGGCCAGCTCTTCCTCTCGAGAACCAAACCTTCGATGGGATGAGCGATGCGTTCCATGTTCTCCATGTCCCCCGTGCATTCCCTTCATCATGAGGATCATCATCAATGGGCATGCCAGAAGGGCGATGAAGGACCCAAGCGTTTGCAACATGTTATCCCCTCCTGAATGGGCTGTTTGCTTCTGTCATACCATGCGCGTATGAAGACCATGTGAAGAAAATGAGCTGCAAAGACCCCCACGTTGTTCGGACGATCAATGACTCTGCCCATGGCCTGACCGGGGGCCACGCTCCGGCGGCCCCCGGTTGGACGGAGCCGGTTACTTTTGCGCCTGGCTGAACTGACTCATGAAGTTACTGCAGGCTTGAATCATCGCCTGACCTTGCGGAGTACCCAAGGCTTGTTGCATCATGGCAGGCCCCTGAACGGTCGGTGACGCCCCTTGCACCGTGCCGGCAGCAAGGACGCTCGACACCGTCACGCCGCCGATCGCCATTCCGAGAGCGAGGACCGGTATGACCCACAGCACACGCTTCATTTCCATCGTCTCCTCCAAACTGAATGGAATCGCGTTCATCTACCTGGCCATGAGCGTCGACTTGAGAACCAGACTCACCTCCCTTCTGAGAATGAATTCGCTGGGTGTCCGTCATCTGCTCCACTTATGATGCTATACCCCGTTCGGGTAATTGGGGAGACGGAGATGTACGATTTTTCCTTGGTCCTTGTGAGCCGGTCCACAATCCCCCGAACGGAGTATTGACCATTCGCGTAAAACGGATCGTCAAGTGTTGACAGACAGGAACCGTGTGTTGTAGCATATACCCCGTTCCGTATATATACCCTGTGTAGTATCTGGGGTCCAACGGGAACCATGTCGATGAGGAGGAATGAGGATATGGCGGACGCAAAACGCAAGGTGGCCATCATCGCATCCCAGGGTAGTCTCGACGCGGCGTACAAGGTGCTCAACATCGCCACAGCGGCGGCGGCGACGGACGCGGAGGTGACCATCTTCTTCACCTTTGAAGGGCTGAACATCGTCCGCAGGAACGGGGCCGAAACGCTCACGATGGGACCTGGCAAGGAGCACTGGATGGAAGGGTTCCAACGGGCGAACGTGCCCTCCGTGGCCGAGTTGCTCGAAGTCGCAAAGGACAGCGGTGTGAAGTTCATCGGCTGCCAGATGACCATGGACGTCATGGGCCTGACGAAAGACGATTTCATCGACGGCGTCGAGGTCGGCGGCGCGGTGACGTTCCTCGACTTTGCCTACGACGCCGATGTGACGGTGACCTTCTGACCGAGCGGATTCCTTTCCGACTCGTTTGGATCTTTCCCGAAAGGAGACGTGAGCATGTCCGAAATCCGAGTGGATAAGACCATCGACTGCAAGGGGTTGTCCTGCCCGATGCCGATTGTCCGGACGAAAAAGGCGATCGACGAGATGCAAGCGGGGCAGGTGTTGGAGGTCGTCGCCACGGATCCGGGGTCGGTGGCGGATGTCAAGGGCTGGGCACACCGGACGGGGCACCAGTTCCTCGGGACCCTCACGGAAGGGAAGGTGTTCCGCCACTTCATCCGCAAGTCCCGGCCGGAGGAGACGAAGACCGAGCAGCGGCATCCCAACACCGTGACCAACGAGGAGTTGGCGGAGCGGATGGCCAATGGCGGGGTCCTCGTCGACGTGCGGGAGCCGGCGGAGTACGCCTTCTCGCACATTCCGGGAGCCATCTCGGTGCCTCTCGGTGAGCTGGAGCAGCGCCTGCCGGAATTGACGTCGTATCAGAATCAGCCGGTGTACGTCATCTGCCGCACGGGCAGCCGAAGTGATCTCGCCTGTCAGGTGCTGGCGGAACACGGGTTTGAGCAGGTGTACAACGTGTTGCCCGGCATGAGCCAGTGGCAGGGCCCGACGGAGCAGAGCCTGTGATGAAAACGATGGAGAGGAGGAACAAAACGTGACTCAGACGACCGTGACCCGAGTATCGCCCACCGAGGTGTTTGAGAAGATTTTGCGGGGAGAGTCCCTTTTCGTCCTCGACGTGCGCAACGAGGAGGAGTATGCGGACTGGCGGATTGAGGGGCCGGGCGTGACGAGTGTCAACATCCCGTACTTTGACCTGCTCGACGGCATCCAGCCGGCGCTCGATCGGTTGCCGAAAGACCAGCCCATCCTGGTGGTGTGCGCCAAGGAAGGCTCCTCCGTATACGTGGCGGAGCAGTTGTTGGAGGCGGGGCTGACAGATGTCTCGGTGCTGGCCGGGGGTATGAAGGCCTGGAGCGAGGCGCTGCGGCCGGTGAAGGTGGGGGACCTCTCCGGCGGCGGTGCGGTGTACCAGTTCGTGCGGTTTGGCAAGGGGTGCCTGTCGTACCTGATTGCGTCCGATGGAGAGGCGGCCGTCGTCGATGCGGTGCGGACCATCGATGCGTACGAGGCTTTCGCAGCGGAACAGGGGCTTCGGATCCGCCACGTGATCGACACTCACCTGCACGCCGACCACATCTCCGGCGGGCGTAAACTGGCGGAGAAGGCGGGGGCGACGTACTGGCTGCCGCCGAAAGACGCTGCCGGGGTGACGTTCTCCTACGAGCCGCTGGAGGCCGGGCGGGACATCACAGTCGGCAAGACGGCGGTGCGGATGGTGCCGGTGTACTCGCCCGGCCACACCATCGGCAGCACGTCGCTGGTGGTGGACGACCGGTACCTGTTGTCGGGAGATATTCTGTTCGTGGAGTCCATAGGACGGCCGGATTTGGCCGGCAAGGCCCAGGATTGGGCGGGGGATCTGCGCAAGACCCTGTACGAGACGTACCCTGAGCTGTCCTCGAACCTGGTGCTGTTGCCGGCGCACTACGGCGAGCCGGGCGAGGTGAACCCGGACGGGTCGGTGAAGGCCAGACTGGGGGATGTGTACGAACGCAATGCGGGGCTTCGGGTGGAGGATGGCGAGGCGTTCCGGCGGCTTGTGACGGAGGACCTGCCGCCGCAGCCGAATGCGTACCGGGAGATTCGCCTGACCAACATGGGCAAAATGGCGCCGGACGAGGACGAGCAGCGGGAGATGGAGATCGGGCCGAACCGGTGCGCGGTGCACGGGTAACGGGCGGTTTGGGAGGGCGCCGGGTGAGGCGGCTGTGGGGCTAGCTGTGAGCGTCGAACGGGCGGATGCGCCGCACAGCGCCTGGCAGCACAGGTGTCCGTCAGAACGGGATGAGTTGGGCATGGCTGTGGCGCCATCGGCGATTTTTCTGGTCCGGTTTTTTTGGCCCGATAGATACCCCGTGGGGTAATTGGGGGGTGGGCGCGTGCCGCACCTGAGCGCTGTGCAGATGGTCCTGGCGGTACTCTCTGGCGGCGTTGTGGGATTTACGCTTGGGCTCATCGGCGGGGGTGGTTCCATCCTCGCCGTCCCCCTCCTGTTGTATGTGGTGGGGGTGCACAATCCGCACGTCGTCATCGGCAGCACGGCGTTGGCCGTAGCCGTCAACGCGTACTTGAATTTGGTCCCTCACTGGCGGCAGGGGAATGTGCGGTGGAGGGCCGCCGTGGCGTTCGCCCTTCCGGGCGCCATCGGGGCGTATGTTGGTTCCGTTCTTGGAAAACTGGCCAGCGGCCGATTGCTGCTGTTTCTCTTCGCTCTCCTGATGCTGGTGATCGCCGCCCGAATGGTTCGCTCGCAGCGCCGTCGTGAGGCTTCGGAGGCCAGGCGCCCGGTACGGATAGGCCGGGTGATCCCGACGGGGCTTGTGACCGGAGGGGTGTCGGGGTTCTTCGGCATCGGCGGGGGATTTCTGATTGTGCCAGGCCTGATGTTCTCCGGCTTGCCGATGACCGAAGCCATTGGGACGTCCCTGTTCTCGGTGGGGACCTTTGGGCTCACCACCGCTGTGTCGTATGCCGTCTCGGGCATGGTGGATTGGCTCATTGTCGCCTTGTACATCGGCGGCGGTCTTGTCGGCGGCGTCCTCGGCGTCTGGGCCTGCACGGGGCTAGGGCGCAACGTTCACAGGCTGCAGCAACTGTTCGCTGGCGTCTTGGTGGTGGTGGCTGGTTACATGCTGTACGTGAATCTCACGGAACTGCATGTGCTGTAGGGGGTGAAGACGGTGAACTGGGTTTGGATGATTGCGGTGGTGATCGTTGCAGCTTACTTTGCGTACCAAATGTTACCTGCCAAAGGTGTGAAATCCATTCGAGCAGAGGAGCTTCGGAAGATGCTCCGTGACAAAAAGGCAGGCATCCAGTACGTGGATGTCCGGGAACCGGGGGAGTTCCAGCAGGGGCACATCGACGGATTTCGAAACATCCCGCTGGGGCAGTTGAGGAACCGGCTGGGGGAACTCGACCGGGAGAAACCGGTTGTAGTGATGTGCCACTCCGGGAGGCGAAGCACCCGGGCGGCCCGAATGTTGGTGAAACACGGGTTTCCGGATGTGAGGAACCTCTCCGGCGGGATCGTGGCGTGGTATGCCCGCCGCGGCCGATGAACAGGGGGATGGCCGACGGATGGTCTGGTTTGTACGGAGGGGGGTATAATAGGGGCAAGCACAAGGGGGAGAATCTCGATGGAGTACACGAACCCGATGAAACATCGCCTCCGCCGGATTGAAGGCCAGGTCCGGGGAGTGTTGCAGATGATGGAACAGGGCAAGTCGTGCAAAGAGGTCGTGACGCAGCTGTCGGCGATTCGGGCGGCGGTGGACCGGGTGATCATGTACGTCGTGGGCGAAAACATGGAGCAGTGCATTCGGGAGGAACTTGCAGGAGGCGGAAGTGCCGACAAGGTGATTCGGGAAGCGATTGAGCTGTTGATGAAAACCAGATGAGGAGGATGGGGACCGATGGCGACGGTGAACGTCACGGATCAGAACTTTGCGAGTGTGATTCAAGGGGACAAGCCGGTGCTGGTCGATTTTTGGGCGGCGTGGTGCGGGCCGTGTCGGATGATGGCGCCCGTGTTGGAGGAGTTGTCGGAGGAGGCAGGGGATCGCCTGGTGGTGGCCAAACTGAATGTGGACGAGAACCCTAGGACGGCGGGAGCGTACGGGATCATGAGCATCCCGACGATGATCCTGTTTCGGAGCGGCCGGCCGGTCAAGCAACTGGTGGGGTACATGCCGAAGCAGCACCTCGTCAGCCAGTTGGCGGACGTCCTGTAATGCGGGCCAAAGGAGGGAGAGATGTGGCCCAGGGGTTTCACTACAGCGCCACGACGGAAAAGAGTCTTGACGACGCGGTTACGGCTCTGGAGGCGGCGCTGAAGGACCGCAAGTTCGGTGTCTTATGGCAAATGGACATCCCGTCAAAGCTGAAGGAGAAAGGTGTCCAGTTTGACACGCCCTACCGGGTACTGGAGGTGTGCAACCCGCGCGAGGCCAAGCAGGTGCTGACGCAGAACCCGATGGCTGGGTACTTCCTCCCCTGCAAGCTGGTGGTGTATGAGCACGAGGGGAAAACGGTCATCGGGTTGCCGAAGCCGACGGCATTGATGGGCGTGATGGGAGACGAGGGCCTCATGGAGACGGCCCGGCGCGTGGA
Source organism: Alicyclobacillus sp. (assembly GCF_023511815.1). Lineage (GTDB taxonomy): Bacteria > Bacillota > Bacilli > Alicyclobacillales > Alicyclobacillaceae > Alicyclobacillus_H. Next base: position 10,707 of record NZ_JAIMAV010000054.1, read on the forward strand.
GGCGACGTTGAAAGAGGCGGTGGACGCGGCGGCCCGGTGAGCGGGCCGCTTTCCATCTGATTGCTTTCCGATGAGCGCCATGGTTGCGCTGCGGAAAGCCGTAAAAAGGTGAATGGTGCGTCTAATCGTAAATGGTCCGAATATAACAGACCACTTCAAAATGAGCCATCCGAACTAGTTCGCCTCAGAGAAAAAATGGTTCAACATGATCTGCTCTCGCCATGGGATACCCCCTTAAACTGAAGGCGTCGAAGGGGCAGCGGTTTCGCTGAGGCGTGCTGTGAAAGTGCACGAAAACAAACCACTTGCTTCCTTGGCTCACCAATAAGGGGGCGAAATCCATGAAGAAGATGGTTTGGACAGGGTTTGCCGGAGTGGCATTGACAGCAGCAATCCTTGCGGGGTGTGGCGCGAACGCAGCACAGCCAAGCTCTGCGAATCAGCCGAACCCAACCACGAGTCCGACCAAAGCGGTCAACAACGGGATCTCCAAATCGAGCCAATCCTCTCAACCAAAACGTACGGTTTTGAAGTCGCAAACGGTCACCCTCACGATATTGCCGGGCGGACGACTTGGCCCTGACGGCAAAATGCATGACACCTACACTGACCCGGATTTCACGGTGGTGCAGGGAGTACCCGTTACGCTGACAGTATATAACTACGATGGAGGCAGCCACACGCTGACCAACCCGGACCTTGGCATCAACCTCCAGGCGAAAGGATCCAGCAAGAAAGGGGTCCCGGCCATTACCAGCGTGACCTTTACACCGACCAAGGCTGGGGACTTCAAGTGGCAGTGCTTGGACCCTTGCGATGGCGATAACCAGGATTGGTCCATGACGCACAAGGGCTACATGCAGGGCATTATCCACGTTGTTCCGTTCGCCGACAAGCAGTACGTATACCTGACCATCAAGGATGGATTGCAATACGCTTCGGCAGACGGGAAACTGCACGATTCATTCTCGCCAGCCAACTGGGAGGTCCAACAGGGAATTCCGGTGCAGGTGACGGTGGAGAACTTTGACACGGGTGAGCACTCCATCACCGCCCCCGCTTTACACCTCAATCAGGTGATTCAGGGGGCGAAAAAGGACGGGGTACCGTCCACCACCACGTTCACTTTTACACCGAAGAAATCCGGCACCTTTCATTGGCAGTGCATCGTTCAATGTGACGGAAACGGCTGGGCCATGAGCCACGACGGATACATGGCAGGCAACATTACCGTTGATTCCTGACGAAGCTGCAGTCCAAAGAAATGGGTCTGACCGAAGGGGGGCGACCTACTGGCATTTGCGGACCGTGCGCGAGATGGACCTGACCGAAGCTGAGCCTATCCAGTACGCCAAGATGCATGCCAGGGTGGTCCTGCCCTCGCGGACTGCCGTTTTGAACCAGACGTTTGAACCAGACGTTCTGGCGTTTGGCTCACTGGCGGCTGGGAGACCGGCCGCCAGGACGTTCCGAACGCTGGCGTGGACTGTCACGTTGACTCCTTGTTTGCAGCGTCTGTGGAGTCCGTCCTCTCGTCCAGGGCGGATTCCGGCCACTCCAGCGTATCGGCGGTCGTGTCTTCGATCAGCCCGTTGTCCACCGTTACTCGACCACCCCCGAGCCCTTCGTTCACCATCCGGTCAATATCCACGAAGTAGGTCTCGCGGCTGTCCGTGTCTTTCGCTTTTGGGTCGCTCATGGCTGGCTTCACTCCCGTACGCCTTGACTCTCGCTGTCTGTTCCATCGCCGCCGGCTTATACAGCTGTACTCGTACAGCTGTATAAGCTGTGGCGTGAATGAAAGGTGGACGGGGATAACGTCTCCCGAAAGAGGTACCGGTATACCAGACAGCCTTTTCCCTTGCCTTGCGAGGCAGTCGGCTCAGGGCAGTCGGCTCAGGGCAGTCGGCTCAGGGCAGTCGGCTCAGGGCAGTCGGCTCAGGGCCGTCTGCATAACCGCACCGGTTCGCGCGGAACATGAGAGTGGGTGATGAGCATGAACGTGAAGCGGATGTGGATTTGGTTCGTACTTGGCGGACTGGTGCTGGTTGGGACGTTCTACTCCATGTACCACGGGTTTGTGTGGCAAGGGCTGTACCACGGCGGCACTCGATGATCCTTCTGTATTTGAATTCGCCCCTTCACCCCAAGAGGCCCATAAGGCGGTATCGGCCCCTTCCCGCCGGATTCCCCGCGTTGGCATCTGACAGTCCATGGTCTAGAATGTGAGTGATTGAATGTTTTCGGGATCGAAATGTCTGTCTTGAGCCGGGAAGGAGCGTTCATGACGCAAACACGTGCCGTCCAGCCGCCTGTGCGCCGAACCTTGTTCCTCGTCACCGTAGCGCTTGGCATTTTGCTCAACCCGCTCAACTCGTCGATGATCTCCGTCGCCATGGCGCGCCTTCAACACGCCTTCGGCCTCAACTTCTCCGAGGCTTCTTGGCTGATTTCGACGTATTACCTGGCTAGCGCCATCGCCCAGCCCGTCATGGGCAGGGTGTCCGACATGATTGGGCGCCGGCGCGTGTTCCTGACCGGGTTGGCCCTGGTGGCCGTCTCGTCGATCACGGCCCCGCTCGCGCCGACGTTTGAATGGCTGATTGTCCTGCGGCTGATCCAGTCGTTTGGCAGCGGCGCCATCTACCCCTCGGGCATGGGCATCGTCCGGCGCCACATCTCCGAAGGGCAGGCCCAGGCGCTGGCCTTCCTGTCGGTGTTCTCCTCAGGCGCCGCGGCGTTCGGTCCCTCCATCGGCGGGCTGGTCATGCACTGGGGCGACTGGAAGGCCATCTTTCTCATCAATCTTCCCATCATCGTAGCGGGCTTCACGCTCGCCCTGTGGGTGTTGCCGGGCGACAGGGGCCCGGCGGGGCCCAACGGAGAAGAGAAAGGGTGGGCGCACGTTCTGCGGGACATTGACCTGCCCGGTGTGGGATGCTTCAGTTGCGGCATTGTGGCCCTGCTCTTGTTCCTGCTGTCCGTACCCACCGGGTTGAAGTGGTGGGCCGGATGGTTGGCGATGGCGTCCTTTGCCGCCTTTGCCATCCGCGAACTTCGGGCAGATTCGCCGTTTATCGACTTGCGGACGTTCCGCGACAATCCCCCGTTCACCTGGGTGCTCGTGCAGTTCATGGTGGTGAACATCATCTTTTACTCTGTCTTCTTCGGGGTCCCCCTGTACTTGCAAGAGGTTCGCGGCTTCACGGCCCAGGTGACGGGCCTGCTCATGCTGTGCGTGGCGGGGTTTGGCGTCCTGATGGCCCCGGTCACCGGGCGCTGGATCCACCGAAGCGGCGCCCGGCTCCCGCTGGTCGCGGGCGGGTGTTGTCTCACCGCCGGATCGGCGCTGTTCCTCACTCTTCACACGGCGTCGCCCGTGTGGTGGCTGGCCGTTGTTCTCTGTGTCCTGGGCATCAGCAACGGCTTTAACAACGTCGGCTTGCAGACTGCGTTGTTCGCGGTCACGCCGGCCCGGATCATCGGAGCGGCGTCCGGGCTGTTCATGACCTCGCGCTACATGGGCACCATCCTGTCCACCGTGCTGCTGGGAATGTTGTTTTCCCAGCACTTGTCCACCGCGGACATGCACCGCCTCGGCGTCATCCTCGCCCTGATTGGGGCGGCCGTGATCGCCATGAGTTTCCGTATCCCCCGGCGGGCTGGTGCGGGACCCTCACGCCCGCAGGCGGGTGCAGGACCATCGCGCCCATAGCTGGTCATAGGTTTAAGAGCTTTATCAGACGGCCATCCTGTCAAGTAGAGAAGAAAAGTAGAAATGAGGCAGCAGGCAACGCCTGTGCCGAAAGGATTGGATGCCGCCGCATTCGGAATCTGGTTCGAGGCACCACGAACTGCGGATATGAAACCGGGGTTGCAGCCAATCGGGTGAAGGAGGGTTCAACCGTGGGCGATCACGCTTCTGACCTGCTCTTGACCGCCGCCGTGTTGTACGGCTTGTTCCGGTTGTTGGGACCGCGGGTGCGGCTTCGCCGCCCTGTCAAGCGGTCCAAGCGGCGCACGGTCCGCGTTGACCCGCTGATTGCGCGGGAACGGCGGTTGGCGGCCGAGCTGCGGTTGGTTCGCGCGCAGATTCAAGAGCGCGACGGCGGCACCCGCCTGTCCCGCTGAGGGAAACGCGCGAGTGCCAGCCGCACCCTCGGCTGTACCCCCCAGATACTTGTCCGCTATTCACTGTAAGAAATTGAGTATTTCCACTTCGTCCACTTCTCCGTATACTACTTCTATCAATCTCTGTCATTGTCATACATGATTCGCGTCACACGGCTGATATTCCTGCACCGGGATCGCATGGTTGTAATTCCCATACCAAGGAGCCGGTGTCCGCGAAGGGGAGGCATCCAGATGAAGAAACGGCTTGTGCTCGCGGGATCAGCGCTCGTCTCCATGCTGGCGTTCAGCGGGGTAGCCTCGGCCGGAACATACGCGACGTACACGGTGCAAAGCGGAGACACGATGTACAAGATCGCCTTGCGGGAAGGCGTTTCCTTGGCGGCGCTGGAAGCGGCAAACCCGCAGATCGCCGATTACAACAACATTTGGGTCGGGGAACAAATCAATCTGCCGATCTCGCCGCAGGAACAAAAGGCTGACGCCATTCTGGCGACCGCTCAGTCCCTCATCGGAGTGCCGTATCAGTGGGGCGGCGATTCTCCTGCCACGGGGTTCGACTGCTCCGGATTCGTGCAGTACGTGTTTGGCCAGAACGGAATTTCGTTGCCCAGAGAGAGCCACGATCAAGCCACGGTCGGGACCTTTGTGCCGGCCAACCAACTGCGCAAAGGGGACCTTTTGTTCTTCACGGGTACATATCCGAGCAATTGGCCAAACGGCGTGACCCATGTCGCAATCTACCTCGGGAACGGGGACATGATTGAATCGTCGTCCGCGCGGGGCGGGGTGGGCGTGATCGTGGTGAAAAACTTTTGGGCCAGCCCGTACTACAACGCCCACTACTGGGGCGCCCGGCGCGTCATTCAGTAAGGCAACAGCCTTGGCCCGTTCGGGACCAAGGCTGTTCGCCATGATCGAGAGAGGATCATCGGTCGGGCCTCCATGGGTCGCCCGGCGGTCACTGCTCGTGCAGCCGGTCCACAGGAACCCGCGACACCCGGCCGCTGCGTTCCGAGTGTACAGTGGCCGTGCCTGAGGAGTCGTCCAGTTCGTCAATCCAAACCGGATCCCCTTCGAGCGTCACCACGAACCGCTGCGCCGAGTTGACAATCTCCTTCGCACGCTCCATCTCCAAGGCAAATCCCTCCCGTACGCCTGTAGCGTGCCTCAGACGGGCTTGTCTATCCGCATAAGCCAGTCGGCATAGCTGTCAGCTCCCGTTCTCCGGCTGCGCACTTGGGGGCCATACGGCCGGATGGCCCTGAAGACCTTCGGGCCTCGCGCTTCCCGGGTCCTGGTTGCCGCTTCAAACGCGGCCCTTGTGCGCCGGGCCGGGGATCCCCCAGTCTGCGTAGTTCCGGGTATCCGGCGGGTACCACTTCACTTCCACGCTCGGCGCCACGCCGTCGCTCCGGTTATCCTGAATGAGTTTCGGGTTCAGCGGCGTGTTCCAGATGTCAATCTGGGTGCGTTCGGGGTCTGACGTGTAAAAGGTCACCCCGCGGATGTCGGCCAAGGTCACCGCGTGCCGGCCCAACACCGGATCGTCGATCCAGGTCAGGTGAATGACGGCCTTGTCGCCATCGTGCGTCACATAGTACCGCAGGTACTTCTGCGTGACGTTGTACTGCAGCAGGCGGCTCGTGCGGGCCACCAGAATATTGCCTTCGTGGTACTGGCGCGCCAGCAGGCGGAGGGCTGAGATGGCGTTTTGCGGCAGCGGATTGCGCTCGTTGTCTGCGCACAGGTGCTGGGCGATGATGGCGTACTGGTGCCACCACTCAAGGTGCAGCAGGTTCCCGATGGTCAGTTGGCTGGCCAGGTCGTCCACGGTCCAGTTCCACTCCGGCAGCCCGTTGCGGAGGTAACCGCTGTTCGTGTATCGCCAGAATCCCCATACCCGGCGGCCGTCAGGCAGGCGAAGGGGGTAGATGATGCTGTCGTGGCCGAACACGTCGCTCGGTTGGTCCGCCCAGACGAAGCGGATCCCGTACGGGATCAGCAGATCGGTGACGTGGTACGGCGACTTCGGGTTACCGCCCTGCTGGTAGTCGTAGAACCTCCGGGTGCCGTACGCCCCGAAGTTGTCCACGTTGGATTCGTTTCCGTGGTCAGTCCACACGGTGACAAAGTCGTGCGCGCGCTTCAACGCCTGAATGCCCTGCACGGCCAGCCTGCGGTTGAACAGGGTTTGACTAGCATCTTGCCGGCTGAAGTCCCCGAAGGTGTGCATTGTGTCGATCCAGCCGCAGTGAATGTAGCGGTCGATCACGGACGCGAAGTACGGCTTGTCGCTCACGCCGCGAAAGTACGTGAACTCGTCGCGGATGGGGACGTTGGCATAGTCAATCGGATGCGTCAGGTTCGAGCCGTTGTACAGAAAGAACGAGTCGGAGATGTCAAGGCCGAGCCCCTTGCCAAACGGGGTCGGAGCTGTCGTGTTGAGGAATTCGTGAATCAAGTTGAATTTTCGCAGCGTCTCGTGGTCTGCGTCCGACGAGATGGCCAGCATGGCCTTGTACGGGTACGGGAATTTGCGCATTCCGTAAACCTTGACCGGTCCCGGCTGCCCGTGCAGGTTCCGCCCTGTCTCGCCGGAGGGAATCCGGTTCGTGGGCCGGAGCCTATGGCCCGATGGATGTGCCGGAGATGGCGCCGCTTCATTCCGGGAAGAGGACAGGTCTGCCACCTTGGGAACTGCCGGGGCACCGGTCTGCAAGACCCCGACGGAGACCGGCCAGACCGCTGCCCGGGCCGGTGCGGCGGCCGCATGCCGCAAGGCCGCCAGCGCCTGGTCCCGCGCCTGCCGCTCGGCGGCACGGGCCTTTGTCTCGGCCGCCAGGGCTGCCTCGGCCCGCTGCTGCTCCTTCTCCTTCTCGTCGCGCTCGGCCCGGGCTTGGGCGGCATTCTGTTCCGCTTGTTCGGCATGGGCTGTCGCTTGTTTCTCGGCGTCGAGGGCCCGGCGCATCTGCCACAGGCTCACTGCTAAGCCGACCACCAGCACGGCTGCCACTGCCCCACCCAACACCAGCGCTAACCGCCTCCGCTTGGCCTGCTCCGCCTCCCGCACCACTACCACCAGGCGTCGCCGCTTGTGTTGCTCCGCCGCCCGCACCAATGCCTGGGCTTTCTCCAACTCCGCCTGCCGAGCCCGTTCCTCGGCTGCCTGGCGGATCGCCGCCACCTCCTGGGCCACCGCGTTGCCGTCGGCCGGCCGATCCGCCTGCTCCCGCGCCAGACAGCGCTTGCACAAAGCGATCAACTCCGGCTCCGCTCCACAGGCATCCATCGCGACGGTTCGAGATTCGTGCGCAACGGCCGCGCCACGGTCACGCTGCAGCGTGTTGCCATCGATGCGTCGTGGCTGTGCAATCACTCGCACGTATCGCTGGCGCCCGGCACGCCTGCCCCCTCCTACGGCCGGCGGCCGGCGGCGTCCTGATCACTTCGGCAATTCGATCGGGGCGTCCACGAACACCTTGTATTGCTGCGCGCGCGGCTTGCCCTTGTCCTCCTCATTGACGAGCTGCAGTGAGCTCTTGCCGAGCAATGCACGCGGCAGGATCATCACCCGAATGAAGCGGCTCGGCCGGTCGGCCGCGGCCTGGGCAAACACCGGATCGGGGCCCGACTCGTACCACGCCCCGCCCGGCCCATAGGATGTGGAGTGGCCGCGGGTGTCGATGCGGATGCCGCCCTCGATCAGGCAGCGGATGCCCGGCCCTGATGCGTGTGCAGAAAGGCACAGCCGCCGGGAGGAAACGCCACGCTGTCACCGCGCAACAGCAGTTCTCCCTTGGGCAGCGTTTCGAGTGCGGCGGAGAGTTTTTCCCGCGAGGAAATTTCCGGGCCGACGATGACGCAGGCCGCGGCGTCGCCCTTGGCGAGTTCCCAGCGCCAGCAGGTGGCCCCGCTTGACTCGGGACGCAGGGTCACCGGCCCCTCGCCGTGCCAGGCCTCCCCGTCGCGGTAGGAGCGTCCGGCGATCGAAATCGAGCCGTGCACGAC
>NZ_JAIMAV010000055.1 GCF_023511815.1 Alicyclobacillus sp.
GGCCTGGTTCGTCTGGGAGCGGCCGACGTTCTTCGGTATACGCGATCTCGGGGTCATGATTCCGATGCTGCACGACTTCCGGCAACCCGGTGAGACGGGGAAGCGAGCGAAAGCGGGGGTGGAGCCGTCGGAAGGTCTGCCCGAGGCTCGAACCGCACCCGTCCGTGCCGCGGTTCGGATCCTGGATCGCGCGGGGTTCCTCGACATGGACCACCATCCGGGGTACACGCTGCGCGTGCGGACTCTGGGTGCGTTCCGCGTGTGGCGTGGATTCTCAGAAATCTCTCATAAAGAGTGGCAGCGGGAGAAGGCGAAGCGATTGTTTCAACTCCTGTTGACGCATCGCGGGACGCTGTTGCACCGCGAGGAGATCTGCGAGCAACTCTGGCCGGAGGTGGATGTGGACACGGCCGAGCGGGACTTCAAGGTGGCGCTGCACGCCCTCTCCAACGTGGTGGATCCCGCTCGGCCGGGAAGAGGCACGTCCGTCTTTCTGATTCGGCGAGGGGCCTTGTATGGGCTGACGGAGGCCGCGTGCCTGGAGGTCGACCGCGACGTGTTTCTTCGCCATCTCCGGACGGCCGATTCGGAGACGGATCCGGATCGGCGGCGGGCGGGGTTGGCGCGTGCCCTGGCGGTCTGGGGCGGAGAATACCTGCCGGACGTGCGGTACGAATCGTGGTGTGATGCGGAGCGGGATCGACTGCGGATGCTGTTCGTCCACGCCAGTGTGGCGTACGCGCGGCTGTGCTGCGAGGCGCAGCGATATGAGGAAGCGGCGGCGGCTTGCGAGCGAGCCACCGCCGTGGAACCCGCCTGGGAGGAGGCCTACGTGTGGTGGATGAAAGCGGCGGCGGGCCAATTCAACCGGCCCCTGGTGATGCAGGTGTTCCAAACGTGTGAACGAGTCCTGCGGCAGGAGCTGGGCGTTGAGCCCATGGCGCAGACGCGCGCTGTGTACGAGGCGCTGATTGGCCGGTGGAGTTGAGGGATTGTCCCGCCATCGCACAGCAGGATGGATCCCGACCCCCTGTCTTGCGGTAGAATGGACCCTGATGCCGAGGACGGGAGCGGGAGCCATGACATCCATCACGACAGCACAGGTGCCTGACGCGATTTCACTCAACCCCGCCGGGGAAACCTCGCCTTCGCCCGCCATGGAGGGTCTCAAGCCGATCCTCAAGTGGGCGGGGGGCAAGCGCTGGTTGGTGCCGCACCTCGCGCCCCTGTGGGCGCGCTGGCGCGCACAGCACCCCGACGTCCGATTGGTCGAGCCCTTCTGCGGCAGCCTCGCCGTGGCGCTGGGGCTGCGGGCGGAGCGGGCGCTGCTCAACGACCTCAATGAGCACGTGGTGCACTTTCACGATTGGGTCAGGCGGGGACTTGTCATCGAGATTGAGATGGAGAACGACGCCGAGGTGTATTACCGGCAGCGGGATCGGTTCAATACGCTCATCGCCGAGAGACGCCAGAATTCCGCGGAGGCCGCGTCGCTCTTCTACTATCTCAACCGCACCGGCTACAACGGCCTGTGCCGGTTCAACCGGGACGGATTGTTCAACGTGCCTTTCGGCCGCTACAAGACCATCACGTACCGCCGGACTTTTGAAGAATATCAGGCGGCGTTCCGAAATTGGACCTTCACAACCGGAGATTTCACCGCCATTGCCGTGACCCCAACGGATTTCGTCTACGCGGATCCCCCGTACGATGTCCAGTTTCGCCAGTACGCCGCCGATGGGTTCACCTGGGCGGACCAGGTGCGCCTGGCGGAGTGGCTGGCGTCGCTGCCCGGGCCCGTGGTCGCCTCCAATCAGGCGACGGACCGGATTGTGGAACTGTATTCGTCCCTCGGATTCGAGATGGTGTTCCTCGACGGGCCGCGGCGGATCAGTTGCACCGGGGATCGCAGCCCCGCGAGGGAGATGCTGGCGTTCAAAGGCGTTTGATCCCGACGTGAAGTGTCCGCCGCAGCGTCGGGCGGGATTTCGCTACAGCGGCCGCCTTTCTGTCTCTGGATTTCATTGGGCCCGGATGAAATTCGGGCCCCTTTGCATTATTCTGAGTGGTAGAGAAGAGAGGAGGAAAACCGGGTGAATTCAGTCGCTTCGTTTCGGTTGCCGCAGGTCGTGCACTATGGGCGGGACGCGGTCTTGAAGGCGGGTGAAGAAGCCGCTGCGCGCGGCAAGCGGGCGCTTGTGGTCAGCGACAGCGTGATGGCCAAGCTCGGAAACGTGGCGCGTTGCCAGGCCATTCTGAAGGAAGCCGGAGTCGAGAGCGCGGTGTACGCCAAGGTCGACACGGAGCCGACCGACACGTACGTCGCGGAGGCGCTCGAGGTGATGCGGGGGGAGGCGTGCGACATCATCGTCGCCATCGGCGGCGGGAGCTGCATCGACACCGCCAAGGCTGTTGCCGTCGTCGCCACAAACGGCGGCTACATCGGCGATTACATGGGCGGGCGGACGCCGATTCCGAACGCGCCCATCCCCGTGATCGCCATCCCGACGACGGCCGGCACCGGGTCCGAGGTGACGGACGTGACCGTCATCACCAACACGGCCGAGGACATCAAGATGATGATCAAGCACCCGGCGTTCCTGCCGGCGGTGGCCGTGGTCGATCCGCTGCTGACCCTCTCCTCCCCGCCGAGCGTCACCGCGGCGACCGGCGTCGATGCGCTGTGCCACGCCATCGAAGCGTACATCTCGCGGCGGGCGCAGCCGATGACCGACACGCTGGCGCTGACCGCCATTGACGCGATTGTCAAGCACCTGCGCCGCGCCCACCGGGACGGGCACGACGTGGAGGCGCGGGAGCGGATGGCCATCGCGGCGATGCAGGCGGGGGCGGCGTTCTCGAACGCGTCGGTGTGCCTGGTGCACGGCATGTCCCGTCCCATCGGCGCGGTGTTCCACGTCCCGCACGGGATCTCGAACGCCATGCTCCTGCCGATGGTGCTCGAATACACGCTGGAGACGGCCGTGGACCGGTTGGCGGCCATCGGACGGTTGGTCAATCCGGACCTCGCATCGGCGGATGATCGCACGGCCGCCATCGCCCTCGTCGCCGAGGTCAAGCAGCTGTGCCGCGACCTGTCCATTCCCAACCTGCGCGGGTGGGGCATCGACAAGACGGCGTTCGATCGCGCCGTCGCCAAGATGGCCCGTGACGCCATCGCCAGCGGCAGCCCGGGAAACAACCCGCGGGTGCCGAGCGCCGAGGAGATTGAATCGTTGTACCAGGTGGCGTACGACTACGACTTTGCCGCCGAGGTGCGGGTGTAAGAGCGGATTGCACCGGAAGGTGGCCGCAGCCTCGTGTGGAGATGACAGGGCTGCCGGGACGTCGAGCGGTTCCGGCAGCCCTGATCACACGAATCCAGATGACTTGAGCCGGCGTATCCCCTCCGCAATGGACACCTCGTCGGTTCTTGCAAACCCCAGCAACAACCCTTTGCGCCTCGAGGTCATCGTGTAGGGTGTCAAGGGGTACAGCCCCACGCCGACCGCGGCCGCCCGCCGGAGTGCCTCCATTTCATCAAATCCTGGCTCTGCCTCGAGGAAGACGTGAAGCCCAGCCTCTGCGCCTTGAATCCGAAACCGTTCATCAAACCCGTGCTCCCGCAGAGCGCGCATCAACGCACGGTGCCGGTTGCGGTATACCTTGCGCAACCTCTGCACGTGCTTGGCAAACTCCCCTTGCGTGATGAATTCGCAGAGCGTGAGCTGTTCGACGATGGGAACGTGTCGCTGAATGAGCGATTGGATGGCGGCGATCCGCTTGATGACGTGAGCATACCCTGCAAGTACCGCCAACCGAATCCCGGGCACCAGGAGTTTGGAGAAGGCGAGAAGGTAGAGTACACACTCCGGGGAATCAGAATGCAGCGTCGGCAATGGGCCGCCCTGGTACCGGAATTCGCCGTCGAAGTCATCTTCGATCACCCATGCCCCGCTTTCCCGCGCAAACCGAATCAGCTCGCGTCTGCGCTCTACCGTCATGATCGCTCCCGTCGGCCGCTGATGGGAAGGCGTGACGAAGACGAGCCTCGCATCGTTTGGAATCGCTTGCACAACCACGCCTTGTTCGTCCACTGGGACGCCGACGACGTTGATGCCGCGGAACAGCAATGGCAGGCGAGCTCCCGGAAAACCGGGGTCTTCCACTGCCGCCGTGACACCCGGGGACAGCAGGGCTTGGGCTACTAAGTCTATCGCATGTTGTGCACCACACGTAATCATCACTTGCTCGGGCGCGACGTGAATCCCTCGCGCCTGGCGCAGGTAGTGGCAGACAGCTGAACGGAGCTTCTCATGGCCCTGGCTTGACGTGTATGAGAGATCAGGCGCTTCCGCCGCATCCCACGCCCGGAGCATGGCCTTGCGCCACGCCGCCCGAAATCGGTCATCGACCAACGGCTCCTGATGGCGGAAATCGATCTCGGCCTCCACTCCCTCATTGATGGCCAACCATTGTTTCATTGCCGCCTCGATTTGAGCAAACTGGGGCGATTGCGCCAGTTCTCCGGTGTGTCGGATGCCCATGTTGGGATCCGGATTGCGGTTCCCCGCGATCACGCGGGTTCCAGCCCGCCGCGCCGCACGGAGATAGCCTCTCGCAATCAGTTCTTCATACGCGGTTTGGACCGTGGACCGGGAGAGGCCGAGTTCAAGCGCGAGGGCGCGCGAGGGTGGGAGGGGCTCGCCTGCTTTGAGATGTCCGCTGTCGATTTCCCGTATGATATGCGCCATGAGCTGTTGCCACAGCGGGGTCGGTGATCTGCGGTCCAAAGGGATGAACACGGTACGTCCCTTCTCTGTCCCAATGCAGGAACATGGTTTTGGATGGTCGACTTTCATCCGATTTGGCCCTAGTGTACCACCTAATTTATTCGTATGGTATGGCTAGTCGGAAATCTACGCGTCGCGGACGCGGTTCATCGACATGGAGAGGTGACAAGGACATGGAAGGTCAAGAGCCGTTTGAGGTGCACGATCCGTCTATTCTCGCGTGGGCGCGGAGCGTGATCGAGCGCAGTCCGTCCTGCCAGGAACTGCAGCGGGAGGTGGTCCGCGCCGTACGACGCAATGAGCGGTGGCGGGGGCGGGAATGCCTGAACTTGCTCGCGCCAGAGGCGCCGACGAGCCCGTTGGTCCGTTCACTCCTCGCATCGGAGGTCGGCATTCGGGCGGCGGAAGGGCACATTGGGCCCCGTCAACGTTGGTTTGCCGGGACTCGGTACATCGACGAGATCGAAGCGCTGTGCGTAGAGCTGTTGAAGAAAGTCTTTCAATCGAATTACGCGGATCACCGGCTGGTGGCCAGCATGATCGGAAACATGACCGTATACGCCGCGCTCACGGAACCGGGTGATGCCATCATGACCATCGCGCAGCCATTCGGCGGGCACTCCAGCAACCGGATGGACGGACCAGCCGGTGTCCGCGGCCTGAGGATCTTCGATGTCCCGATGGATCCGGAAGAGTTGGCGGTGGACCTGGATCAGTTCGCCCATGTGGCGCGCCGGGTGCGTCCAAAGCTGGTGGCGCTCGGGGCGTCGATGACCCTCTTTCCCTTTCCGCTTCGGGAGATGGCCAGCCTGGTCAGCGAGTGGGGTGGGAAGATCTTCTTCGACGGGGCGCACCAGCTCGGGCTTATCGCAGGAGGTCAATTCCAGGACCCATTGCGGGAGGGCGCCTGTGTCATGACAGGTTCCGCGGGAAAGACGTTCAGCGGGCCGCAGAGCGGCATCATCGTTTGGAACGATGCGGAGCTGACGGAGCCCATCACGCACGCGATTTTCCCAACGCTCGCCGCGACCCACCAGGTGAACCGGGTCGCCGCTCTGGCGGCCGCCGCGGTGGAGTTTCTGGCGTTTGGGCGGGAATACATGGGCCAGATTGTCGCAAACGCGAAGGCGTTGGGCCAAGCGCTGCATGAGCGCGGGATCCGGGTGCTCGGGGCGCACAAAGGGTTCACCACCACCCATCAGGTCATCCTCGACGTCCGTTCCTTTGGAGGAGGATTCGCTGTCGCGAACAAACTGGCGGAGGCGAACATCATCACGAACAAGAACCTGATCCCGAGCGACCGGCCTGAGGACTGGGACTTCCCGAGTGGATTGCGGCTGGGAACCACGGAGGTGACACGGTTGGGGATGAAGGAGGCGGAGATGGAGCAGATCGCGGACTTCATCGCCGACGTGCTGTTCGATCGCGTGGGGGTCGACCGGGTTCAACAGCGCGTCGTCGAGATGCGGTCGGCATATCAGGAGCTTCAGTACTGTTTTCCAATGGAGTCCATTTGAACCTCAGAAGTGAGTGCAGCCGGTGGGGGAGATCCCGCCGGCTGCACGGCTGATCGGTTATCGCAGGGAGTTACGCGGTCACGAGTCGCTTCAAGATCGGGATCTGTCCGCGGTGATGCGTGGTGTGCGAGATCATGTAGACCAGAAGCTGGCGCTTGTTCACCTCGCCGACGCCGAGCTTGAGGCCGAACTCGGACAACTGCTCGGCCGTCAATTTCGACAGGACCGATTCGCCGTAGGAGACGACGTCGTTCCAGTCGGCCTTGATCTTGGCCACGTCCCAGGACGACGCCTTGAACGGCGCCTGCGTGTCGATGTTCTGCACTTCCCCCGCGAGCGCGGACAGGAACTTGCGTTCCACGAGGGCGGTGTGCTCGAGGACCGCGGCGATGGAATTGTTGCCCTCCGGCTTCTTCGTCAACTGCTCGTCCGTGAGATCGGCGATCATCTTGTCCACCGACGCGTGCACCATCTTCCAGAGCGAAAACAGATCTGCGACCTCCGGGATCATGCCAAAGACCTCCCGTATGTAGAATGGGGCAGGGAAACCCTGCCTCCATTATAGCGCAGGCGGGAACCGCCGCCTCAGCCTCCTATGGGAACCGCCGCCTCAGCCGTCTCAGTCGCCTCAGCCTTCGATGGGGGCCGCGATGGGATTGCGCAACACGCCGATCTCGGGCAGCTCGATGTCGACGACATCGCCGGGTTGCAGGGTGAACTCGTCCGGCGGAACGATCCCGGTGCCGGTCATGAGCACGGTGCCGTCCGGCACGGGGTTGTCCCGGCGCAGGTACGCGATGAGTTCCGCGAAGGGCCGGCGCAGCTGGGTCAGGGAGACGGAGCCCTGGAAGGCGACGCCTTCACCGCGCCGAATGGTGAGCGAAAGCGTCCACTCCGCGGGGATCTCCTTGCCGGTGTTCCAAAGCAGGACGGGACCGAAGGAGCAGCTGCGCGAGAAGACCTTCGCCTGCGGCAGGTACAGCGGGTTCTCCCCCTCGATGTCGCGGGAGCTCAGGTCGTCGCCGAGCGTCCAGCCGACGATGTCCCCGCCGGCGGTCAGGACGAGGGACAGCTCCGGTTCCGGCACCATCCACGAGGAGTCGGAACGAAGTCCGAGCGGCAGACCGGGGGCAATCACGCGATCCCGCGTGGCCTTGAAGAAAATCTCCGGCCGCGGTGCGTCGTAGACGCGATCGTACACGCTGTCCTGGAGCTTCGTCTCGGCGTTGCGGGCCTGGCGGCTGCGCTCGTAGGTGACGCCGGCCGCCCACACCTCGCGGGCGTCCACCGGAGGCAGGAGCAGCGATTTCCCGGCGAGATCGTCAAACGACGCCGCGGGCGAGGCGCCTTCCACCAGACGCGCGAAGCCATCCTCGATGGAGAGGCCGAGGGAGCGAAGGGTGTACCAGACCGGGATGGGGTCGGTGAAGGCCGGCACCCGGCGGGTGATGCTATACACCTGGCCGTCCTGGAGAAGGCCGAGGTGGATGGTGTGCGAATCGGGGTCCCAATAGCGAACGGTGCGGATCATCCGGGTTCCTCCTTCTCGGGTTGCGCGCTTGTCACGCGGATGAAACAAGCGGATGCGGCGGGCGGCCTGCTCAGGCCACCGCCGCATCCGTGGCGAGGTGCGTCACCCGCCGTAGTACACGGCGCAGGTCTTGACCTGGCTGTAGAAGTCCAGCGCGGCCTGGCCCTGTTCCCGGGTGTGCGAGCTCGACCACTTCATGCCGCCAAACGGCGCCTGGTACTCGACGCCCGCCGTCTCCAGGTTGACACGCACCATGCCCGCCTCGGCCTCCTCCAGGAACCGGATGGCCTTCGACAGGTCCTGCGTGAAGATGGCGGCGCTCAGACCGTAGACGGTCTTGTTGCACAGCGCGATGGCCTCGTCCACGTTGTCGGCCGGAAGCAGCGCCGCCACGGGGCCGAAGATCTCCTCCTGCACCAGCGGATGGTCCGCACCGACGCCGGAGACCACCGTCGGGAGCACGTAGTGGCCGCTGGCGGGATCGACCTGCGCCGTACCGCGGGCGACGAGCTCCGCCTGGTCGGCGAGCTTCACATAGGAGGAGACCTTCTCGAACTGATCCTGCGATGCCACCGGGCCAAGGTACGACTTCGGATCGAGCGCGTGGCCGACGTACAGGTCCTTCACCGCGTCGCGCAGCGCGCTCGCAAGGCGGTCGTAGGCCGACTTCTCGACGATGATCCGGCTGGTCGCCGTGCACTTCTGGCCGGCGGAGCGGAATGCGCCGCTGAGCAGCGCCGGGACGGTGGTCTTGAGGTCGGCGTCCGCCAGCACGATGGCGGCGTTCTTCCCGCCCATCTCCGTCTGGTACTTGATGTTGCGCGACGCGCACACGGCCGCCACGTGCTTGCCCGTCGCGGTCGATCCGGTGAAGCTCACGCCGTCGAGCTCCACCTGCTCGAGCAGGGCGTTGCCGACGGTGCGGCCGCGGCCGATCACCAGGTTGAGGACGCCGCCCGGCAGACCGGCCTCCTCAAACAGCTCCGCCATCCTGGTGGCGGTGAGAGAGGCGTATTCCGCGGGCTTCCAAACGATGGTGTTGCCGCAGATGAGCGCCGGGGCGATCTTCCAAATCGGAATCGCCACCGGGAAGTTCCACGGGGTGATGATTCCGACGACGCCGAGCGGAACCCGCTTGGTGTACTGCAGCACCTGCGTCTGGGTCGACGGGATCACCTGGCCGATGGCCCGCACGCCCTCCGCCGCGTAGTACCGCAACAGGTGGATGCCGCGGACGACCTCGCCCTTCATCTCGCTGATGGGCTTGCCCATCTCCGACGACGCGAGGGTGGCGATCTCCTCGGCATGCGCCTCCAGCACCGCCGCCATGCGGTACAGATGCTCGCCGCGCTGGGCGCCGGTTAGCCCGGCCCAGCCGCGCAGCGCGCGCCGGGCGGCCTCGCCGGCCTGCAGGACGTCGGAGACCTCCGACAGATTCAGCACGCCGACCTCCTGCTGTTTGTCGGACGGATTGTGGACCGTGAGCTGCTCTCCTTTGGGCGTGATCCACTCGCCGCCGATCCAGTTGCGGGTTTGCATCGCGACATCCCTCCAGTTTTTTTATCTCTCCTGAAACGTCCACAAAGACACACCCTGGCCGCGTGGCGCGTCGCGCGGCGGCCGGGTGTCACAACGTCTCTCAATTCAGCATGCACGCAATGGACGAGACATGCAAGGGGTGGGCTCCCATTCGCCCGCGTCAGACGGTCGGGCCGATGCGGTAGAGGGCGAAGTCGTCCATTCCCATCTGCTCCGCGGCCGTCTCCTGGCCGCTGACGACGCGGGAGAGCTGTTCGACCAGGCGCGGCACGTCCAATTCATCGACGAGCTGGCCGTCGAAGTCGTCGTAGAACCGGTTGTACACCTGTTCATTGACCGACCACCGGACGACAGGCGTCAGCGGCGTGCCGAAACCGTGCGGCTGGTCCGCCAGATGCACAATCAGGTGGGCGCCGGCGGCGGTCAGACCGGTCGCGGTCTCCAGCGCGTTCGAGCCCTCCTGCATCGCGAAGGCTCGGGCGTCCGCTCCGTCACCCCAGGCCACCTGCGGGACGTCGTCCGACACCGCGCGGAGGGCGTCCGTATGGCGCGAGGGCACCACCAGGCGGGCGCCCTGCTGGGCGAGCGCCTCGACGATGGCCGTGAGGATGCCCCGGCGTTCGTCGGCAGGCCCGTCGGCCATGATGCCGACGGTGATGTCGCTCCAGGACACCGGTTCACGGACCAGCGCGTCGGCCTCCCGGATCCGCGCCTCCAGCCAGTCCTCGACCAGCTTTTCCGCCGCCAGGGTGCCGCCCGCGTCCTGGATGACCACCAGTTCCAGCGGTTTGCTGGCGAGCTTCTGGGTCTCCGTGAACAACTGCTTGGCCACGACTGCCTCGCAGCCGAGGCTCACCATGATGCTCGCGTACACGTTCGGATGCAGCGCCAGGCGAGAGAACACCCGCCGCGTCTGCAACAGGTCTGCGCCAATCTGGGCGCATCCGTGCTGATGCTCCACGTACTTCAGGCGCGGGAAGCGGCGCGCCACGTCCAGCGCGACCTGGTTGGCGCAGACCACGGCCGGCAGGGTGAACAGGTGGTTGCGCACGCCGACCTGGCCGTCCGCGCGCCGATAGGCGGTGAGGGTGTTCATCGCGCCTCCTCCTTTTCTTGTGTGGCTTTGGCGAGCAGATCGCCGCGGGCGCGCAGGCTGTCGACGTTATGGACGTGCACGTGATCGCCCGGTTGGATGTCGGCGGTCGCCCCGCCGATGACCTGGCCGTACTTGCGCACGGGCGATCCCTTGGCCACCGCCCGAATGGCGAATTTGTGACCGAACGGAATGGGCTGCCGGATCACCACGGAGAACGACCCGTCCTCCGCCGAGACGGTGGTTCCCGGCGACAGCGGTGTGAGCGCCACCGCGACGTCGTCGTTCGGATGCATGACCACCCATTGGCGGCGTCCCGCGCCCAGGTGGGTTTCACTCATTCATGACACCTCCAGTCCTCGCCGGCCGTGCCGGCGGAGGGCCGCCCAGAGCGGCCGGATTCACAAACCTCACATTCAGAGACTCTGGCCGATGCGGTAGATGCCGAACTCGCGATGGCCGAGGATCTCGGCCTTGGTCTGGGCCCCGTTGAGCACCTCCACCATCAGTTGGAACAATCGCCTTCCGGCATCATCGACCGACTCCTCCCCGTCGATGACCGTGCCCGCGTTGAAGTCGATGTTGTCCTTCATGCGCTGGTAGGTGAAGCTGTTGGTCGCGACCTTGATGACCGGGGCGATGGGGCAACCCGTCGGCGTGCCGCGGCCGGTGGTGAAGATGACAATTTGGGCACCGCCCGCCACCATGCCGGTCAGCTGCTCGATGTCGTGACCGGGCGTGTCCATGATCACGAGCCCGTTTTTGCTCGGGCGCTCCGCGTACTCGATGACCTCCTGGATGGGCGCCGAGCCCGCCTTGTGGATGCAGCCGAGGCTCTTCTCCTCGATGGTGGTGATTCCGCCCTCGATGTTGCCCGGCGCGGGCTGTGCGCCGCGGATGTCGACGCCCATCTTCATCGCGTTCTCCTCAATCCGGCGGACGATGAACAGGATCCGCTCGGCGACCTCCGGGCTGACCGCGCGTTCGGCGAGCAGGTGCTCGGCGCCGATGAGCTCCGTGGTCTCCGACAGGATGGATGTGCCGCCCTCGGCGACCAACAGGTCGCTGACCACGCCGAGCGCGGGATTGCCGGAGATGCCGGAGCACGCGTCCGATCCGCCGCACTCGGTCCCGAGGATGATGCGCGAGAGCGGCACCGGCTGGCGCTTGGCCTCGCCGCGCTCGGCCGTGAACCGCTGCGCCGCGAGCACGCCGCGTTCGATGGCCCGGCGCATGCCGCCCACCTGCTCCAGCGTGATGAGCTCCACCTTCTTGCCCGCGGCCTCGGCCTTCGCCGCGATGCGCTGGAGGTCGTACGGTTCGTGTCCCCAGGCGAGGATCACGACGCCGTACACGTTCGGATGCGTGGCGAACCCTTCGTACACGCGCAGCGTCTGCTCGAGATCGGCGCCGGTCTGGTCAATGCCGTGCTGGTTGCGGAAGGTCACCGCCTCCGGCACCTGCCGCACGATGCGGTCCGCAATCTGATTGACTTCGTATGACACGGGCAGAATCAGGACATGGTTGCGGACGCCGACGCGTCCGTCCGCCCGGACATAGCCTTGGATGTCCACGTGATCGCCTCCCATCGGTGGGGTCCCACTGCTCACCGCTTTCATGAAGCAATTCTCGTGCCAAACCCATTCCATCGCCTGTATCCATCTCGCAAATCTTTTTCGTTACGAAATGAAACATGCGTGTTACAATTTTGGTTGGAAGGAGGCCGGGACGCGGATGAAGATCGTCCTGATTGCGCCGTATGAAAAATTGGCGCGGGATGCCGAGGAGGTGTGCCGCGCGTACGGGGAGCGGGTGGAGATCCTGCTCGGCCGCATGGAGGAAGGCGTGCGGCTGGGCAAGCGGGCGGTCACCGACGGTGCCGCGGTGCTGATCAGCCGCGGCGGGACCTGCGTGCGCCTGGCCGAGCAGGTCGGGGTGCCGGTGGTGGAGATCGCCGTCACCGCCTACGACGTGCTGCGGGCGCTCACGCGCGCCGCCGAGCTCGGGCGGCGCATCGGCGTCGCCGGGTTCGCCAACGTGATCGATGGATTGGAAGAATTGCGGCCCATCCTGCGTGTGCCGGTGGTGCCGATTGAGATCAACGGGGAGGACGCGGCCAGCGGGCGGCGGCTCGAGGCGGCGGTGCGCGAGGAAGGCGTCGACTGCCTGGTCGGCGACACGAGCGTCGTCATGCAGGGCCGGCCGCTCGGCGTTCCGTGCGTGCTGATTGAGTCCGGCAAGACGGCCATCTGGTCGGCCATCCAGGAGGCCAAGCGCATCGTCGCCGCCCGGATGGCCGAGCGGCGGGAGCAGTCGACGTTGCGCTCCGCGATCGATCGCGCCAATCAGGGGCTGCTCGTGCTGGACGGGGAGACGGTGGCCTTCGCCAACCGGACGTTGTTGGCCTGGATTGGCCGGGACGCCTGCAGCGGTCTTCCGGCATCGTCGTGCCTGCCCCCGGCGCTGTGCGAGTTTGCGCAATCCGCGCCGGACGGACAGCGCTCGGACGTCATCCGCATCGGCGGCCAGCTGTGCTTCGCGGAGCGCCACTGCCTCGGGGAGGAGGGCCGCGTCGTGGTGGTCCTCAGCCGGGTGGAGGAGATTGAGTCGGCGGAACGGCAGGTGCGCCAGAAGCGGTCGATGGGCGGACACGTGGCCCACTACACCTTCGACGACCTGTATGGGCCCTCGCGCGCCATGCGGGCGGTGGTGGCGCGCGCGATTCACTTTGCGCAAACCGATTCGTCCGTCCTGATTGTCGGCGAGACGGGCACCGGCAAGGAGGTCCTGGCGCAGTCCATCCACAACGCCAGCCCGCGCGCCCGCGGGCCGTTCGTGGCGGTCAACTGCGCGGCGCTGCCGGACCAGCTGTTGGAGAGCGAACTGTTCGGGTACGAGGAAGGCGCGTTCACCGGGGCGCGCCGGGGCGGCAAACCGGGCCTGTTCGAACTGGCGCACGGCGGGACCATCTTCCTCGACGAGATCGGCGAGACGCCGCTGCACGTGCAGCAGCGGCTCCTGCGCGTGCTGCAGGAGCGGCAGGTGATGCGCATCGGCGGGGAGCGCGTCATCCCCGTGGATGTGCGCGTCATCGCGGCGACCAACCAGCCCTTGTGGAAGTTCGTGCAGGAGGGCAAGTTCCGCAAGGACCTGTTCTTCCGCATCGACGTGCTGCGCCTGAACACCGTGCCGCTGCGCGAGCGGCGGGAGGACATTCCGGAGCTGACCGAACGGCTGTTGCATCAATTGTGGTACAAGCGCAAGGGGGTGGGGGCGCGCCCGCGGATCGATCCCGACATCTTCCCCATCCTGCAGAACTACCACTGGCCGGGCAACGTGCGCGAGCTGCAGAACATGTGCGACTACCTGGTGGCCACCGCCGGGGGCGGGCGCATCGGCGTGGCGGAGATCCGGGACTGGCTGGAACACAAGGCCCTGCCCCAGGACGAACTGGAGGTGGCGGCGTCCGTCCGCGAACCGGACGCACCCCCGGTGGACGCGTCCCTGGACGAGGTGGAGCGCTGGGCGGTCGAGCGGACGCTGCGCCACACGGGCGGCGACCTGACGCGCGCCGCGGGGATGCTCGGCATCAGCCGCACGACCCTGTGGCGGAAGCTCAAACAGTGGCAGCTGGACACCGTCCCCGCCGGGGATGGCACAAATCTTGCTTAAACCACGAAAGATGGACGAAACCGCGGGCGGCATCCCCGCCCGGAGAGAGGAGGCCCGCAGTGTGAGACTCCAGGAGAAGGTGTGTCTCATCACCGGCGGCGGCAAGGGCATCGGCGAGGCCACGGCCCGCGCGTTTGCGGCCGAGGGGGCGCTGGTGGAGATCGGCGATGTGGACATCGCCTCCGCAGAGGCGGTGGCGTCTTCCATCGAGGCGACGGGCGGCCGCGCCGTGGCGCGGCTCGTGGATGTGACCGACGAGGCGAGCGTTACCGCCTGGAAGGACGATGTGGTGGCGCGCCACGGGCGGATCGACGTCCTGTTCAACAACGCGGGCATCAGCGCGGTGGGGCAGTTGCACGAGGTCGACCGTGCGCTGTGGGACCGGGTGATGGCGGTCAACGTGACGGGGGTGTACCTGGTCTCGAAGGCCGTCGTCCCGGTGATGATGGCGCAGAAGTCGGGCGTCATCATCAACATGTCGTCGTGCATCGCCGAGATCGGCCTGATGCGGCGGGCGGCGTACGCGGCGACCAAGGGCGCGGTGCTGTCGTTGACGAAATCGATGCAGGTGGATTACGCGCCGTACGGCATCCGGGTCAACGCCCTGCTGCCGGGGACGATTTACACCCCGTTTGTCGAGGACTATCTGCGCCGCTCTTACGATGATCCACAGGCGGCCATCGAGCAGCTCAAACAGCGGCAGCTGGGCGGTGAGCTGGGGCGGCCGGAGGATGTGGCGATGGCGGCGGTGTACCTGGCGTCCGACGAGGCCCGCTACGTGATGGGGGCGGGGCTGGTCGTGGACGGCGGTGTGACGGCGGGCAAGTACAGCTGAGTGGCGGATGCCAAATGGAGCCGGGGGTGTCAGAATTGAACGTGGTGCATGAACTGTTGGCCGGAATTCCGCTGCCGAAGATGGCGCGCATCCGGCAACGCTTTCCTTCCCCTCGCGTGGGCGACATCGGCGAGGCGGTCCGCGACGGATTCGCGCGGGCGGCGGATGGCATCCGCTGGCCGGCTGCCGGCGGGGAGATTGCCGTGGTGGCGGGCAGCCGCGGCATTGCCGACATTCACCAGACGGTGCGGGCGGTCGTGGCGGAGCTGAAGGCGCGCGGCTACCGGCCGTTCGTGGTGCCCGGAATGGGCAGTCACGGCGGGGCGACGCCGGAAGGGCAGCGCGAAGTCCTCGAGAGCCTCGGGGTGACGGAGGCGTTTGTCGGGGCGCCCATCCGTTCGTCGATGGAGGTCGTGCAGCTGGGATCGCTGCCGAACGGACTGCCGGTGTACATGGACAAACTGGCGCATCAGGCGGACGGCATCGTCGTGATCAACCGGATCAAACCGCACACGGCGTTCCGGGGGCCGTACGAGAGCGGGATCGTCAAGATGATCGCCATCGGCCTCGGCAAGCAGAAGGGCGCGGAGTCGTGCCACAAGCTGGGCTTCGGCCACATGGCGGAGCACATCGTGCAGGTGGCCGAGGTGGCGCTGGCGACGGGCAAGATCCTCGGCGGCGTGGCGGTGATTGAGAACGCGTACGACCAGGTGGCCGAGATCCACGTGCTGCCCGCGGACCGGATCCTGCCCGACGAACCGGGCCTGTTGGTCAAGGCCAAGTCGCTGATGCCGCGGATCCTCGTCGACGAGTTCGATGTGCTGGTCGTCGACGAGATCGGCAAGGACATCTCGGGCGACGGGATGGATCCGAACATCACCGGCCGGTACGCGACGCCGTACGCGACGGGCGGGCCGAAGATCACCCGGATCTGCGTGCGCCGGCTGACCGAACGCACGCACGGGAACGCCAACGGGCTCGGCGTGGCGGACACGACGACGCGGCAGGTGCTCGACGCCATCGACTGGCTGAAGACGTACCCGAACGCCTTGACCTCGACGGTGATTGAGCCGGTCAAGCTGCCGATGGTGCTCGACAACGACCGGCTGGCCATCCAGGCGGCCATCAAGACGGCGAACGTCCTGCGCGAGGAGGATGTGCGGTTGGTGCACATCCGGACCACGCTGCGCATGGATGTCATCCGCGTGTCGGCGTCGCTGTTGCCGACGCTTCGGGAGCGGGATGACGTCGACGTGCTGTCCGATCTGGAGCCGTGGTCGTTCGACGCCTCGGGCGCGCTCGACGTCCGCGCGGCCTGGGGTGAGGACGCCCACGCCGGGCATTGAGGCGCGGTGTCGTTTGGGGCACGGCGGGATTGAAAAAAGATTACATGAGGCGGGGAGGAAGCGCAGATGAAACTGTTGACGATGAGGACGCCGCAGGGATTCGGGCTCGGGGTGAAGACGGATAAGGGCGTGCTGGACGTGGCGCGGGCGGCGCAGCGGTACGGGGGCGCGGCGCCGGAGACGGTGGACGCCGTGATCACCGGCGGGGACGCGGCGCGCAGGGCGGTTGCGGATCTGGTGGCGCGGGCGCTCGAGGACGGCCAGGCCGGGGATCTGTTCGTGGCGGAGGAAAGGGTGTCCTTCGGGCCCGCGGTGACCAATCCGGAGAAGATCCTGTGCGTCGGAACCAACTACCGCAAGCACGCCATTGAATCGAACATGCCCATTCCGACCTTCCCGGTGCTCTTCAGCAAGTTCAACAACACCCTGGCGGGGCATGGGGAGCCTGTGCGCATGCCCGCGGCCGAGCAGGTGGACTACGAGGTCGAGCTGGTCATCGTGATCGGCCGCGAGGCGAAGGACGTCCCGAAGGAGAAGGCGCTGTCGTACGTCTTCGGGTACGCGACGGGCAACGACCTGTCGGCGCGCGACCTGCAGTTCCGCACCGGGCAGTGGCTGCTCGGCAAGACGCTGGACGGGTTTGCGCCGGTGGGACCGTACGTGGTGACGGCCGACGAGGTGCCGAATCCAAACGCGCTGCACCTGGAGCTGCGCCTCAACGGACAGGTGCGCCAGTCCTCCAACACGGCCGACATGATCTTTGACTGCGCGGAGCTGGTCAGCTACGCGTCCCGTTACATGACCCTGAAGCCGGGCGATCTCATCTTCACCGGGACGCCGGAGGGCGTCATCCTCGGGTATCCGGAGGACAAGCGGGTGTGGCTGAAGGCGGGCGACGAGATGGTGGCATCCGTCGAAGGCCTGGGCGAGCTGCGGACCGTGCTCGTCGACTGAGGAGGGGATGGTGTGAAGGCGTACGTGTGGACGGGGCCGCGGCGGTTCGAGACGTGGGAGACGCCGCGGCCCGAGCCGGGGCCGGGCGAGGTGCTGCTGCGGGTGCTGTACAGCGGCATCTGCGGGTCGGAGCTGTCGGGCTATCTCGGCGAGAACAGCCTGCGCAAACCGCCGCTGGTGATGGGGCACGAGTTCACGGGCGAGGTGGTCGCCTTTGGCGAGGGCGCTGCGGGGGCCGGGGGGACCGGCGCCGCGGTTGCCCAGGACGCGGGCGCGAGTGGCGCGGCGGCAAGCGGCAACGGGGGCGCCGCCGTCGCCCGGGGTGCCGGTGGTGCGACGCTCGCGCTTGGCGATGTGGTCGCGGTCAATCCGCTGGTGGCGTGCGGGGGCTGCCCGGATTGCCTGCGCGGGCTGCCGCAGTACTGCCCGAACAAGGCGATTGTGGGCATTCACCGGCCCGGGTCGTTCGCCGAGTACGTCGTCGTCCCGGCGGACCGGTGCCACCGCGTCGGCGATCCGCTGGCGGGCGCGCTGGTGGAGCCGCTGGCCTGCGGCCTGCGCGCGGCGGCGCAGGCGCAGGTGGCGCTCGGGGATTGCGTGGTCGTGTACGGCGCCGGGATCATCGGGCTGTTCTCGCTGTTGGCGGCGAAGCTGCGCGGCGCCTCCACGCTGGTGTTGGTCGACACCAACGACGACCGGTTGGCGCTGGGGACGGCGTTTGGCGCGACACACGCGGCGAATCCGCGGCGCGAGGACGTGGCCGAGATGGTGCGGAAGCTGACCGGCGGCGGAGCGGATCGAGCGATTGACGCGGTGGGCCTGACCGCGACGCGGCAGGGATGCGTGGACGTGCTGCGCAGCGGCGGGCGCATGGCCTGGATCGGGTTGCACGAAGACGACACGCGCGTGCAGGGCAACGTGGTGGTCCGCAAGGAGCTGGAGGTCGCCGGGTGCTTCTGTTACACGGAGGACGACTTTCGGCTGGCGCACCGGTTGGTGGACACGGGCGTGGTCAAACCGGATGCGGCGTGGCTCGATGTGCGCCCCATGGCGACCATCCAGGCGGCGTTTGACGAGCAGATTGACGGGCCGGCCCGGTACCCGAAATTGGTGCTGCAACCGTGAGAGGTTGATCGGGCGGGGCGGGGAGCGGTTG
>NZ_JAIMAV010000056.1 GCF_023511815.1 Alicyclobacillus sp.
CGGGGTTGCTCGACAAGGCGAGGCTGGTGTTGGGCGAGGAGGTTGCGCACCTGCCGGTGACGTGGACGCTCGACGAGATCTTCACGCGGCTTGAGCAGAATGCGCCGCGCGTGGCGATCATCGGCGGATCGTGGGACCATCCCGCGCATGTGATGGATCTGTGGACGGTGTCGCGGGCGGCGATGTCGCTGTGGCAAAACGGGGCGGTGCCGTTCTACTGCGCGACGCCGGTGCTGTGCGACGGGACGGCGCAGAACACGATGGGCATGAGCTATTCGCTGCAGAGCCGCAACGCCATCGCCCAGATGGTGGTCAATCACCTGGAGGCGCAGAGCTACCACGGGGCGTTCGTGGTGCAGAGCTGCGACAAGCAGCCGCTGGCGGTGGTGTGCGCGCTGGCGCACCTGGACGTGCTGCGCCGTCTGCGCGGCGAGGCGCCGGTCTGGGCGACGTTCGCGCCGGTGCACGTGCTGCGCGGGGGCACCATTCCGGAGAAGCTGCGGGCGGAACTGGAGCAGGTCGCCCGGCGCGCGGAGGAGATGGGGCATGAGGACATCGCGGTGGATCTGCGCGACGCGATGTCGTACATCCTGCAGTGCTCGTCCAACACGGCGTTCCAGGGGGTGTTCGTGCGGGCGGTGGCCAAGGGGGTCATCACCCACGAGCAGCACAAGCTGTACGAGCAGGTGCTGGCGGTCAACACCTGCCACCCGGATGGAGGCATCTGCGCCTTCCACGGGACGGGCAACAGTTCGCGCGACATGACGGCGGGCCTGGGCCTGGCGCATCCGGAGGTGGAGCTGTTGACGACAGCTCCCACGTACCAGCAGATTGACAGGGTGGTCCGGGATTACATCGGGTTGTTGAACCGGCCGGAGTTCAGCGTGTCGGAGCTGGTGAAAAAGAACATCCGGAATGCGATCCGGTTTCACAGTGCGGCCGGGGGATCGACCAACCTGATGATGCACCTGGTGGCGGCGATGGTGTACGCGGGCGTGCCGTACAGCGTGTACGACATCGAGCGCGTGCTCAAGGAGCACCCGGTGCCGGATCTGTTCGATTACAGCCTGACGGAGGGGCGCGACATCTTCCAGCTCGCGCTGCAGTGCTCGGCGGGCTACTCGCGCGGCATGGAGACGCTGATGTACGAGCTGGTTCAAAACGGCGTGCCGATGGACCTGGATGCGCCGACGGTGACGGGGACCACCTGGCGCGAGCGGTTGGCGGAGAAAAAGGGTCTGGCGGCGGACAACGTGAAGGACAATCCCATCATCCTGTCCAAACCGCGGCGGCCCTTCAGCGGCGTGGACGTGTTGCGAAGCAACTTCTTCGAGTCGGCGGTGGTCAAGATCAGCGGCATGCCGACGGAGCAACTGGACGAGTTCGACGAGAAACTGGCCGTGGTCGTCTACTACGAGAACGAGGAGGAGGCGAACCAGAACCTCTTGGACGTCCGCCTGACGGACAGGTGGCGGGAGGCGCGGCTGGTGGACGAGGCGTTGCTCCGGCAAATCTACCGGTTGAACGGCGGCGAGGGCGAGCCTGTGGGCGACTACGACGCGCTGTTTGACCGGATGATTGAGGAGCGGTTGCTGAAGGTGGCCATCATCGTCGGCGGCCAGGGGCCGGAGGCGTTCGGCATGCCGGAGATGTTCACGCCGATGCAGCATATCAACGCGAACCGGCAGCTGCAGAAACTGACGGTGCTCCTGAGCGACGGGCGGTACTCGGGGGTGACGTATGGAGCGGCCATCGGCCACGTGACGCCGGAGGCCCTGCACGGCGGGGGTATTTTGTACCTGCGCGACGGGGATGTGGTGCAGCTCGGGTTCCGGCGTAAGCGCATTGACCTGCTGGACGCGGCGGCGCTGGCCTCCGGGCGTGTGCAACTCGCCTCGGAGAACTGGCGGGACGACCGGACGGACCTTGCGGCATCGCGCAAGCGGCGCCTGATCCAGCGCCAGCGGCAGGTCGCGGCCTCCAATCGGCTGGCGCACTGCACGGACGCGGCGCACGGGGTGGTGCCGCAGTTGGTGTGGGACGAGGCGGCGTGGCACGCGGAGCAGGCCGGCGAGGCGGGTGAGCCGGAGGCGGCGGCATCGCAGGCCTGAGATGAACCGCGGGGCGGCCCGGGCCGGAGCACGGGAGGATCCGGGCCGCCGGCGCAGCGGATGGCGATGGGTCGGGCAATGGATCGGATGATGGATCGGGCGATACCGGGCGAGATTCGGCCCACACGGACACAACCAGAGGAGGACGAGCGCGATGTACGATGAAACACGTGCGGCACTGAAGCGATTGGGATTGCCGGATCGGGACGGAGTGGAACTTGGACCGAGCTCGAAGCGGTTCGCGGACGGGGCGCAGGTGCGGGTGGAGATCCCCAGTTGCGAAGGCCCGCAGGTGCTGCGGGCGGTGCTGGAGGAGGCGGAACGGCTGGATGTCCGGATCCACCGGGTGTCGCAGGGCAGCGGCGTGCTGCTGATGACCGACGAGGAGATCCGCGAGATGGCGAAGCTCGGCGCCGAGGCGGGCATTGAGGTGAGCCTGTTCATCGGGCCGCGCGCGGGGTGGCACTTAAGCCCCTTGGCGAAGTCGGAGTCGGGCGGTATTGTCAAGAGTCGGACGCTCGGGGCGGAGCAGATCGTCCAGTCTGTGGAGGAGGTCAAGCGGGCGTACGCGCTCGGGATCCGCAGCGTCCTGGTGGCGGATGACGGCCTCTTGTGGGTGCTCGGCGAGATGCGGCGGCGCGGGGACCTGCCGGCCGACTTGAAGTACAAGGTGTCGGTGATGATCGGCGTGGCGAATCCGGCGACGGCGATGCTTCTGGAGCGCTACGGGGCGGACACCATCAACGTGGGCACGGACCTCAACCTGGCGCAGCTCGCGGCGGTGCGCGCGGCGACCTCGGTGCCGCTCGACATCTATGTCGAGGTGCCGGACGACGTGGGCGGGTTTGTGCGCTACTATGAGATCCCGGAACTCATCCCGCTGACGAGCCCGGTGTACATCAAGTTCGGGTTGCGCAACGCGCCGAACATCTACCCGTCGGGCGGGCATCTCGAGGATCTGGCCGTGCGGCTCGGCCGTGAGCGGGTGCGCCGGGCGCGCATCGGGCAGGAATTGATTGAGCGTTACTGCCCGGGTGTCCTCATGAGCAAGCCGGGCGAGCGGGTGGAGGATCTGGCGGTGCCGGTCGTGCGGTGACGGCCGGGCCAGCCTGAGGAAATGGAGGCGTGCCATCGTGCCATGGGCGACGGCGTTCACAAAGCGGCTTGGCGTCAACTTTCCGATTGCGCTCGCACCGATGGCCGGCGTGGCTGGCGGGGCGTTGGCGGCGGCCGTGTCGGAGGCGGGCGGATTCGGCATCGTGGCGGGCGGATATGCCAAGCAGGAGCAGTTTCTCCCGGAGATTGAGAAGGTCAAGCAGGGGACGGGGCGGCCGTGGGGGATCGGGTTTCTCACCTGGGCGCTCGAGCGGAACCCGCGCGCCCTGGATGCGGCGCTGGAGCACGCGCCGGCGGCGGTTTTTCTCTCCTGCGGAGACCCGCGCCCGTTCGCCGGGATCGTCCATGATGCGGGGGCGAGGCTCATCTGCCAGGTGACGAGTCTCCCGGAGGCCGCGCTGGCGCTGGAGGCTGGAGCGGACGTCCTGGTGGCGCAGGGACAGGAGGCGGGCGGCCACGGCGACAGCCGGCGCGGGACCTTCAGCCTGGTGCCGGCCGTCGTGGATCTCGCGCGATCCGTCCCGGTCCTCGCCGCGGGCGCGGTCGCCGATGGGCGGGGACTGGTGGCGGCCCTGGCGCTCGGGGCGGCGGGCGTGTTGGTCGGCACCCGCTTCTACGCGGCGACGGAGGCGCTCGGCCACCCGGCCGCGAAGGCGCGGCTGGTGATGGCCAGCGGTGAGGACACGGTGCGGACCCGGCTGTTCGACATCGTGCGCGACACGGGCTGGCCGGAACGGTACCCGGGTCGCGCCCTGCGAAACCGGCTGTACGAGACGTGGGCCGGGCGGGAGGAGGCGTTGCGGGCGCACCTAGATGAGATCCGTCCGGCGTATCAGGCGGCCGCCGCAGCGGGGGATTTTGACACGGCCGTCATCTGGGCGGGAGAGGGGCTGGACCTGGTCCATGACGTTCAGCCCGCGGGGGAGATCCTCCGGCAGATGGTCTCCGATGCGCAGGCGTGTCTCGCTCGTGTGAACGCCATCCACCGCCCGCCTCAGAAGCGGCAGAGGAACACGGAGGAAGACGATTGGGCGTGGTGAGCTGGCGGCCTCCGGGGCCCGGGAGACGGGATCAAGCGTCTCCCGGGCCCTCCGTCACCGGGTCGTCAAAGGTCGCCTCACCATCGGCGCCCTCCGCGCCACCCTCCTCGATGGCCCGGTGGTTGTGGGCGATGCGGCTGGCCGCGGCGGCGGCGACGGCGGCGACGAGATCGTCCAGGAAGGTGTGCACCTCGCCGGTCGACTTGTCGTTGAGCCGATGCAGGATGCCGTGTTTGACCTTGTCGATGTAACCGTAATTCGTGTAGCCGATGCTACCATAGATGTTCAGGATGGACAACGCGAGGATCTCGTCGATGCCGTACAGGCTCTCGTCCGTCTCAATCACCTGCTGAAGCGGCCAGGACAGGGCCGACCGTTCGGCCAGCCGGTCCAGCTCAATCCCCGTGAGGATGGCGTGCTGGACCTCTCGCTTCTCCAACACCCGCTGGATGTGCGGAATGCACATCTCCGGTGTTAGGCCGGGAACGTAGTCCCGTTGCAGGAAGTGGACAATCTCCGCAATCTGTTCAATCCGCACACCGCGCTCGGCCAACGCCTCGAGGGTGGCCCGATGCAATTGTTCGCTGCGGATGGATGCCATGGGTGATCCCCCTTTCGTCTCGCGGCCACGGCGCTGCGAGCCGGCCACCGCCATCGGTGGTCTCCTTACCATATTGCCACAAGTTTCAGGAGTGTTCCGACTGGAAAATCGGACCGGATGGTGCCATCCCGACGAGCACCCGTGTGATACAATGCGAGAGGTGCAACAGGGAGGCGATCCCGATGGACATTCCCCCTTCGGATGATGCGTGGGCTCTGCGGTTTGTCGACGCAGGGCGACGCGTCGAGATGGATGGCGAAACACGGTGGCTGTTGCGCGGCGTGGGGGGCCGGGTGCAGGCGGGGACGGCGGTCGCGGTGATTGGGCCGTCCGGAGCCGGCAAGAGCACGCTGCTGTCCTTGTGCAACCTGATGCAGACTCCGGATGCGGGCGAGGTGCACGTCTTCGGCCGCGAGGTGCGTGATTGGGACGTCCGTTCTCTGCGCCGCCGCGTCGGTCTGGTCATGCAGCAACCGGTGATGCTGCCGGGGACGGTGCGGGACAATCTGGTCGCCGCGGCTCGCCTCCACGGAGCGCCGGAGCCCGATGTTTCGGCGATTCTCTCCGAGGTCGGCCTGCCGCCGGAACTGGCGGAGCGGCCGGCACGCGACCTGTCGGGCGGACAAAAGCAACGGATCGCCCTGGCCCGGACACTCGTCAATCGGCCGGACATCCTCTTGCTCGATGAGGCGACCTCGGCGCTCGACCGCGAGTCGGCGGCCATCGTGGAGGCGCTGGTGATGCGCCGGGTGCGCGAGCAGGGGCTCACGGCGGTGTGGGTGACGCACGACCTGGAACAGGCCCGCCGCATCGGGGACGAGATCTGGCTGGTGGCGGAGGGGTGTGTGGTCGAGCGAGGGCCCGCAGCCCAGGTCCTGGCGGCTCCGAGGACGGCGTGGGGCCGCCGCTTCCTGCTCGGTACAGCGGCCGAGGAGGCGGATGGGGCGCCGGCGGGGCGGGACGAGGGGATGTTGGCGCACGGGACGGAACATCGGGAGGAGGGAACACGGGGATGAGCCTGTGGGCGCTCGCGTGGACGCTGGTGTTTGTCGCCACCGCCATGGGGCTGTCGATGTGGCGGCGGCTCGGGCTGGAGAAGGACATGCTCATCGCGGCGGTGCGGGCGACGGTCCAGCTGATGGCCATCGGGTATGTGCTGAAATTCGTCTTCCGTGTCGATCACGCCGCGCTCACCTCCGCCATGGTCCTCCTGATGTCGGCCGTGGCGGCGGACAACGCCAGCCGTCGCGGCCAGCGGCTCGCGGGCCGGTTCTGGCGCGTGTGGATGGCGGTGATGTCCACCGAGATCGTCACGCTCGGCTTTCTCCTTGCATCCCGTGTGATCCCGTTTCAACCGGCCTACGTGATCCCCATCAGCGGGATGATCATCGGCAACGCGATGGTCGCGTCCGCCCTCTTCCTCAATCGGTTGCGCGGCGAGGCGCAGGCGCGGCGCGACGAGATGATGGTCCTGCTCACCCTCGGTGCGACGCCACGTCAGGCCTCGCGGCACGTGGTCAAAGCCGCGGTGAAGGCGAGCATGATTCCGACCATCGACAGCACGAAGACCATGGGCCTGGTGCAACTTCCCGGAATGATGACGGGTCAGATCATCGCCGGAGCGGACCCCATCCAGGCGGTTCGGTACCAGCTGTTGATTGTCTTCGCCCTGATTGCCTCGGCCGCCTTCACGACCATGGTGCTCGGCGCGCTGACGTACGGGCGGCTGTTCAACGAATATCTGCAGCCGGTGGTGTGAGGGGCGGGGTTCTGGTGGCATCGGAGTCGTGCGGCATGGAGGGGAAGCAGATGGGAGATTGGCGTTTGGTCGCTCTGGATATGGATGGAACGAGTCTCGACTTGGGATTGGACATTTCACCGCAGACACGGCGGGCGATTCGGCGCGCGATTGAAGCCGGAGTCATGGTGACATTCGCGACGGGACGCCGCTATGGTGGCTTGGTTCAGCAACTCGCTCGGGAACTCGGGATGACGGTGCCGCTCGTGACGGTCAATGGAGGCGAGGTGTGGACGCCGCATGGGGAGCTGCTGATGCGCAGAGCGCACCGGGCTGAAGACATCGCCTGGCTGCACGGCCTGGCGATACGACACGGGGCGAACTACTGGGCCACGATGCCAGACGGGATCCTCAGCGATGAACCGCTGCCGGACAGAATGGACGACGTAGTGTGGCTGAAATTCGGCTTTTACACGGAGGATCAGGATGCCCTTGCCAGCCTGTGGAAAACCTTGTGGCAAGCGGGGCGGTTTGAACTATCCAATTCTAATCCTTTCAATATCGAGGTCAACCCGCAGGGGGTCACTAAGGCGGCGGGGCTCGAGGTCGTGTGCCAGCGCATCGGCGTGCGGCCGGAACAAGTGGTCGCGGTGGGAGACAGCCTGAACGACATCCCGATGCTACAATGGGCCGGGCTCGGAGTCGCCATGGGCAACGCGCAGGACGCGGTCAAGGAGGTAGCCGGGTGGGTTGCAGAGGTGTGTGAACGAGGCGGCGTGGCGGGCGTAATCGAACGCGTGTTGGAAGAGCGCGCCGGAGCCCCACAGCGTTTGGAATCAGGGGAATCGTGTAAACTGTAAACCTACTAACCGGAAGCTTGCCATTGGAATCGATTACGCTCATAATGGTAGCGTTTGCAATTCTATCTTGGTTGCCGGGAGGGGCGGGTATGTCGCAAGGGCGTTATCGCTACTTCATCATGAGCATGATCGTCCTCATGGTGACGGTCAACTACATCGATCGCGGTGCTATTTCCTACGCCGCCGCTCCCATTATCCACGAGTTCGGCTTCAACAAAGAGGCCTGGGGGGCCATGCTGGGGTATTTCGGGTATGGCTACATGTTCGGCGCGCTGATCGGCGGCGCCTTGGCGGACTGGCGCGGGCCAAAGTTTGTTTGGATTGTGTTTGGCACGCTGTGGTCCGTTTTTGAGGGGTTGATGGCGTTCGCCGGGAATCTGGGCGTTGCCCTCGCGGGTGGGTCCGCCTTGGCCGGGTTCGCAGTCATCCGGATCTTGTTCGGCTTCTCGGAAGGGCCAACATTCTCCACCATCAACCGCACGATGGCCAACTGGGCTTCGCCGAAGGAAAAGGGTTTCGCCGCCTCCCTCGGCCTGTTGGGCACGCCCGTCGGGGCGCTGCTGACCGCTCCGGTCGCTGTGTTTCTGTTGTCGGTGACCGGCGACTGGCGTGTGGCGTTTGTGATCCTGGCAGCCGTGGGCCTTCTTTGGGTTGTGGTATGGAGCCGGATTTTCACCAACAAGCCTGAGGAGCATTCGAAGGTCAGCGCCGGTGAGTTGGCGTTGATCCGCTCGAATCAGGACCTCTTGGCGAACGAGACGACGTTGGCCGTATCGGAACAGGCGCGGGCACCGTGGTATCACTTTTTTAAGCGGCCGACGCTGGTGTTCAACGCTATCGGCTATTTCGCCTTCCAATATGTCAACTTCCTCCTTCTGACGTGGACTCCGAAGTACCTGCAGGATCAGTTTCATTACAACCTGTCTTCGTTGTGGTACCTGGGCATGATCCCCTGGATTGGCGCTTGCTTCACCGTGGTCTTAGGTGGTCGCATCTCCGACACGCTACGCCGCCGGACCGGCAGCCTGCGGATCGCGCGGTCTGGACTTGCGGTCGTCTCCCTGCTGTTGACGGCGGTGTGCTTCCTCATCATCCCCGCCGTGCACAGTGTCGCGGGTGTATTGACGTTAATGGCCGTAGGCAACGCGTTTAACTTCCTGCCGAACAGTGTTTACTGGACAGTTGTGATCGATACTGAGCCGGGCCGCGCCGGCACCTACGGCGGGATTACGCACTTCATCACGAACATCGCAACGGTGGTGGCGCCGACGCTCACAGGCGCTCTGGTGCAGCACCATGGTTACGGCGCGATGTTCACGGCGGCAGCCGTGGCGGCAGCGGCTGGGATGCTGGCCATGGTGTTTGTACGGCCCGGTCAGCGCCATGTGCGGCCGAACGCAAATCAGCGCGCGATCGCGTAGGCGCGGCGTCCTGGGGATTGGATTGGAACGTAAGCTGCGATTGAGCAGCGCGTAAATCACGCTGCGGAGCCGGCCGCGGCGTCGCGATGAATCGACGTCACGGCGGAACTGTTGGGAGCGCGCCGGCGATTTGGGAGCCGGCGCGCTTCTGCGTCTGGGTGGGACTGGCCTGCGTCTGTGATGGCGGGCAGGTCTTCACCTGATGATGGCGAAATTGTCTTTGGAGCGGGGAAACGTGCACAGTAGGCAGATTTCAGCAGAAGGGTGGAGCTGTATGAACCAAGCAAAGTCGAACGCGAACAACCCAGCCGTGCAGGACTATTATGCGGACGAGTTCGCCTGGTGTTACGGCTGCGGACGTTTGAACGAGAAGGGGCTGCACCTGAAAACCCGGTGGGACGGCGAGGAAACCCTGACGGAGTTCACTCCGCGTCCCGAGCACACGGCGATTCCGGGATTTGTATACGGCGGCCTGGTGGCTTCTCTGATTGACTGTCACAGCACCGGGTCGGCGGCCCTCGCCCTGTACCGTCGGGACGGACACGTATTGGGCGATCCGGAGCCGGTGCCTCGGTGTGTGACCGCGTCGTTGAAGGTGGACTTTGTCAAGCCGACGCCGATGGGAAAACGCATTCAGGTTCGGGGGCGGATTGTGGAGATGGGCAGGCGCAAGGTGATTGTGCACAGCGACCTGTACGTCGAAGGCGTCCTCTGCGCGCGCGGCGAGGTGGTGGCGGTGGTCGCACCC
This sequence comes from Alicyclobacillus sp., assembly GCF_023511815.1. Taxonomy (GTDB): domain Bacteria; phylum Bacillota; class Bacilli; order Alicyclobacillales; family Alicyclobacillaceae; genus Alicyclobacillus_H. Next base: position 9,636 of record NZ_JAIMAV010000056.1, read on the forward strand.
CCGACGATGACGGAATCGAGCGACGCGAAACTGTAACCGCCCTGTAACTTTGCGGTGGTACGTTCCCTCTGTGTACGAATGCGCTTTCATTCAATCGCGTTCAGGGGGGACGACCATGAGCAGCGGGTCGACGGGGCGTGTCACCGGGCATCCCGTTCACGGACGGGCGTGGCGGGTGGGAATGGCCCTGTGCATGGGCGGGTTGTTGTTGGCAGGTTGCGGTTCACAGGGCGGCGGATCCGGCGGGTCTGGAGGGGTGGCATCCGGCGGCGCGGGGGCCTCCAATTCCGCGAACGCGGCGGGCGGTGGGCCGGGCGGCTCGGCGGCGACCGGCACCCCCATCAAAATCGGGGTGGTCACCACCCTGACCGGCGCGCTGGCGGACTACGGCCAGGAGTGGCAGCGCGGGTTCAAAATCGGATTGGAGTATGCGACCAACGGAACCAATGCGGTGGACGGCCATCCCATCCAGGTCACCTGGAAGGACGACGCCAATGACCCAAATCAGGCCGTGACGGCCGCGAAGTCTCTTTTGCAGACGGAGAAGGTCGACATCCTGGCGGGTGGCGCGAACAGCGCCAGCGCCATCGCGATGGAGCCCATCGCGAAGCAGAACAAGACGGTGTACGTGGTCGGCCCGGCCGTGTCCGACTCCATCACCGGAAAGTACTACAACCCCTATATCTTCAAGGTTTCCCCCAACTCTTACATGGAGGCCAAGGCCGCGGTGCTGTCCATTCCGGACGATCACGCGACCGTGGCCCAGCTCGCGCCGAACTACGCGTTCGGATGGGATTCCGTCAAGGCCTTCAAGGACCTCGCCACCCAACGGGGTCTCCAGGACGTGCTCGACGTGTACGCCGATCCGAAGGCGACCGACTTCACCCCGCAGTTGACCAAAATCATCCAGCAACATCCGAAATATCTGTTCGTCACCTGGGCCGGGGCGCCGGGACCGTGGAAGGCCATCAACGATATGAAACTTCAACAGCAGGGGATCACCATTGTCACCGGGATTCCCAACATTGCGGCCATCAAGGCGCTGTTCCAAGGATTCGACGGGATGCGCGGATTCACCACCTACTATTACACCCTGCCGAAGAACCCCATCAACGACTACCTGGTGGCGCATGAGAAGAGCGAATTCAACACCGTGCCGGATCTGTTCGATCCCGACGGAATGGCGGCGGCCATCGCGATTGTCGAGGGATTGAAAAAGACCAACGGCGATCCGAACGGCGACAGGCTGTCCGAGGCGATGGCCGGCATGACGTTCCAGGGACCGAAGGGGACCTACACCTTCCGGAAGGAGGATCACCAGGCGCTGCAGGACCAGTACGGTGTGATCCTCAAAAGCCAGCCCGGTGTCGACTATCCAGTTCCCACGCTGACCCATGTGATCTCGGCGCAGGACACCGTCCCGCCGGTGCTGAACCGGTGAACCGGGTTGCGCTGGAGGTTGACCGGGCCGTGGTCGGATACGGTCCGGTTCCCGTCGTCGACGGGGTGTCCATCCGTCTCGACGAGGGAGAGTTTCTCTCCCTCATCGGACCGAACGGGGCTGGCAAAACCACGTTGATGAACGCGCTCAGTGGCGCGCTTGCTCTGAGGTCGGGACGCGTTTGGTATTTCGGCCAGGACATCTCCAACTGGAGCGAAGACGCCCGGGCACGCGCCGGGCTGGGACGGTCGTTCCAGAAGACGCATCTGTTCCCGCGGTTGACCGTGCTGGAGAACGTTCGGATTGCCGTGCTGGCCAAACGGCGGGTGCGTTTTCGTGCGCTCTGGTCCCCACAAGACCCGGCGGTGGACCGGGAGGCCCACGCAAGCCTTGCGGCGGCGGGATTGACCGAACACGCGGACCGTCCGGCGGCCGACCTGCCGCACGGAGGGAAACGGCGCCTGGAGCTGGCCATGCTGTTCGCCCTGGAACCGCGGGTGCTGCTGCTCGATGAACCCACGGCCGGCATGGGCGCGGAAGAGGCCGACGGGCTCATGCGGGTGATCGATGGTTGGCGCCGTGATCGAGGATGTTCCGTCATGCTCGTCGAGCACAGGCTGGATCTGGTGATGCGCCTGTCCGACCGGGTTGCCGTGCTTCATCAGGGAAGGCTGTTGACCCTCGGATCGCCCGAGGCGGTGATGGCCGACCCGGAGGTGGAGGCGGCGTATCTCGGGGGGAGGGTTGAACGTGCCTGAAGCGCTGGAGATGCGGGACGTCGTCGCCAACATCGGGGAGTACCGCATCCTCGACGGGGTCCGCCTGGCTGTCCCGGAAGGGTCGGTGACGGTGATGCTCGGCCGAAATGGAGCGGGCAAAACGACCACCCTGCGGACCATCATGGGGTTTGTCCCCTGCCTGAACGGAACGGTGCGGTTGTTCGGGGATTCCTTGGCTGGCCTTCCCCCGCATCGGATTGCCCGGCTGGGTGTCGGTTACGTCCCGGAAGATGCCAATGTGTTTCCGAACCTGACCGTGGCCGAGAATCTGCGCTTGGCACTCCCGCGTGCCCACGGGCGAGCGCAGGCGGAAGAAGCTGTGGAACAGGTTCTCGGACTGTTCCCCGATCTTCGCCAGGCGTATCGGCGCTGGGCGGGGCATCTGAGCGGCGGGCAGCGCCAGATGCTCGCCATCGCCTCCGTCCTGGTGAGCCAGCCCAGAGTGATGCTGATTGATGAGCCGAGCAAAGGCCTGTCGCCACGTTTTGTCGATCTCCTCGGTGAGGTCATCGCCCAATTGAGGGGGCGGACAACCGTTCTGTTGGTGGAGCAAAACCTTCGTTTGGCGGCGGTGGCGGGGGAGCGATTCACCCTGTTGGACGAAGGACGCACGGTGATGGAGGGGCCGATGGAAGAGCTGCTGGAAAACACGGCTCTGCAACAACGGTACCTCGGTGTCCGCGTCCGGGAGAGGGGGAACTGAGATGTCGGTCGCGTTGACCCTGCTGCTCAACGGTCTTGCCAACAGCGCCCTGTACTTTCTGATGGCCTCCGGACTGACGCTGATCTTCGGTCTTCTGCGCGTCGTCAACTTTGCGCACGGGGGGTTCTTCGTGTGGGGCGCGTACACGGGGACGTTCCTCGCCAGCGCGTTGCACAATCTGGCCGCCTCCATCGCCGGAGGCGCGGCGGTGGGGGTGCTGCTCGGTTGGCTGGTGGAACGCGGTCTGATGCGGCGGCTGTACGGGGACGCGACGCAGCAACTGTTGATCACGATGGGTGTCCTGATGGTTCTCTCGGAGCTGGTTCGCCTGATCTTCGGTCCGAATCCCATCAGTGCGCCGGCACCCACCTCCCTCGGCCGCTCGTGGGTGGTGAACGGCGTCCCGTTGGTGGCGTATGAAGGGTTTGTCATCCTGTTCGGCGCCGCCGTGTTCGCCATCCTGCAGGGCGTGCTGCGGGGGACGCGCCTGGGCGCTCTGATCCGCGCCGGGGTTTCGAATCCGGAATTGCTCGCGGCTCGCGGGATTCCGGTGCGACGCGTGTTCACGGCCGTGTTCGCCATCGGCGCCGGTCTCGCGGCACTGGCGGGTGGGCTGTCGGGACCTTGGTTCGGGGCGGTCACACCGGACATGGGCATGGATATGCAGTTGACGGCGTTCGTGATTGTCGTGCTGGGCGGACTCGGCAGCGTCGGAGGCTCCCTGTTGGGCAGCCTGGTGGTCGGCATCACCACGGCGATCGTGAGTTACTTCGCCCCCTCCCTCGCGGTTCTGGCGGGCGTGGTGGTGATGGCGCTTGTCCTCGTGGTGCGTCCGCACGGACTGATGGGCCAACGGGAGGTGGCGTGACCATGCGAAGGGGGATGCGCCAACTTGCACGCATGGCACAGAGGTCACCGGGTCGAGCCGGACCGTTGGCGCGGGTGGCGGATCGAATGCCCTCCGGCCAGGGACCTCGCTGGCTTCGCGCGGTGCTGTTCATCGCCGCGGTGATGTACCCGCTCGTCTTTGGGACCGGCGGCATCACCCAACTCCTCGAGCAGATCTTCACGTTCGGCGCTCTGGCGATGTCGTACGACCTGTTGCTGGGGTACACGGGCATCCTGTCCTTCGGTCACGCCATGTTCTTTGGCACCGGAGCGTACGCCGTCGCCATCGGCTTGAATCAGGGGGACGGGCGGTTGGAAGGCCTGTTGGTTGGGCTGGCCGCGGGGATTGCGGGGAGTCTCGTCCTGAGCGGCATCGTCGCCTTTTTGTCGTTGCGTGTGCGCGAGGCTTATTTCGCCATGATCACGCTTGCCGTTGGGCAGGTGCTGGGGGTGTTGGCGGGATCCCAGGCGTTGCGGGCGGTGACCAACGCGGGAGATGGGTTGACCGTCCCGGTGCCGGATCTTCTGTCGGGGAACCTGACGCTGTACGACATGTGCCTGGCGTTGCTCGCGCTGACGGCATGGGCGCTCGGTCGGCTGGTGCACTCGCCGGTCGGAGACGTGCTTGCCGCCATTCGGGAGAACGCGGCACGCGCGAAGAGCCTCGGCCACCCGGTGGTCCGGTTTCAGACCTTCGTGTTTGCGGTGTCGGGGGTGATCGCCACCCTGGCGGGTGCGGCGTTCGCGTTGGCGCAATCGTTCGTGAACACGACGGTGTACGACGTCGCCGGGGTGAGCCTGAACGTCCTCCTGATGGTCGTCATCGGCGGTGCCGGCACGCTCTACGGAGGGCTGCTCGGCGCGGCGCTGCTGTTGACGGCGCAGACGTGGTTCGCCAGCGTCGCCGGCGGAGCGCCATGGCTGCGGGAGTACATGCTGGCGTTCGGAATTTTGTATATTGTGGTGGTGCGGTTTATGCCCAAGGGAATCCTGGGCGCATTCCTTCACCGGAGGGGACACGGCCGATGGCGGAAATCATCCGATTGCAAGACGTCCCAGATCTGACCACAACTGGCATCGGCGTGCATCCGGACGCCGAGCCCCTCGTGTACGAGCGACCCCGAATCGAGGGGGCCGTGCCCGGCAGCCAATGGGCCGGGGAGGTGGCGGGCGCCCGCGCCATTCTGCGGCTTCCCGCGCCGGATTGCTGGAACGGAAAACTGATGATTGGGGCCACCCCCGCGGTGCGCAGTGAGCGGTCTCTCGATCTGTTGCTGAGCGATCTCGTCATTCAGCGCGGATACGCCTTCGCCGCGTGCGACAAGGGGACACCCGGATTGGCGCTGCGCGACCCCTCGCGCAGCATGGCGGAGTGGGTCCCGATTCACCGAGCGCTGACGGAGTTCGCGGTGGAACAGGCGGCGGGCCACTACGGACGGGTGCCGGACAGGGTGTACATCTCCGGCGTCAGCAACGGGGGATACGTGACGAGGCGCATGCTCGAGGCCCATCCCGAACTGTACGACGGGGGAGTCGAGTGGGAAGGGGTGTACTGGAACCCGGCAGGCCGTCATCTGATGACCGCGCTGCCGGTGTGGGTGGGCGATTATCCGGTGTACGCGAATTGGCGGGGGGACCGGACTCCGAGCGAGCGGGCGAAGGCGCGCGACCGGATGCTGGAAGCGGGACTGCATCCTGCCTCCGAACCTTACTGGCATCAGTATTTTCTCGCCTACTGGGTGGTGTCTCTGTGGCTGTATGGGCGCAATCTGGATCCCGACTGGGCGCCCTTTTCGGCCGAATGGTCCAACGGGTGGTTGCAGGATCCCTCTCCCATCGCCCGCTATCCGTGGGAGGACCGACTGGGGATTTTACGCGAGCGCGTCGCGCAGATTGCCAACACCGGGCGGATTGGGAAACCGCTCCTGTCGGTCGCGGGGAACTGGGATTGCCTGATCCCCTTTCGTCATCACGCCGCGGCATATCGGGAAGCGGTGGCGGACGCGGGGTGCGCCGGGCTGCATCGGCTGTACGAGGTGGAAGGCGGCAACCACGTGGATGGCATGCTGCGCAACGGAGCCGGTGATCAACAGCCGGTTCAGCCGTTTTACGAGGCCGCGCTTCACCATTTGGAACGGTGGGTGGAGGAGGGGATGGAGCCGCCGCCGTCCGGGGTGTACCGGAACCTGTCGGCGTTTTGGAATGGGCCGCTGTTCTCTGAAACCGGGCAGCGGTGGCGCGATGCGGACGACAGGAGGGCCGAACCGCCGCGCGAGGCGTGAGACGGCCCAATGCGCGGTGGGTCGGATCGTCCAAGGGAGAGAGGGGGCGAACGATGGTGGGGCGGGTCAGGCACATCGAAATTCCCAAGGGCCGGGGCACCGAGTTGCCGCGCCCGCGGGTGATGACCCTCCTGTCCGAGATTCCGGATCTGCCGTTGACGGTGGTCAAGGCGGGGGCCGGCTACGGGAAGACGACCGCCGTCGGCGCGTACGTCCGACAGAGCGGTCTCGCCGTTCGGTGGGTGACCGTCCGAGAAGGGGATCGATACGGGATTCGTCTCATCGCGCGCCTGCTGGACGCCATGTTGCCGGAGGAGATCCCGGACACGGAGCGGGAGCGTGTGTTGCACGCCGCCGAATCCCCGTTGCTCTGGGCCGCTTCCGCCCGCTGGGCGGGAGAACTGGCCGCCGCCCACATCCATGAGGACACGCTTCTCGTATTCGACGATTTCCATGTGCTGGACGACGAGCTGGGGATGCTGCAGTGGTTCGACACCTGGCTGCGGCAGCTTCCTTCCACCGTGCACGTGGTCCTGATCACGCGGACACGCCCTGCCCTCCCCTGGGTGGAGGCGCTCACGCTGCGCGGGGACGCGCTGTGGGTCCAGGAGAAGGACCTGGTCTTCACCGAGGACGAGATGGGATTCTTGTTTCACGGGGTTGTGGCCGACCAGCCGGAAGGCCCCGCTCTCGAGCGGAGCCAAATCGTCTGGTTGTTGCGTCGCACCGGCGGGATGGCGATGGTGCTCGCGATGCTGTTGCGGGACTGGCGGCGGCACCGATCCTTCGAACGACTGCAGACCGCCTTGACGGAACGCACGTCCATACCGGAACAGGTGATGCGCCTGTTCACGCACACCCTTTCACCGGATCAACACGCCATCCTGCGCCGGCTGAGCGTATTCTCGCCCATCGATGCAGAACTGTCCGACGCCATCCTCGAACGGCGGGACAGCGCCCGCATGCTGGCGTCCCTTGAGCGGCGTGGGCACCTCGCCCTGGCGGAGGATGGACGGGGATACGAGCTGCATCCGCTTGTCCGGGAGGCGCTGATGGCCACGCTTCAGCCCGAGGAACGCCGTGACCTGGTGGAACGCGCCATCCGTTGGTATTCGGACCGGGGCCATGTCCATCGCGCGTTGCGGTACGTGTTCGCCCTGGAGGATGAGCGGCGGATTGCGCAACTGCTTCTGCCGCACATCCCCGCGCACCTGGATGCCGGACGGGTGTCGACCGTGCGGGACTGGTTGGAACGATTACCGGGCCGGATTCTGGATGAGTTTCCGGAATTGCTCTGGGCGCGTGCCGAAGTGTCGCGGCACGCCAATCGGTACGCCGATGCGGAGAGTCACTTCGCCGCGGCCCGGCGGGCGGCCGTCATGCGCCAGGACCAGCGCACACTGTTCCTGGTGGAGACGGGGCTGGCGCGGCTGTATCTGGACACCATCCAACCGGTCCGGGCCGCGGTTCACATCCGCGCGGCCCGTCGCCATGTCGCCCGGTCCGATGTTCCCGGGCGCATTGCGATTCTTCAACTGGCGTTTGAAAACAGCATCAACCAAGGGAGGTTGCGGCGGGCCGAGCGGCTTCTGACCGCGCTGCGGCGTCTGGATGGGGCGGGGCCGCCCGACAACAACAGCGACGCTCGTCTGCTGTTGCGAACGGGGCGCTTGCACAAGACCATCACCGTACTCGAGCCGCGCGGACAGGCGGATCCCACGGACGGGCGAACGGCGCTGTCTCACCGTGAGGCGACACTGTTGTTGGCGTTGGTTCACGCCATGTTGGGCCAGGCGGATGAGGCGCGCGCCCAGGCCGAACGCGCGCATCGCATCGGGCACTCGCTGCAGTCTCCGTTCGTCAGCGCGGTCGGAAGCATCCGGTTGGGCCATGCCCTGCATTTGGAGGATCCGCTGTCGGATGCGGCATTGGCGGCCTACCAGGAAGCGGTGACCCGAATGGACGAGATGCGGATGCCCCGTGGCAAGGCGGAGGCGTTGATGGGGTTGTGCCTTGCGCACGGATACCGAGGCCAGTTTGGGTTGGCGCGCATGTACGCCGTGGAGGGCATGGAGATCGCGCTCGCCGCGGGGGACCTCTGGATGGCCAATCTGGTCCGGCTCGGTCTGGGGCATGCCGCGGTGATGGCGGGGCCTCTGGACGTGGCGATGGACGCCCTGACGCGATGCATCAGGGATTTTGAGCAGTGCGGTGATCCCTTTCTCGCCCTGACCAGCCGCATTTGGCTTACGCTCGCCCTGTATCGGATGGGGGACCCGGACTGGCGTTTCGCGCTTGCGCGGACACTCTAGGAGCCGGCTCGGTCTGTATCTTAAACACAT
>NZ_JAIMAV010000057.1 GCF_023511815.1 Alicyclobacillus sp.
ACCGGAGCGAGCCGCTGGTTTCGGTGGCTGCGGCCCTCGCTCGACCTTTTGTTCTGGCTGACGTCCGCGTTGGCGGTGTTTCACGTGGTGTACCGTTTCGACGACGGAAGGGTGCGCCTGTACGTGTTCGTGCTGCTGTGCGCCGGATACCTGGTGTATCGGATGACGCTGCATGCGGCCGTGGTGCACAGCGCCTTCACCGTGGTTCGGGCGATCCGCGCGATGGCGCTGGCCCTGTGGCGGTTGTTCCGGGCGTTGGTCCTCACCCCCGTCGCGCTGTGCCTGCGGTTGGTCTGGCGCGTCCTGGTGCTGGTCTACAGGGTCCTGTGCCGGGCGGAGGACGCCGTCTTTTGGACGCTCGGCCTGGTGGCCCGGTTGACGGGCTTGCGACGGCTCTGGGCCTCCTCCCCGGTGGAAAGATTTCGACGGATGGCGGGGGAACGGTGGGAGGAGTTTTGGACGGCGGTGTCGAAGAAAATAAAATCCAAATGCGTTCGGAATTGACCGGCCGCAAAATCTTGTGAGGGGCTGACCAAGGCTGTGGGAAAGCTTGCCACGCTGACTTCCCGGGTTTCCTCCCCAGGACCGGTGAAGAAACCGGTGCGCTCCCTGCCGCGATTCAAACTCCGGTATCTCCTTTTGGCCGCCGTCTGCACGTGGGCGGGTTACCACTACTGGCACGTCCAACGTCCGCAGCTGGAGCAGCTGTCCTCCAAACAGGCAAAGCTCGAGAGCCAGCTCGCCGCATTGCAGAAGCAGCACGACCAATTGGTTCAGCAGGCGCAGCAGCTGCAGGACGACCGGTACATCGCGCGGTACGCGAGTGATCACTACAACCTCGTCCTCCCGGGACAGGTGCCGTTCGACATTCAGGGGAACACGCCCTGATGGAGACGGCCCGCGGTGCGCGCGGGGGTGGACACTTGATTCATTCTCGGGGATCTGTGTTATGATATTCATGGGAGTCTTAAACCTTAAGGGAGGAACCGCTTTTTTATGACCATTGAGGTCGGCAGCAAATTGGAGGGCAAGGTCACCGGGATCACGCATTTTGGCGCGTTTGTTTTGCTGCCGGGAGGTGTCACGGGCCTCGTGCATATCTCGGAAATTTCCCACAGCTATGTGAAGGACATACACGACCACCTCAAAATCAACGACTCGGTGACGGTGAAGGTCATCCACGTCGACGAGAACGGGAAGATCGGTCTGTCCATCCGGCAGGCGATGGACAACCCCAACCCGGCTCCAAACGGGCGTCGCCGCTCGGGCGGGCGCTACGGAGGCGGGGGCCGGCAATCGTTCGAAGATAAACTCCTCCGTTTTATGAAGGACAGTGAAGAACGCCTGCAGGCGTTGCGGCGCAGCGAGTCCAAGCGGGGCGGCCGCGGCGGACGCCGGGGCTGACACACAGAGGGACGGGGCACCGAGGTGCCTCGTTCTCGCATCACGGGGAGGCTGACGTGGAACGGTACTATTTGGAGTATGAGCTGAGCGACGGGACGCGCGTCATGCTCGCGTTTGGGAACATCAACGACCGCGACGGGTGTCACATCTCGCTCGATATGTACAAGGTCCAGCTGGGGCCTGTGGACATGGCGGTGCTTCGGCGCGTGGCCGGCAAATTCAACGGGACGCTTCTGAATCCGGAGGACGGATCGGAACTCAGATGATTTTGACCGGGCCGCGCCGGTTCATTATAATGTCATTCGAGGTCTTGGGCCGCAGGAGTCTGACGAGGAAGGTGACGCGTGGTGGAACATTACCTGCACCCCTGGGTGGTGGCCGTCTTCCTGTTGGCGTTCACCATCATGTCGTTGATCGGGTTGGTGCGCCTGCTGCGGGATAGGAACCTGTTCGGAAGCGTCCTGCTGCTGCTCTCGACGTGCATCTTCGGTTACAGCACGTGGATTGCCGCCACGCTTCACGTCACCGGCTGAAGCGCCTGGCCGTGACGGCGCAGGGGCCTCGGCAGCCGCACTCACGGCTGCGCGAGGCCCTTGGAATTCCGGTACCGGAAAAACGCTTCATTCAGCATCTGGATGGAGCGCGTGTCGTGGTTGAAAAACGCCCTCCGCAATTGGCTGCACAACCATTCCGGCATCCGCTTCCCCCTCGCTTTCCCGGGCTGGCGGCCGCCCGTCCTGCCTGTCGGCGGCGTTTACTTATGTATATGGGGAACATCCTGTCCTTGCGCTTGTCTTGACACCGCCCGCAGCAGCGCATTCAGGTCGCTTTTCACCTGGACGACCTCCACCCCCGCGAAATCGAAGAGTTCGGCGGCGTACGGATCCGGCCGATAGACCTCCTCGAAGTACACCCGGCGAATCCCCGCCTGAATGATGCTCTTGGTGCACTGCAGACACGGCAGATGGGTGACGTACAGGTCGGCGCCCTCCGTCGAGATGCCGAACCGCGCGCACTGCAGAAGGGCGTTCTGCTCGGCGTGAATCGCGCGGACACAGTGACCATCCACCATCCGGCATCCGACGTCCAGGCAGTGCACGTCTCCTCGGATGGATCCGTTGTACCCACTCGCGATCATCCGTTTGTCCCGCACGATCACGCAGCCGACCGCCAAGCGTTGACAGGTGGAGCGCAGGGCCATCACGCGGCTCTGTGTGGCGAAAAACGTCTCCCACGACATCCGTCCGCCCGGTGTCATCCGATTTGGTTCCAAGGTTGGGGCCTCCTGTCCCTGGTGGAATTTGTGTTCATTATACGGGATCGACCCCATGGGACGCGGATCGCCCGCGTCCGACAAAACACGCGCACGGCCGATGCGAATTCCGTCGACGGGTGGCGGACGGGGGAGATCCGTGTCGGAATATTTTTTCGTTTCGACACCACGGTTTGACAAAATTCACCCTTCCCTTCTCCGTATAATGTCCCCACACCTCATGGAGGGGGAAGGAACCATGGCGTATCAAGTTGTCGTCACGGGCAGGGGGAAGCGGGTGTCGAACGGAACGCTTCCCACACGCTCGCTGCCGTGGGCACGGCCGTCCTGGACGCGGGTCGTGATCCTCATCGGGCTGGCTCTGTTGCTCGGCCGAGCGGACATCGAACAGGTGATCTCGCCGTTTGCCATCGCCTTTTTCGTGATCGTCGTGGAGCTTCTGGGTGTGAAGCGAAGCTGGCCGGCGGCCGCCGCCCTCGTCGGCGCGTTCACCCGGGGCGGGCTCGGTGCGGCCAGCCTGCTCGGCGTCGAGATGGTGGTGTATCTGCTGTGCCGAAGGGCTCTGTTCGCCCGCCGCGCACCGGATTTGCACTGGGCTCCGTTCATCGCCGCCACGATAGACGTCATCGCGCGGCTGGCCGCCGTCGGAACCGTCTGGACCCGTTACGATCTGATGATCTCGTTTGCCGATGGCGCACTGGTCGCGATTCTGGCACTCATCTTCATTCAATGCATCCCCATCTTCACCGGAGAGCTGGGCGGGCGGACCCTGCGGTTCGACCAGTGGGTGAGCATCTCCATCCTGCTCGGGTCGGTGATCACCGGACTGGCGTCGTGGACGGTCGCGGGCGTCTCCGTCGCCGGGGTGGTGATTGACTGGCTGGTGCTGCTCATGGCCGCGGCGGGGGGGCCGGGGGTGGCGACCACGACCGCGGTGGTCACCGGAACGCTGTCCGTCGTCCACCACACCACGGGGCTCGCCGATGTCGCCGTGCTCGCGTTCTCCGGCCTCCTGGCGGGGGTGCTGAAAGACGCCGGACGCCTGTGGGGCGGGTTGGCGTTCGTCGGCAGCACCGCGCTGTTGAGCACCGCGACGGCCAACAGCTTCGCCGCCGTGGAGGCCAGCGCGCTTGCCGGTGGCATCGGCTGCATCCTGTACTTCTTCACCCCGCGGCGATTGCGTCGCGAGCTGGCCGCCTGTGTCCCGGGCACCCAGGAACACCGCGAATCCGAACAGGACCGCGCGCGGCGCGTGCGCAAACTGCTGTGGGAGCGCGTCGACGGGCTGGGCCAGGTGTTTGAGGAGCTGTCCAACACGTTCGCGGCAGGCGGGGTAAGCTCGGTGACCTCCGCCCATCAGCTGATGGATCACGCCGTCGGCCGGGTCGCCACCACGGTTTGTCACGCGTGCCCGCGCCGGGAGAAATGCTGGGGGAAGGAGTCCTTCCAGACCTATCAGGCCATCGTCCATACCCTCGAGCGATTGGAGGCCACCGGATCGCGATTTGAACCGCCGACGCCCGACCTGCGGGAGCGGTGTGTCCGGATGGACGCGATGATGTCCATGCTGCGGCAGAACCTGGAGATCATCGATCGCGACGCGAAATGGCTGAACAAGCTCAACGAGCAGAGGCAATTGGTGTCCCAGCAGCTCGCCGGGGTGGCGGAGGTCATCCGGAGTGTCGCGTCCGAGATCGATCGCCGCAACGAATCCACCCTCTGGCGTGAGGAACAGATCCTCGCGGCGATTGAGCAGATGGGCCTGTACGTCGACGATGTCCACATCGTCAGCCTCGATCCCGGGCGCGTGGAGGTGGAGGTGACGCAACCCTCACAGGGGGCGCATGAGAACTCGGTCCGCGTCATTGCGCCGCTTTTGTCCGGGATCGTAGGGGAGAACATCACGGTGCACGAGGTCTGCGGCGGCCCGGGGTCGTGCCGGGTCGTGTTCCGGTCCGCCCGCCTGTTTGACGTGCGGACGGCGGTGGCGACGGTGGCCCGCGACGGCCGCACCGTGTCCGGCGACTCGTGCACCGCTCTCGACATCGGCAACCGGCGGTTTGCGGTGGCGGTCAGCGACGGCATGGGCAACGGCGAGCGCGCGCAGCGGGAATCCAAAGCCGCCATCGATCTGCTCACGCGCCTGCTGCAGGCGGGCTTCGATGAACAGCTGGCCGTGCGGACGGTCAACTCCGCCCTGCTGTTGCGCTCCCGCGAGGAGGTGTTCACGACGCTCGACATGGCGCTCATCGACCTGTACAGCGCCAGAGCCGAATTCCTGAAGATCGGGTCGGCTCCGAGCTTCATCAAGCGCGGGAACGACGTGATCACCATTCGCGGCGACAGCATCCCCATCGGGATCCTCCGAGACATCGAGGTGCAGTCCATCGTCGAGCAGCTGCAGGCCGGCGACATCCTGATCCTCGTGTCCGACGGGGTGTACGACGCGCCGCACCGGACCTACGACCAGGACGAGTGGTTGAAACGGCAGATCGCCCAGTTGGAGACGAGCGATCCGCAGGCCATCGCGGACACCCTGCTCGAGTGCGCGGTCCGGTTCAACCACGGGGAGATCCGCGACGACATGACGGTCATGGTGGCGGCCGTGGAGGCGCACAAACCGGAATGGGCGGCCATCTCGATTCCGCACATCGCGGGATTGCGCCAACAGCGCCGGCGGGGTGCCTGAAGCGGAATGACGGCCTGAAAAACCGTCCATACTGGCTACTAGTCCGTATGGGGGGTGCGAGATTTGAGAGAGCAGCAAGCCGTCATGCGCCAGTTGTTGGTGATCACCGATGGGTGCTCCAACGTCGGGATCGATCCGGTGACCGCCGCCGCCGAGGCCCGCCGAAAGGGCGTGGTGGTGAACGTGATCGGCGTCGTCGACAAAGGGGACATGGGGCGCCACGGCCGTGAGGAGGCGATGTCCATCGCGGACGCGGGCGGGGGCATGTGCCGCGTCGTGGAGCCGGCACAGCTCTCGGCGACGGCTCAGATGATGACCCAGCAGACCATGCAGCTGACGCTGCAGCAGGTGGTCAACCGCGAGCTGATGCAGGTGATGGGCAAGTCCGCGGAGGACCTGCCGCCGGTGGAGCGTTCGCGCGTCATGCAGGTGGTGGACAAGCTGGAGGAGGAGCTGGGGCTGAGGATTGTGGTGGCGGTCGACACGAGTGCGAGCATGAAGGACAAGATGCCGACCGTCCGCGAGGCGATACGGGATCTCGCGTTTTCGCTGCAGGCGCGCCAGGGCGCCTCGGAGGTGGCGGTCATCGCGTTCCCGGGCAGCGGGGACGAGCCGGTTCGGGTGGTGCAGTCTTTCACCAGCCGCCTGGACATGGCCGCTCTGGACGGGATGTGGGTCGCGCGCGGCGGGACACCGACCGGGCCGGCCATCGAGCGCGCCATGGCGCTCTTCGAGGAGGTGCCGTTCCATCGGACGTCGGAGGATGACGACCTGCCGCGCGCGTGGAGCGACGAAGCGGCCGCGCCGTGATCCCGGAGGTAGGGGTCTGTGCAACCGGGGGAATGGGTGACCGGGAAATGGACCGGCGAGCGGTTTCTGGTGGAGCGGCGTCTGGGCAGGGGCGCGAATGGAGACGTGTATCTGGTGCGCACCCGGTTGGGGCCGGCCGCGCTCAAGGTGTGCCCGAACGCCGGGGACATCGCGTTGGAGTGGGCGGTGCTCGAGCGCCTGCACCGCGTCTCCGGCAGCTTTCCCAAGCCGATGTGGATAGATGACCACGGCCCGTCGGCTTTTTTTTATGTGATGGAGTGGATCCCGGGGGCCGCCCTGTCCCAGGTCGGAGCGACCCTGGGGCAGGCCTCCGTGCGCGCGGTGGTGCGAGGGCTCGCGGAGGGTCTGAAAGAACTGCACGCCGCCGGCTACGCGTTCTGCGATCTCAAGCCGGACAACCTGGTGGTCCACGGGGACCCGCCGAGGGTGCGGTTCGTCGACGCGGGCGGGGTCACGCCGTTCGGTCGATCCGTGCGTCAGTTCACACCCCACTACGACCGGGCCTTCTGGGGATTCGGCGGCCGGGTGGCCGAACCTTCCTACGACGTGGCGGCGATGGCGCTGATGTTGACGCTGCGCTTCGGGCACTGGACCCCGCCCTCCACCTTGGCTGGCCAGCCCCCGCAACAGCGCCAGGCGTGGTTGGAGTCGCGGCTGAGAAAGTGGCCGAGTCCGGTTCGCCAGGTGCTGAAGCTCGGCCTCGCGGGACAGGTGGACGCGGCGGAGTTCGCGTCGGCATGGGAGCGGGCGCACGGCGGTGGCGCTTTGGGCTCTGCAGCCGTGGCCCGGGCCGGGCGCAGAGGGGGCAGAACCGGCGTCAACGCTGGCAACGGTGGCAACGGTGGCAACGGTGGCAACGGCGCCTACGGCGTCAACGCTGGCAACGCAAGTGCTGGCATCGCTTCGCCGGGCGCACCATCAACCCGGCGGCGTCCGGCCGTGCGACCGGCGTCGGGATCGTCCGGGCGGCCGGCCGCGAACCCGCGTGCGCGGCCCGGGCGGGACTGGACCGAATGGCTGATGTGGGCGTCGCTGACGGGCGCCCTGCTGTCGACGACCTGGGCCTGGATGACGTTTCTCGGATGGATCCCGTGACGGCGGCGCGCCGGGCCGGGTGGTATCATGAGGACATCCGGTACCGCGCAAAACGGAGGGAATCGACGGTGAGCACCAGGTCGGGGGCGAGTGAGATGACGAGGGCGCGTGCGGTGCTGGCGGCCGTGCGGGCCATGTGCCGAACCTTCATGGACAAGGACCGGATGGCTGCGAAACCGTGGTTGGTCGCGGTCTCGGGCGGGGTGGACTCCGTCGTTCTCCTGCACACGCTGTGCACGCTGCGCCCGTGGCATCAGGTGCCCATCGCGGTGGTCCACGTCCATCACGGATTGCGGGCGGCGGCCGACGAGGAGGCGCGCTTCGTGGAGGGGCTGTGCCGCCGTTTGGGGGTTGACTGCTCGGTGCAACGGGTCTCCTTGGAGAGCATCCCGCCGCAGGAGCGTAGGGGCCTCGAAGCGGATGCGCGGCGGGTCCGCCGCGAGGCGATTGTCCGGACGGCCGAGGCCGTTGGCGCAGAGCGCGTGTGGTTGGCCCACCACGCGGACGACCAGGTGGAGACCATTCTGTTGCGGCTCATCCGCGGCGCGTCGTTGGAGGGTCTTTCCGGTATCCGGCCGCAGGTGCGCATCGGCGGGCTGACCTGGTTGCGCCCGCTGCTCCCGGTGACCCGGGCGGACATTGCGCGGTACGCGGCGGTTCACGGACTGGACCACGTGGAGGACGAATCGAATCAATCGGTCGATCCGCTGCGAAACTTCCTCCGCCTGGAGATCATCCCGCGGCTGAAGGAACGCCAGCCGAGCCTCGCACAAACCGTGGCGGAAACAAGCCGGGTGATTCAGGCGGAGGACCTTCATCTGGCCGAAGAGGCGCAAGCGGTTTTCCGGCGCGCCATCACCCTGTCCGGGGCGCGTGGGGTGATTGATGTGCCGACCCTGCGAGAGGCCCCGGTCGCTTTACAACGAAGGGCGATTAAAATACTATTGTATTGTTTAACCTCCAAAGGGAGTCCGTCCCCCGACTGGACGTTCGCCCACGTGGAAAGCGTGCGCCTGCTGTGCGTGCGAAACGCCCCCTCGGGGTTCGTGGATCTGCCGGGCGGATGGCGGGCGGAGCGGCGGTATCACCGGATCGTTGTGGAGCCGGCGGGCGCCGGCCGCACCGCGCCGGATTCGGTGCGCAGGTTTGAACCGATCCGGTGGATGCTGGCGGATGGCGCGACCCTGGACTGGCCCGGCGCGGGCGATGAGGGGGCCGGATGGCGCTTTGTCTGCCGGCGTTGGAGTGCGGGCGACGGATTGCAGGGGTCGCGGTGGACGTTGTTCATTCCGCGGTGGCCGTTCCTCGACGTGCGTCCCGGTGAAACGGGGGAACGGATTGCGCCGCTCGGGATGACGGGAACCAAAAAGCTCCAGGACGTCTTTGTGGACGCGAAGGTGCCGCGCGAACTTCGCGCCGCCTGGCCGAGATTCGCGCGGATGGGGGAGATTCTTTGGCTCCCCGGGCTCGTGCGGGCCCGGCACGGACTCCTGACGCCGCGGGATTCGGCGGGCTGGCGGGTCGACACCCTCCTTCGGCCGGATTTCGACGGGGCGTTCATGCCCCGCCCCGGAACGGCGTAAGGGTAGGTAAGGGACATCGAGGGGATACGGGAGGCCTGTATGCATCCAGATCTGGAGAAGGTGTTGTTCAGCGAGGAGGAGATCCTCGATTGTGTCCGTCGTATGGGCGAGCAGCTGTCCGTGGAGTACGAGGGCAAGAATCCTCTGTTCATCTGCGTCCTCAAGGGTGCTGTCCTGTTCATGGCCGACCTCGTCAAACGTGTGACCATCCCCCTGGAGATGGATTTCATGGCCATCTCCAGCTATGGGGCCGCGTCGAAGTCCTCCGGTGTGGTGCGGATCCTGAAGGACCTGGAACGCCCGGTGGAGGGGCGGCATGTGGTCATCGTCGAGGACATCATCGACACCGGGTTGACGTTGGCGTATTTGAAAGAGATCCTCCTGCACCGGCGGGCGGCTTCCGTCAAGGTGGCGGCGTTGTTCGACAAGCCGGAGGGCAGGAAGATGGAGATTGAGGCGGACTACCGGGGATTCATCGTCCCGAACGAATTCATCGTCGGGTACGGGCTGGACTACGCGGAGCGGTACCGCAATCTCCCCTATGTCGGCGTCCTCAAACCCGAGGTGTACGAGCGCTGATTCGCGGCCCCGCGGGCCGCACGGCGGCTATCGGAGCATGTGCGCGGTGTGATACAATGAGGGCGCCATGGCCGGGAGGAGGTAAGGCATGAACAGGTTCTACCGCAGCATTGTCTTCTACGTCCTGATTTTACTTGCTATCGTGGGCGTTGTGGACTACATCACCGGTCAGGATCACACCCGGAAAGTCCTCTCCTACACGGAGTTCGTCAATAAAGTGCAGAATCACGAGGTCCAGGGCTCGGTGTACGTGACGCCGGAGGGCCTGACCGCCACCATCGACGGCACGCTGACGGACGACACCAAGTTCACCACGCGGGCGCTGCTCGACCACGACGTGACGGACTTCCTCGTGAACAACAAGCTGGACGTCGTCACCGAGGCGCAGCCGAAGGCGTCCGTCTGGATTCAGGTGCTCGAATCGGTCATCCCGTTCATCTTCATCTTCATCCTGATGTTCTTCCTCTTCAATCAGGCCCAGGGCGGCGGAAGCCGCGTCATGAACTTCGGCAAGAGCCGGGCGCGCCTGTATTCCGAGGAGAAGCGGAAGGTGACCTTCCGCGATGTGGCCGGGGCCGACGAGGAGAAGGCGGAACTCGAGGAGATTGTCGAATTTTTGAAGGACCCGAAGCGGTTCTCCGCTCTGGGGGCGCGCATTCCGAAAGGGGTCCTGCTCGTCGGGCCGCCGGGGACCGGTAAGACGCTGCTGGCTCGGGCGGTCGCCGGGGAGGCGGGCGTCCCGTTCTTCAGCATCAGCGGTTCGGACTTCGTCGAGATGTTCGTCGGCGTCGGTGCCTCCCGCGTCCGCGACCTGTTCGAGACCGCCAAGAAGAACGCCCCCTGCATCATCTTCATCGACGAGATTGACGCGGTCGGCCGGCATCGCGGCGCAGGCCTCGGCGGCGGCCACGATGAACGCGAGCAGACCTTGAACCAGTTGCTGGTCGAGATGGACGGCTTCGCCGCCAACGAAGGCATCGTCATCATCGCCGCAACCAACCGTCCGGATATTCTCGATCCCGCCCTCCTGCGCCCCGGGCGGTTTGACCGGCAGATTGTCGTCAACCGTCCCGATGTCAAGGGCCGTGAGGAAATCCTGCACGTGCACGCCCGAAACAAGCCGTTCGCGCCGGATGTGCGCATGGACGTCATCGCCAAGCGGACCCCCGGGTTCACCGGCGCGGACCTGGAAAACGTGCTGAACGAGGCGGCGCTCCTGGCGGCGCGCAAGCAACAGTCGCAGATCACCTGGGCGGACATCGACGAGGCCATCGACCGCGTGATGGCCGGGCCGGAAAAGCGCAGCCGGGTGATGTCCGAGAAGGAACGCCGATTGGTCGCCTACCACGAGGCGGGGCACGCGGTCGTCGGCTACTTCCTTCAGAACGGCGAGACCGTGCACAAGGTGACCATCATCCCGCGCGGCATGGCGGGCGGTTACACCATCACCCTTCCCAAGGAGGACCGCTATTTCGCGACCAAGCAGGAGATGTTGGATCGCATCTGCGGCCTTCTGGGCGGCCGAGTCGCCGAGGAGATTGTGTTCAATGAAATCAGCACGGGCGCGTCGAACGACCTGCAGCGGGTCACCGGGATCGCTCGGCAGATGGTGACGGAGTACGGGATGAGCGAGCGGCTGGGCCCGATGCAGTTCGGGAGTCGCCAGGGCAGCGGACAGGTGTTTCTGGGCCGCGACCTGTCGCTCGAACCGAACTACAGCGACCGGGTCGCCTACGAGATCGACGAGGAGATGAAGCGGATCGTCGAGTCGTGCCACGAACGGACCAAGCGCATCCTGACCGAACGGCGCGACAAGTTGGAGGCGCTCGCGCAGCTTTTGCTGGAGAAGGAGACCGTCGACGAAGACGAGATCCGCGCGCTGATGGAATCCTGATGGCGAGTGCAGGGCCCTCGACGGTGTCGGGGGTCCTTTCTGCACGTCTGGAGGAAGATGCACGTGGTCGACTGTTCCGGGCCGCGCGTGGAAGCCCCTTGGGTGACTGTCGTGGATTTGCAGCTTTCGTGATCAGGGGGGATCTCCTTGCGGTGGGTGTCCTTGCGCGTCATCGAACCCAACCGGGTGCTGGCCAGAAACATTCTGGACGAGCGGGGGCGGGTCCTGCTCGCGCGCGGCATCACGCTGACCCCACACTGGGTGCAACGGCTGTTATCGCTCGGGATCACCTCCGTGTGCATCGAGGATGAGCGTACGGATGACGTGTGTCCCGCCGAATTGATCACGCCGGAGACGAGGCAGCGCGTCCTGGCGGCCACCTACGACACGCTGACGGAGTTGGTGTCCGTGCCGACCTCCCGGCGGGTTCGCTCCACGCGGGTGCGGGGGCGGATGCGCCCTCTGGTGGAAGAGATCATCGAGGAGATGCGCGAACTCGGGCACGCCGGTCAGCAGTTCGGAAACGTCTACCTGACCGACGGGGAGCTGTACCACCATTCGGTGAACGTCACGCTGTACGCGTTGGCGCTCGGGATCGCGCTGCGGTTGTCCACGGAGCAGCTGATTCACCTGGGGCTCGGCGCGCTGTTGCACGATGTCGGGAAGCTGCGCATTCCACGGCCCATCCTGAAGAAGCCCGGCCGGTTGACGGAGGATGAGTATCAAACGGTGAAATTGCACACCGTCTATGGATACGAAATCCTGCGTGACGCGGGCGAGCTTCCGTCGGTCTCGAACGTCATCGCCCTGCAGCACCATGAACGAATGGACGGTTCGGGGTATCCCGCGGGCATCGGAGGAACGGAAATTCATCTGTTCGGGCGCGTGACCGCGGTCGCGGACGTGTACGAGGCGCTGACCGCCAATCGAGTCTATCGGGCCGGTTACCTGCCGCACGACGCGTATGAGATGCTGCTGGCCGGGAGCGGGTCGCTGTTCGATCCGCGGGTGATTGACGCGTTCGTCCGCACGGTGGACGTGTACCCCGTCGGAATGACGGTTCGGCTCTCCAACGGATGCAAGGGTGTGGTGGTTCGCACGTCCAGGCGTCAATCCCAGCGGCCGGTGGTACGGCTGTTGGAGACCGAGAGCGGTCAGCCGGTCCAACCGCCGGTGGAGGTGGATCTGGCAAAGGAGCTTACCCTGGCGATCACCGGCTGCGAGGTGTAGCGGTGACCTGGGAACATGAGGGGAGGATGCGCATGGCGGTCGAGGACGTGGTGGTTCGCGGGGTGGTGCCGGACAGGCCCATTCGCGCGTTCGCCTGCACCACCACGGGGGTGGTGAATGCATTGCAACAGGTCCATCGGTCTTGGCCGGTGGCGACCGCGGCGCTCGGGCGGACGGTGTCGGTCGGGGCGATGATGGCGATGCAGCTGAAGGCGAACGAACGTTTGACCCTTCAGGTCGACGGGGACGGCCCATTGGGCCGGATTGTGGTCGATGCGGACGCGGCGGGACACGTCCGGGGCTATGTGCAGAACCCGCACGTGCATCTGCCGCTCAACGCGCTCGGCAAGCTGGACGTGGGCGGCGCGGTCGGACGCGGCATGCTGTATGTCATGCGCGACATGGGCCTGCGCGACGTGTACCGCGGCAGTGTGGAACTTCAGACCGGAGAGATCGGCGATGACTTCACCTACTACTTCGCGGTCTCCGAGCAGACACCGTCGGCGGTGGGCGCCGGGGTGCTGGTCGACACGGACCATTCGGTGCTGGCCGCGGGCGGGTTCATCGTTCAGCTGATGCCAGGCCACACCGAGGAGGACGTGGCGGCGCTGGAGGCGCGGCTGGCGGGGCTGGCGAGCGTGACCGACCAGATGATGGCCGGCGCGACGGCGGAGGACCTGATGCGCCGCGTGCTGCCCGAGGTGCGGGTGCTGGAGCGGCGACCGCTGGAGTACCGGTGCACGTGTGAGCGCGAACGCATCCGCCTGGTGCTCAAGAGCCTTGGGCGCGCGGAGCTGGAATCGATGATCCGGGAACAGGGAGGCGCCGAGGTGGTGTGCCACTTTTGCAACACCCGCTACGCCTTCACGAAGGAGGAATTGGCCGCGCTGATGCCGGAGGAGGAACGGGGGTGAACCGCTTGGAGCAAGCCCGGAGGCTGAAGGAGACCACGGGGCGGACGCTGGTGATGGGGATCGTCAATGTGACCCCCGATTCGTTCTCGGACGGAGGCCGATACATCCGCCCGGAAGACGCGATTCGCCACGCGTACCGTCTGATGGAAGAGGGGGCCGACGTGATTGATGTCGGCGGCGAGAGCACGCGTCCGGGCGGGCAACCCATCTCGGCGGAGGAGGAGTGGCGCCGCCTATCGCCGGTGCTGCGGGAGCTGTGCCAAAACGCGTCCATCCCGATCTCGGTGGACACCTACCGGGCCGAGACGGCCGCCCGCGCGTTGGAGCTCGGCGTCCACATCGTCAACGACGTGTGGGGCGGCCTGGCGGATCCCGACATCCTGCGGGTGGCCGCCGACGCCGGGTGTGTCTACGTGTGGATGCACAACCGCGAGGAACCGGCTCTTGGGCACGCCTACGATGTTCTGGTCGAGGAGACGAACCGGGGGGTGGAACGCTGTCTCGCGGCGGGGATTGGTGCGGACCGGTTGTGGATCGATCCCGGGATCGGATTCGGCAAAACCTATGAGCAGAACCTCCAGATCCTGCGGCGGTTGTCCGAATACTGTACCCTGGGATGGCCGGTTCTGCTCGGGACGAGCCGCAAGAGCGTGATCGGGCGCACGTTGGGGACCCCGCCACAGGATCGTCTGGAGGGGTCCTTGGCCACCGTGGCCTGGGGAGTGGCCGCGGGGGTTCGGATGGTGCGGGTGCACGACGTGCGGGAGACGGTTCGGACCTGCCGCATGGTGGAGGCCATTCGCGATGCCACCGCGTGACGGATGGGATGCACTCCGGTCCTCCGGATCGCACGATGAGATGAGGCGCGGCCCCGGGGTTCCCCGAGCATGGGACGGTCGCGGCGGGGTCCACACGGTGTATCTCGGGTTGGGCAGCAACCAGGGTTCGCGGATTCGCAATTTGCTCGGGGCGCTGGATGAATTGCGGCGGCTCGCGGTGGGGCCCCTGATGTGCTCCTGTGTGTACGAGACCCGGCCGGTGGGGTATCTTGCGCAACCCGATTTTTTAAACCTGGTGGTTGGAATGCAGGTCCTGCTTCGCCCGCGGGATCTTCTCGCGGGTGTGCAGGCCATCGAGACGCGGTTCGGCCGGGTTCGCCAAATTCGGTTTGGTCCCCGGACGCTGGATATCGACATCCTGCTGTACGATCACGAATATGTGTGCTTCCGCGATCTCCAGATCCCGCATCCCCGAATGTGGGAGCGCGGGTTTGTCCTGATTCCGCTGGCGGAGCTGATTCCGGAGCGCCGCGGGCTGGGCGGGCGGACGCTGCGGGAGATGGCGGAAAGCGCCGCCAGCGAGGGGGGCGTGTGTTGTGTCGGACGTATTCGCGAGGCGGCTGCGTGCATACCGTAAACTGAAGCACTGGACGCAGGCGGAACTCGCGTCCGCCGTGGGGGTGAGTGTGGCCATCATCGGGGGATTGGAGCGCGGGACGAGAAAACCGACCCCGGATCTGGTGGCTCGTCTCACCGAGGTCCTCCAGGTGACGGAGGCGGAGCTGACGGGTGTGACCCGGCTTGAAGCGGAGCCCGAGGACAGAGCGGAGACCTGATGAATCTCATCGGAATTTTAATAGAACTTTCCAAATACCGGTCTTTGGCTGTGCATGAATGCGTTGACATCCCGGGGGACGCTCTCTATAATTGCGCATAGACGACGCAACCGAATCGTGATCGCAACACTGTTAGTACGTTTCGGTACTGGCAGTGTTTTCACAATCGGGGGACAAGAATATTCGGGTGTCACCACGGCATATGTACAACGGTATCACAGCGGTTGCAAAGGAGAGACCTGAATGGCTGACAAAGAAGTGCTGCTGACGCCGGAAGGCCTGCAGAAACTGGAGGAGGAGCTGGAGCACCTGAAAAGCGTGAAGCGCCGCGAGGTCGCCGAACGCATCAAGCTGGCCATCAGCTACGGGGACATCAGCGAGAACTCCGAATATGAGGACGCAAAAAACGAGCAGGCCTTCATTGAAGGGCGGATCATGACCCTGGAGAAGATGTTGCGCAATGCGCGCATCATCCAGGACAACGATGTGAATACAGATGTGGTCAGCATCGGGTCGACGGTCCGTCTGCGCGACATCGAGTTCGATGAAGAGGTGGAATACACCATCGTCGGATCGGCCGAAGCCGACCCGGCGAGCAACAAGATCTCGAACGAATCGCCGGTGGGCCGGGCCTTGCTCGGCAAATCCATCGGATCGGTGGTTGAGGTCGCGGTGCCGGCGGGCACGATTCAGTTCAAGATCCTCAGCATCAAACGCTGAAGGACTGGACGGGAAACAGCGATTCATCCATGGTATGATATCCGTGCAGGATTCGACGGGCGAGGGTGGGAAACCACAACCTCGTCCGTTTCGTTGGATTGGAGAGGTGGGTATTGGACGAGCGAGAGCTGTATCAGACGCGAGTGAATAAGTTGAAGGAGCTGGAGGCTCGCGGGATTGACCCGTTTGGCCAACGATATGAGGTGACACACCACGCCGCGGACATTCTCGACTTCGGCCGTGACAAGTCGAAGGAGGAATTGGACGAGGCGGCGCTGCGCGTCCGGATCGCGGGGCGGCTGATGATCCGCCGCGGGCACGGAAAGGCGACGTTCGCCGTCCTGCAGGACCGTACCGGTTCCATCCAGATTTACGCCAAGTACGATGTCCTCGGGCCGGACGCGTATGAGGTGTTCCAACAGCTGATTGACCTCGGGGATTTCATCGGCGTCGAAGGCCCGGTGTTCCGCACCAACCGCGGGGAGATCACGGTGTTGGCGGAGTCCCTGACGCTTTTGGCCAAGGCGCTTCGGCCTCTGCCGGAGAAATGGCATGGCCTGAAGGACGTCGAACGGCGCTACCGGCAACGGTACCTGGACCTGATTGTGAACCCGGACGTTCGCGAGACGTTCATCGCGAGATCCCGGATCATCCAGGCGATGCGGCGCTTTCTGGACGAGCGGGGCTTTCTCGAGGTCGAGACCCCCACGCTGCACAGCGTGGCGAGTGGCGCCCACGCACGTCCGTTCGTCACTCACCACAATGCGCTGGACATGCCCTTGCATCTGCGCATTGCGCTGGAACTTCATTTGAAGCGGTTGATCATCGGCGGGTTGGAGCGTGTGTACGAGATCGGGCGGGTGTACCGGAACGAAGGTGTGTCGACCCGGCACAACCCGGAGTTCACCATGCTCGAACTGTACCAGGCGTATGCCGACTTCCACGACATCATGGATCTGACGGAGGAGATGATCCGCCACATCGCCCGCGAGGTCAACGGCACCCTCGAGATCCCGTACGGTGACCACGTGGTGCACCTCGAGGGGCCCTGGGCCCGCAGGCACATGGTGGACCTGATCCGCGAACACACCGGCGTCGATTTCTTTGAGGTGCAATCGACGGAGGAGGCGCGGACATTGGCTCAGGCGCACGGCGTGACCATCACGCCGCGCATGGAATACGGGCACATTGTGAACGAGTTCTTCGAACAAAAGGTGGAGGACAAGCTCATCCAGCCGACCTTCGTCTATGGACATCCTGTGGAGGTCTCGCCACTGGCCCGTAAGAATGCGCAGGACCCTCGGTTCACGGATCGGTTCGAGTTGTTCATCGTCGGCCGCGAACACGGAAACGCCTTCACGGAGTTGAATGATCCCCTGGATCAGCGCCAGCGATTCGAACAACAGGCCCGCGAGAAGGCCCAGGGCAACGATGAGGCGCTCGAAATCGACGAGGACTTTCTGACGGCCATGGAGCATGGGATGCCTCCGACCGGGGGTCTTGGCATCGGTGTGGACCGGTTGGTGATGCTGTTGACGAACCAGCCTTCGATTCGGGACGTGTTGCTGTTCCCGCTCATGCGCGATCGCGCCGACGATTGAGCGCACTTGTGGATGAGCGCTCCGAACGGCTGGATGCCTCCGATCACGGGGGCGAAGCGACCGGTGTGACGCGCCAGCGGTGGGCCCCACGGCTCCCGTTGCGGGTCGTGCCGGTCGTTTGACGGTTCATCAACGAACGCCATGGCCGCACGGGTCGGAATCCATCTGGGTACATTTCCAGTATCCACCGGGTTGATCCCGCGCACCTTGGTGTGCTATATTACTCGACGTCGCCGCTGCGGCGGCCGCGATGGCCG
>NZ_JAIMAV010000058.1 GCF_023511815.1 Alicyclobacillus sp.
TGTGGAAGTCGCACATTCACCACGGGGGAAAGTTAGTCCGGTGAGGTCCTAACCCTTTAAGTGACGGCGAACATTCCGTTTTGAAAATGATTCCAATCTGGCGTGCCAGACATTACGACAGATAGTATAAGACCTGCCCCCTCAATTTGCAACCACAATTTCCGAATGGGACACTGTGAAATCCGCCCAATTTTCGGGTCCGCTTCGAGGGCCGGAGACGCCCCGCAGGCCTCACCAGGCCGATTGTTCGACCGGCAGGCCAAGCGCGCGATATCCCTCCACATACGCCTCCAGCATCCGCTCCAACGTGAAGTTGGGCAGGATGGTCTCACGAAACCGCCGCACCAGATGACCCGCCAGGGCAGGGTCGCCGAGCACACGGCGGACCTGCGCCGCCAGTGCACGCTCGTCACCAACCGGGAACACCAGCGCGGAATCATTCGGATCGACCAGGTGGCGGGTGGCCGGGATATCGGACAGAACGTTCGGGACACCGTAGTATCCCGCCTCCAGAACCGCGTACGGCGAGCTTCCTTCGCTGATGGAGGCCAGGATGTGCACGTCGAGAGCGGCCAAAAACGGCCCCACGGGATGGACGAAACCCAGCCAGTGCACTCGTTCGGATACGCCGAGTCGTCCGGCCAACGCCTCCAGCTCGCTCCGCTGCGCGCCGTCCCCCGCCACCGCCAGGTGCACGCCGGGCAGGTCGGTCAGCGCGCGGAGGATGGTGGGGATGTCCTTGACGGGATCGAGCCGGGCCACGGTGCCCACAAGCGGGGTTTCGGCCGGAAGGTGCAGGTGTTGGCGCAGGCGGGATCGACAGACGTCGGCCGGGTGCGGCAGCTCGGGGGCGACGAGGGCGTTGGGCACGTGAAACCAGGGCTTGTCCGGCAGGTGTTGGACAAAGGCCGGGTTGCCGACGAACCAGGCGTCCGCACGCTTCAGGGCCGCCAGATTCAATCGGGTCAGAATCACCGTTTTCCACCGGCTTCCGAGAAAATCACGCATCGGATCGCTGTGAATGGTGGAGACCCACCGCCGGCGCGCGATGGTGGCCGCCACCGCCAGGTAGACGTTGACCCGCGGCCCGTGGGCATGCCAGAGGGACGCGGTGCCGCCATCCCGCATGTGGAGGGCCAGCGTCCGAATCGCCGCGACCGGAGCCGCGGGCACCGGCTGCAACGGAACCCACGCCGCCATGTCGGTGGCCAGCGGGCCGTCCCCAACCGCCCAGAATGAAAAAAGGGCCGTCCGTCCCGCGGTCCGCACGGCCCTCGCCAATGCCGTCAAATGGGTGGCCGCCCCGCCCCGTTCGTTGCCGGGCACCACCACGTTCACGATCGCCATCCGCCACCTCCGGCCTTCACGACGGACGATTCCGCCGTTGATCGTGCTCCTCGATGTACGCGGAGATGTCCAGCTCATCAAACCGGACATGCTCCCGGTTCAACAACAGGTAGTCGATGGACGTTCCCGCCTGTTCGGCGACGAAGCCGAGGATATGATGCCGCCGGACGGTGGTCTCCGGCCAGACCGCCGAAAACGCCTCGTCCAACCGTCGGAACTGCTCCGGCGTCAATCCGGGCACCATACCGACGAACGCTTCCGGCGGCAATTCGAGGATGTCGTAGGTTCTGCCCTCGTATTCAATGTTCAAACCGAGCCGCACGCGGATCACTTCCTTTGCATGGAAAGGTTCCGGGAGGCGCGTCTCAAGACGGGCGGCCCTCCCTGCCGGCCGCACGCGACCGGGCGATGACCGCTGTATCACGGTGTTACAGTATAGCGAATCGGATGCCCGGAAACAAACGGCAGGTGTGCGCAATGTTCATAAAGCGCTTGCAATCCTGGGCTTCCGCCCGCTTTTAGGGCGCGCTGGCGGGACGTACAATGGACAGTGAGAACAAGACACTTCACATCACCCTGGATGGGTGGGAGGGATGGGTTGGTGAATACCCTGAAGACCTGGATCCTGATGGGGGTCCTGACGGTCATCCTGGTCCTGTTCGGCCGGTTGATCGGCGGCACCCACGGGATGCTGATCTTCCTCGTCATCTCGGTCCTGATGAACTTCATCGGGTACTGGATGAGCGGCACGGTGGCCATCATGATGACCGGCTCGCGCCCCGTGTCCGAGCAGGAACTCCCGGAGGTCTACGCCATCGTGCGGCGTCTGGCCGACCGCGCGAATCTCCCGATGCCCGAGATCTACCTGACGCCTTCGCCACAGCCGAACGCCTTCGCCACGGGCCGCAACCCGCGCCACGCCAAGGTGGCCGTGACGGAGGGCATCCTGCAGGCCCTGTCCTGGAGGGAGCTGGAAGGTGTCCTGGCCCACGAGATGGCGCACATCAAGAACCGGGACATCCTGATCTCGTCGATGGCCGCGATGCTCGCGGGTGTCATCACCTCTCTCGCCGACATGCTGCAGTGGGTCATGTGGTTTGGGATGGGCAACCGCGACGAGCGGGACAACGGCAGCGTCATCGCCGAGGTGGTGATGATGATCCTGGCCCCGATTGCGGCGACCATCATCCAGCTCGCCATCTCGCGGACGCGGGAATTCAAGGCGGATGCCACAGGGGCCCGATTGGTCGGGGACCCCAATCCGCTGGCCGACGCGTTGGAACGCCTGGAGGCCTACGCGCATCACATCCCGGCCGGCGTCAGCCCCGCCGCCTCGCACCTGTTCATCGTCAATCCGTTGCGCGGTGAATCGCTGATCAACCTGTTCCGGACGCATCCGCCGACGGCGGAGCGCGTCCGTCGCCTGCGCAACATGCGCGTGCTGGGCTAATCGCGAATGCTTCGCGGCGGGGCGGCTGTCTCGCCCCGCCGGAGTCCAGGCCGATTTTCCAGGAATCCAATTCAACCGCGGATCACTCGTACCGCAGCGCGTCGATGGGATCGAGACGCGCTGCTTTATTGGCCGGATAAATGCCGCACACCACGCCAATCGCGACGGAAAAGAAAAACCCGATGGCGATGGCCTGAAGGGAGACCACCGATGGCAACGGCGTCGTCCAGTGGACAACCCAGGAGGCGAGAACACCGAACAGGATCCCGAGGCCGCCGCCGAGCACCGTGATCATCACCGACTCGGTGAGAAATTGCAGCAGAATCGCCCGCCGCGTCGCCCCCAGCGACATCCGGATGCCAATCTCCTGCGTTCGCTCCGTCACGGACACGAGCATGATGTTCATCACCCCCACTCCGCCCACCAACAGCGCGATGCCCGCAACCGCCCCGATGACCAGCGTCAAGATGGAGGTCACCGTCCCGACGATTCGTTCAATCCCGATGAGAAAACCGGACGCATCCTCGAACGCGTTTGGATTGTGCGCGTGGATGTTGAGGGCGGTCACCAGCCGGTGTGACAGGTCGGCCTTGTCCACCCCGGGATGGATGCGCACGTCCATCTCCGTGATGCTCCACCACGGGAAGAAATCGTGACACGTGGTGGAAGGAAGGTAAATGTAGTCCGCGCCGAGGATGGTCGCGAACAGGTTGAACTGGGTGGACGCGGCCACGCCGATGACCTGCAGCGGGTGGCCGGCGATGCGAACCACGCTGCCGACCGGATTGGCAGGACCGAAGAGCTTTCCGGCGAGAGACTGGCTGAGCACAGCCACGCTGCGGTGCGCCGCGACGTCTGCGTCGGTGAACATCCGGCCGCGGATGACGACGAAGTGCGCCAGATCATTCAACTGCGCGGGCCCCGCCTCGATGGACGCGTTGACCTGATGATTGCGGTACACCACCACACCCTGCCCGTACAGGGAGTAGGACACCGACGCGACCCCTGAGAACCCGCGCACCAGCTGAAAGTCCTCGTCCGTGAATCGCAGGACCTGGCCGGGCTGCGGAAGGCCCGGTTGCACCACCTCGGTCGGCAGGATCTGAATGGTCTCCTGGGCCCCCTGGCTCTCGATGGCCGTGATGATGGCCGCCTTGCCGCCCTGCCCGATGGCGACGATCGCGATGATGGACGCCACCCCAATCAGGATACCCAGCATGGTCAGGACGGAGCGGAGCTTGTTGGCCATCAGGCTGCTCCAACTGGAGGCGATCATCTCCCCGAAATTCACGCCTCCACCCTCTCCTCTCGCACCAGGCGGCCGTCGAGCACGTGCAGAATCCGCGCCGCGTGACGGGCGACACCCGGGTCGTGGGTGATCACGACGACGGTCACACCGCGCCGGTTCAACTCCTGGAAGATGTTCAGGATCTCCCGGCCCGTCCGCGTATCCAGCGCACCGGTCGGCTCATCCGCCAGCAGGATGGACGGTTCATTGACGAGAGCGCGCGCGATGGCCACCCGCTGTTTCTGCCCCCCGGACAGCGCGTTGGGGAAGTGATCCATCCGGTCCGCCAGCCCCACCTCCGCGAGCCTGGCCCTGGCCACGGCTCGGCGCGCCTGGCGACCGACCCCCGCGTACACCAGCGGCAGCTCCACATTGCGCAGCGCGGTCATGCGCGGCAGCAGGTGAAAGTTCTGAAACACAAACCCGATCTCGCGATTGCGCACGCGCGCCAATTCATCTCCGGACAGGCCGCTCACCGGCCGCCCGCCAAGGATATACCGTCCTTCCGACGGCTGATCCAGACACCCCAGGATGTGCATCAGCGTGGACTTGCCGCTGCCGGACGGCCCCATGATGGACACGAATTCGCCCGGGTACACTTCAAAACTCACCCGATGCAGGACGGTCAACCGCTGGCCGCCGACCTCGTACCATTTGGAGACCCGATCCACCACCATCAACGGTTCGGACATCAGGTTCTCACCGCGCTTCCGGAGGCGAGGTTGGCCGGAGGATTGAGGATGACGACGTCGCCCGCCTGAAGGCCTCGGGTGACCTCGACCTGCGTGTCCGTCGTGATCCCGAGCTGCACCGGTTGACGGTACGCTCGGCCATTGCGCACCACGAACACGGCGTATCCGTCCGCATCCTGGATGAGCGCCGGATAGGGCACGGCCACCACCCCTTTGTGGGTCGCGCTGATGATGTGCACATCCACCTGGTAACCGAGCGGAACCGGAAAGTCGCGGGGTGGTGCGAGATCGATCTCGACCTGACCGCCCCCGCTGTCGGCGGTGGCAAAGAGGGCGACCTGCTGCACCGTGGCATGCCAGGTCTTCCCCGGGAAGGCCTCGCTGGTCACGTCCGCCGCCATTCCCCGTTGGATGTGGACCGCGTCCACCTCCGAGACCTGCGTGACAATCTGCTTCGCGTCACCGACCACCTCCAGGATGGGCGCCGCGTTCCCCGCGCTGTCCAGGCCGGTGGGATTGAGCAGCACCACGGTGCCGTCGAGGTCCGCCCGGATCTGCGTCGCGTCGTAGGCCGCCTGGGCCTGGCGAAGATTCGCCTGCGCCTGCGCGACCGCCGACCTGGCCTGCGCCACGGTCCCCGCGAACTGCCCCTGAAAGCCGGGAGGCGCCGCCGATTGCTGCTCGAGCGCGGCGTCGAGCGATGCCTGCGCCTGTTGAAGGCTGGTTTTGGCTGCGTCGAGCGCGGCCTGCTGCGTCTCGCTCTGCAATTGGATGAGCAGCTGCCCCTTCCGGACCCGCGCGCCCAGCGAGACCGCCACGCGCTCAATGGGTGCCATGAGGTTGGTCGGCATCACTATCTGTCGATCCACTGGCCGGACGGTCCCCGCGGCGAAGATGGACTGCTGCAGATCGGTGCGCGCGGCCGTGGCCGTCGTCACCCGCGGCGTTCGAGGATAGATTCGCCACACCACCGCCCCGGCCGCCAGCGCCAGCACCACCACGGCCAGGAGCCAGATCCACCTGCGTCGACCTGCTCGTTCCCGCACGCGCCTCCCCCTTTCAGCCGAATCATTCTCGGAATCCACGCACTCGTCCATCACCTTACCACATTCGTCCTTGACGTGAACAGAAAAAGGGCGAGAGCGCCCGCTCTCGCCCCGTCCTGGCCGGTCTTACATCAATCGGCCGTACGCCGTGTGTTCCGACTGGCGGCCGGGTGCCGGTGTGTTTCCGTCCGCGCGCAGGACGGCGGCCAGCGCCGCCGTGTTCACACCGCGCGAGGCACCGGACGCCGCGGGGGCCGTGGCGCCCGCGCTGCCCGGATGGGCCATCAATGCCGAGGACGCGGCCATCGCCCCGTGGTGAGCGCCCCCGCTCGACGGTCCGGCGGGGGCGTAGGCCGCCCCGTATCCCGTCTGGGCGGTGCCGGTGGCCATAAGCCCGGTGCGGCCCGCCGTCATGGCGGGGCCGGCCGTCGCGGCCATCGCCGGCACGCCCGCCATCCCCGCGGTTCCGCCCATCGATCGCATGGATTGCTGAACCTGCTGTTGTTGCGCGGCCGTCATCGCCGTGTGCAGGCGTTGGTGCATCTGCTGCAACTGGCCAATCATCTGGGACATCTGCTGATGAAGTTCCTGCAACTCCTGAATCACCTGATGCATGTCCTCGCCTCCGATTCTTGTCATGCGGGCGATCCCGCCACGGCTCCAGGGATCTCCATGTGATCCATCGGGATTATTGTGTCAACAACCGCTCCGTCTATTCGGACGGCCCGCCGTCATCGATGAACACGTCGTCGTCCAGGCCCCAGTTGGTGTCGATGGTCGGATGCATGAAGCGGGATCCGCCGGTGAAGGTGCCGGTTCTCCGTTCCTCGATTCTGCGCGCCCCCGGGTCCTCGCGAGGATCCGACGCGGCCCATTCGTCTCCCGAGAGGATGGCCGGATCAATGTCGGTGCTCCAATGATCGAGCGGCGTCTCCCGCCAGGGTGGCGGCGTGTCGGCGTCCGGGCGTCGTCCGTTCGTGGTCATGTTCGTCCCTCCTCATCTGCTGTTAACTTGTGTCGTCCGCCCCCGAGTATGCGGCCTGTCCGCATACCGGCGGGTGACAGCGCATATGGATGTGGGGACAGCGGGGAGGGGGAACTTGCATGGACGTGCGAACCTACGACCGGTTGACGGGTTGGGTCTGTCTGGCCCTCGGTGTGGCCGGATGGTCCAACCGTTTGTTCAGCGCATACATGGACATGACCCGAACGGAGGCCATCATCTGGCTTTGCCTCGGCGTCCTCGGCGTCCTCGGGGCGAGGTCGAGGCGTCGAGAGGCCCTGTTCACCTGCTGCCTTCTTTGGATCACCTGCCTCGTCTGGACCATCTGGGGCTGGACGGCCCGCGTCCCCTGGCCGGGAACCGTGGAACCCGCCGAGCACCTGGTTCGCATCCTCATCTTCATCTGGGGGCTGTACACGTCGGTGCAGACCGTCCTGCGATGGCTGACACCGCCCCCGACACAGCCTTGACCAGCGACACTCCCCCGGCATCCGGCGGCGGCCCGGTATCGGGCTGCAAGGACAGGCGATATGGAGGCGGGGATACTCCCCCGCGGGCGGCGCATACTACGCCGGAGAGCGGGCGTCCGCCCGCCGCTCAACTTCAGGGGAGGTCTGAACATGAAGGTCCGCGATCTGATGACTTCGGACGTCACCTGCTGTCAACCGACGGATACGCTGCAGAAGGCCGCGCAGTCGATGGCCTCGCTGAACGTCGGCTCCATCCCGGTCTGCCAAAACAACAAGGTCGTCGGCATCATCACGGACCGGGACATCTGTTGCAAGGCCGTCGCCCAGGGCAAAGGGCACACCACCCCGGTGCAGGAGTGCATGTCGACCAAAGTCGTCACCTGCACACCCGAGACCGACGCGCATGAGGCGGCCGACCTCATGGCCACGCATCAGATTCGCCGCCTGCCGGTTTGCGACGCCAGCGGGAACATCGTCGGCATCCTGTCCATCGGAGACCTGGCGACGGTCGATATTCACATCAACGAGGCCGGGGACGCGCTCAGCAAAATCTCCGTCCCAACCGCCGCGCCGAACGCCGTCCACTGACCTCAGCCACACGGACCGCAGCCCCTCGGGGTTGCGGTCTTGTTGTGTGCCCGCACGGGCTTCATCACAGTGCCGTCCGGGGCTCGGCTGCCGGCCGCGGCTTGACCCGGCCCAATCGGAGGCCAGCGCCGCGTATCTCCGCGGGTGAATCCACCGGTGAAGCTGGTGAAATGGAGATGGCCCGGCGCACCCAACGCGCCGGGCCAACTCGTCAACATGCGATGCGGTTGTTCACCGGGATTACGCCCGGCCGCTCAGGTGCTGCTCCGCAAACGCCACCAAACGCTTCGTGATCTCGCCGCCGACCGAGCCGTTCTGACGCGAGGTGGTCTCCCCGCCCAGGTTGACGCCAAACTCGGTGGCGATCTCGTACTTCATCTGCTCCAGAGCCTGTCGCGCGCCGCCCGCCACATAGTTGTTGTTGTTCGGCATATCGGCTTCACCTCCCCTGAGCCTAGGATGTCCCGACGTGGCGTCCGTACACTGGCAGATTCTGCGGCTTGGAGCCCCCCTTTTTGAGCCCGGAAGCCCCATCCTGCACGGAGGTGCGACGGGCGCACCCGCAGCGCCTCATTCCCCCCCACACACATCAGGGCGGACGCCATCGCGTCCGCCCTGATGAAAAACAACCCGATGTGGTTTTGTTCCTGCCTCAGCGGCCCGACATCGCCTGCTCCGCGAAGGCGACCAGGCGCTTCGTGATCTCACCGCCGACCGAACCGTTCTGGCGGGAGGTCGTCTCGCCCCCGAGCTGGACCCCAAACTCCGTGGCGATTTCGTACTTCATCTGCTCCAACGCATTGGAGGCGTTGGACACCAAGTGGGTGTTGTTCCTTGGCATTTCAACTTCACCTCCTTGTGGGCCTTATTGTGCCCGACAAGGAGGGTTGTACACTGTCACTTTCTTCCGGCCATTCAAGCCGCGGTTCGGTCAACCGCCGACCGGTCCCTCAGCGTTCGGACAGGGGAACGAACTGCCGGTTGGTCGGACCGGTGTATTCCGCGCGCGGACGGATCAGGCGGTTGTTGCGATACTGTTCGAGGACGTGCGCGGTCCACCCGGAGATGCGGCTGCACGCGAAGATCGGTGTGTACAGGTGCGTCGGCAGACCGAGCGAGTAGTACATGGATGCGGAATAGAAGTCCACGTTCGGATTGAGGCCCTTCTTCTCCTTCACGAGGCGTTCAATCTTCTGGGACATCTCGAACCATTTGGTGTCCCCGGCCAGCTCACCCGCCTGCTGGCTGAGTTTGCGCAGATGCGTCGCGCGCGGATCCTCGGTCCGGTAAACGCGGTGCCCGAAGCCCATGATCTTGCGCTTCTGCGCCAACGCCTCCTCGATGTACGATTCCACGCGCGAGATCTCCCCGATCTCGAGCAGCATGCGCATGACCTGCTCGTTGGCGCCGCCGTGAAGCGGACCCTTCAGGGTGCCGATGGCCGACGTGATGGCAGAATACATATCGGACAACGTCGCCGCCGTCACGCGCGCGGAGAAGGTCGACGCGTTCAGCTCATGGTCGGCGTGCAGGATGAGCGCGATGTTGAAGGCGCGTTCCGTGAACTCATTCGGCTGGCGTCCGGTGAGCAGCTGGAAGAAACTTGACGCCGCGCTGAGATCCGGATCCGGTTCCACCGGGTCCTGGCCATTGCGGATGCGTTCGAACGTGGTAACGATGGTCGGAATCTGCGCAACCAACCGGGTCGCCTTGCGCACGTTCGCTTCGTACGACTCATCCCCGTTGTCCGGATCGTAGATGCCGGCGAACGATACGGCGGTCCGCAGCACCTCCATCGCGTTGGCGTCCTTGCGCACCGCTTTCAGGAAGTTGAGCACCGGTTCCGGCAGAGACCGCTGCCGTCCAATCTGGTGTTTGAACTCATCCAACTGCTGGCGGTTGGGCAGATCCCCGTGCCACAGGAGGTACACCACTTCTTCGAAGGACGCGCCGCCGTTCACCAGGTCGTGGATGTTGTACCCCTGGTACACCAGGCGGCCTTCTTTCCCGTCGAGGAAACAGATGTCGGAGGTGTTGGAAACGACGTCTTCCAATCCGGCGACAAAGGATGTATCGGTGTCTTTCGACATGAAAAGATTCCCCCTCCCATTGTTCGAGCCTTATTATACTACACTTGGATTCTGCGCATAAAAGCGCTCGCACGCCGGCCTCCGCCGGTCCAGGGCGCACCTGGCAACCCGCGCTTTTGTTGGAGCCCGGGGGACGGGCTTGTGATATGATAAGGGTGTTCCGAGCTTCCGTTTTGTACATACGGAAGACGATTCCGATTCGGAAAGGATGATCCAGATGGCGCGCGTGTTCACCCTGGGTACCGAGACACCGCTCGTGGGCCCGGAGCTCAAACCGGGCGACAAAGCCCCCAACTTCGAGGTGCTCAACAACGACCGGCAGAAGGTGACCCTCGACGATTTCAAAGGCAAGGTCAAGATCATCAGCGTCGTGCCGTCCCTGGACACGGGCGTGTGCGACGCTCAGACGCGCCGTTTCAATGAGGAGGCGGCGAAGTTAGGGGACAACGTGGTCGTCCTGACCATCAGCGCGGATCTGCCCTTCGCCCAGAAGCGCTGGTGCGGAGCCGCCGGCGTGGATCGCGTGATCACGCTGTCCGACCACCTGCATATGTCCTTCGCCAAGGCGTACGGGACGTATCTCGAGGAACACCGGTTGAACAGCCGGGCCGTGTTCGTGGTCGACTCCAATGACACCATCACGTATGCGGAGTACGTGCCGGTGGCCGGTCAGCACCCGAACTACGAGGCCGCCATCGAAGCCGCGAAGGCGGCTCGGTGAGCCGGCAATCCACGTCTCACATCGCAGAGGCTGTGCGGCACCGGGCCGCACAGCCTCTGTTTGTTCGGAAGGCCGTTTTGCAACAGGGACACGGCCCCTCCGCTTCGATTTGCTCACCGCCCACCGGTGTCCGTTCGCGGCTTGGAGGTGCGCTCCGGCCACAGGGTGGGTTTTGGGGGGGCGGAGGGACTCGCGGATCGGCTCGCATCGGTGGCGTCCCCGGCGGGGGCATCCGCCGGTTTGGTGATCCCAAGCGCCAGCCGCAGCGTGTCCGACCGAAACCCGCGCCGCAGGCTCTCCAGCGGAATTACATCCGACGGCTGAATGTTCCCGAAATTCACCTTGTGGCCGAATTTTTGAATGTAGTACACCTGCTGTTTCGTCAGGGGCGCCTCCCAGATCACCCGCGTCGCCAGCGGGCCCAGGGCCTCGACCAACGCCTCGACGTCCGCGTCGCGGATGTTGCCGTCCTCGTCGTACAGGTTGACGCCGCGCCCGCCCTCACGGCCTTCGACGATCACGTAGTGCGCGCCGCTCGACAGATCCCCCTGGATGATGCTCGCCTGCTGCGCGGCCGGCAACATGTACCCGGACCACTTCTTCCCGACCTCGGTGAGAACCGTGAATCCCATCCGGCGCGCCGCCCGGATGATCTCGCGGCGCGTGCGAAGCGGGAGATCAATGGTGCCGTCCGACACCTCCACCACCCGGATGCCGCCCTCCCAGAGCGCCTCCAGGTACGCCCTCCAGATCCCCTGCGACACGGCGATCTCCAGCGACGTCCCGCCCGGGTATGCCAACACCCCGTACTCCTGGCACAGGCTGACCTTATCCATCACGCGTTCCTTGGGGCAGACCGAGGCGCTGGCAAATCCGAATTTCCAAAAGTCGATGTGGGCCGCGCCCAACTCCAGAATCCCGCGCATCTGCGCGACCCCGATGCCGGTGTCAATCACCATCGTCAGCCCGGACAGCCGCGGTTTGGCGACCCGCCCGGGCAAGGCGTCCTCCAACAGCTCAGACCAGTATGGTTTGCTCACGGCACAAACCCCTTTGTGGTGTCTTCCGGATTCACCACAACGTATGGGGTCCCAGGCCGGTGTGTGCGGGCCCAAGCCCGCCGGGTGCACGCCTGTGGCGGTATATGCCTAGCGCGTTCAACCGGAGAACCACATGACAACGGCGATGCAAAGCAGGACGAGGCCCGACAGCCGGTCCGCGGGCACCGTCATCCGCGCCCCCAACCACCGTCCGACCTCGAGCCCCACCAGGGTCATCGTCAGGCTGACCAGGCCGAACACCAGAGCGGCCAGCCCCACCGGCACGCGCAGCATGCCCAGGCCAAATCCGACCGTCAGATTGTCCAGACTGAGCGCGATGGCGAGCAGCAGACTCCGGGCGCCGAGCGTCCTGGCGGGCGGACCTTCCGGCGCCTCGTCGCGCTTCGCCAGCAGATACACGCCCAGCAAGACCAACACGCCGACCCCGATGTAGCGGGAGGCTCCGCCAATCACCTCCGCCAGCCGCCCGCCGAGATACAGGCCCAAAAGCGGCATCATGGCCTCGAACAGGCCGAACAACACCGCCGTTCCGAGCTGTTGACTGCGGCGCATCGGAGTGGTCCCCAGCGCCACAGAGGCGAGCGCGTTGTTCAGGCCGAGCGCCATTCCGATCAGCATCAGCTGAAGGACCACATGCCGACCTCCTTTGCCCCATCGGGAATGGGCCGCGACCGCCACAGGCGGGCCGTCTCGGCGTCGAAGGCCGCCAACGCGTCCCCGACGAAGGACTGTGTGCCGAGGATGAGCAGCACATCCGCCGGTTGCAACCGGGGCATCGCCCGAGCCAGAGCGTCCTCGATGAAGGATGCCTCGGTGACGTCGTGCCAACGGGATCGAGCCAGACGCGCCCATTCCCCGTCAAACCGAAGGTGGGGATTGTGCGCGCGCGCGAACACCAGCCAATCGGCCGTGCCCCACAGCGCCTCGAGCACCCCGGGCCCGTCCTTGTCTGCGGGCAACCCCAGGATGACCCCGACGCGCCCGCCCGGTCCGCGATGCCGGTGCGCCCACCGGGCGGCATGGATGGCGGAGCGCCCGTGGATCGTCCCGTCAATCGCCACCCAGGGTGCTCGCCCGACCACCTCCATGCGGCCGGGCAGCCGCAGGTCCGAGAGATTGACCTCCTCCGGGAGTGGGCGCCCCGGCCGCAGGTCCGCCCAAATCCGCAGGGCGGCGGCGAGGGCCACGGCGGCATTCCCGGCCAGGTACTCGTTGTCTCCGTCCGGCAGGCGGATGTCCACCCGCCTGCCACCCAGGTCCACCTGTACCAGTTTTCCCCCATCCGCGGATGTCCAATCAAAATCCCGGCCGAGGCACAGAAAGGGGATGCCTGCCTGCGCCGCGGCCTGTTCGAACACCGCCTGTGGCACCGGGTCCTGCCGGTGGCTGACCACCCACCGCGTATCGGGCGTGATCACGCCCGACTTCTCCCGCGCCACATCGGTGAGGGTCGGGCCGAGCTGCTCGCGGTGCTCGAGGAAGACGGGTGCCACCACCGCCCCCCGGTGTCGGACGCGGTTGACGTCGTCGTGTTGGGCACCCCGGCCCAACTCGTACACGTTGACATCCGTACGCTCGCTCGAGAACCACAGGGCCGCCACCACCGCCAGAAGGCCCACCGGCCCAAGGTACTGCTCCTGTGGCACGGGCAGGGCGTCGGCCACCGGCCGCACGCGCTCCACCAGGCGGACGAATTCGTCCTCCGGCATGACCTCGCCGTCAATCCGGAAGCGCTCCATGAAATCCACCAGGTGCGGCCCGGTGAACAATCCCACGCGCAGCCCCATGCGCTGCAGCATGCCGGCGAGCAGAATGGCGTGCGAACCCTTCCCCTTGCTGCCGGTGATGGCCACGTTGTATCCGCCGAGGTCGGGGCGGCCGAGGGCGTCGAGCATCCGGTCCGTCCATTCCGGATGCCGCACGTCCCGGTCGTAGCCCGCCTTGGCGGCGGGCTTCGCCCGATTGTACGAGGCATAGATCCAGTTGATGGCCTCGGTGGCCGGTGTCGGCCCCGTGATCCGCG
This sequence comes from Alicyclobacillus sp., assembly GCF_023511815.1. Lineage (GTDB taxonomy): Bacteria > Bacillota > Bacilli > Alicyclobacillales > Alicyclobacillaceae > Alicyclobacillus_H. Next base: position 13,780 of record NZ_JAIMAV010000058.1, read on the forward strand.
TCATGTGGCATCGCTCCCATTGGAAACGCCCCCGCGCGGCGGGGGCGTCACCTCCGATTCATCCTTATCATCATGACGTGGCGTCCGGACAAGTGCAAGTCGGACGTGTCGCATCACGCGTCGAGACGGGGCGCGCGCCGCGCCTGGGTGAACTGCTCGAACGCGTACGCCAGGCGGATGAGGCGCGGTTCGCTGAACGCCGGTCCGGTGAACGTGGCGCCCACCGGCTCACCCTCGCCGGTGTACCCGGCCGGCACCGTGATGGACGGATACCCCGCCTTCGCGGCGATGCCCGCCCCCAGGTTGTTGGGAAACAGCAGGGCGTCCAGGCCGTGGTCCGACAGCACCCGGTCGATGCCCTCCGCGCGGGACCACCGCAGGTCCCGCAGCCGGGCCCGGATGTACGCCGGGTCCGTGAGCGATCCGCTGGTCTTCTCGGCCTCCAGCATCCACACCTGCCCGTATTTGAGCATCTTGTCCGCGTACCGCAGGTTGAAGGCGATCACGTCGGCGAGCGTGTGCACCGGCACGTGCGGCGCGAGCCTGCCGAGATAGGCGTTGAGCGCAGGCTTGAATTCGTGCACCAACACCTCGAGCCCCCACGGCGCCGTTACCGTCGGGATGTCGGCGGGATCGACCACCTGTGCGCCCGCGTCGCGCAGCGCGCGGATGGCCTCCTCCATCACCGCCTGCTTGGAAGCGGGCAGCTTGTCCCAAACGCCCGAGCGCGGCACCCCGATGCGCGCCCCCCGCAGGGCCCCCGCGTCCAGGTGCGCGGTCAGGTCGTGCGGGAAGTCCGCCGGGATGCGCCAGGTCGCGGGATCGTCCGCGTCGCGGCCCATCAGCACCTGCAACAGCGTGGCGGCGTCGGCCACCGTGTGCGCCATCGGGCCGGCCGTGTCCTGACTGTGGGAGATGGGGATGATGCCGCTGCGGCTGACGAGGCCCACCGTCGGCTTGATGCCGACCAGCGAGTTCTGGCTGGAGGGGCTGAGGATGGATCCGGAGGTCTCCGTCCCCACCGCCATCACCGCCAGGTCGGCGGCGACCGCCGCGCCCGACCCCGAGCTGGACCCGCCCACGTCAAACCGCCCCGGTCCGTACGGGTTTTTCACCTGCCCGCCGCGCGAGCTGTACCCGCTCGGCATGCCCTGGGTCATGAAGTTGGCCCACTCGGTCATGTTCCCCTTGCCGAGGATGACGGCCCCCGCGTCGCGCAGCCGCTTCGCGACGAAGGCGTCCTTCGCGGCGTACGAATCCTTCAACGCGATGGACCCGGCGCTGGTGTGCATCCTGTCGCCGGTGTCGATGTTGTCCTTCACCAGCACCGGGATGCCGTGCAACGGACCGCGCGGGCCGCGCGTTTTGCGCTCGAGATCGAGCGCCTCGGCGATGTGCCACGCGTCCGGGTTGATCTCCAGCACCGCGTTGAGGCCGGGCCCCGCCTGGTCGTACCGGGCGGTCCGCGAAAGACACGCGGCCACCAGGTCACACGCGGTGACCTCGCCCCGCTCCATGCCACTCTGAATCTCCGCCACCGGGCGGCTCAACCACGCCTGTGCCTGCGTGGCACCAAAGTCTGTGTCCGACACCCAGGCCGCCTCCCTTCGTGATGTCACGCCCGTCCGGATCCCAGGGCCTCCGGATTCACCGCGTTGGGCGGAACCTCGCCCGCCAGGGCCGCGACCATGTTGCGGGCCGCAGTCACCGCCATGGCGATGCGCGTCGCCTTTGTCGCGCTTCCGATGTGCGGCAGGGTGACCACGTTGTCCATGGTCAGCAGGGGATTGTCGAGAGCGACCGGCTCCTGCTCGTACACGTCGAGCGCCGCTCCGGCGATGCGCCCCTCGCGAAGCGCGGCAATCAACGCCCTTTCGTCCACCACCGCGCCGCGCGCCGCGTTGATGAGGTAGGCGTCCGGTTTCATCAAGGCCAGCTCCCGCGCCCCGATGAGCCCCTTGGTCTCGGGCGTCAGGGGCGTCAACAGGACCACGAAGTCCGCCTCCCGCAACAAATCGTCGAGCGGCTTGTACTCCGCGCCCAGGGCCGTCTCCGCCTCCGGGTTGCGCGAGCGGTTGTGGTACAGGATGCGCATGTCAAACCCGCGCGCCCGGCGCGCCACCGCCTGTCCGATGCGGCCCATGCCGACAATCCCGATGGTCGCCCCGTACACGTCCCGGCCAACCATCAGGCTCGGCCGCCAGCCGTCCCACCGGCCCTCCTTGACGTAGCGATCCGCCTCCACCACCCGCCGCGCGATGGCCATCAGGAGGGCGAAGGCCAGATCCGCCGTGGTCTCCGTCAGGACCCCCGGCGTGTTGGTCGCGACCACCCCGCGCCGGGTCAGGGCGGGGATGTCCAGGTTGTCGTATCCGACCGCGATGTTGCTCACGGCCCGGAGCCTCGGCGCCGCGTCGAGCACCGCCTGGTTGACCTTGACACGCGAGTAGCAGACCAGGCCGTCCGCGTCGCGCACCCCGGCGAGGACCTCGTCATCGGGCACCGGGTCCTCCGTGTCCCGGTACAGGATGTCGCAGTGCTCCGCCAGGATGCGGTACGCTTCGTCGGGAATGGCGTTCGGCACATACACCTTCGGCCGGCTCACGCGCGCCCCCTCCCCAAAAGGTGGTCAATCACCGCGTCCGCCACCTCGTCGGTGTTGGCCCGGCCGCCGAGATCCGGCGTCACCCGGCCGCTGACGAGCGTCGCCTCGATGGCGTCGAGCAGCTTCTGCCCCAGCTCCTGTTCCCCGATGAAATCGAGCATCATCTTGGCGGTCCAGATCTGCCCAATGGGGTTGGCGATCCGCCTGCCCGCGATGTCCGGTGCCGACCCGTGCACGGGCTCGAACATGGACGGGTACCTGCGCTCGGGGTTGATGTTGGCCGCCGGCGCCATCCCGATACTGCCCATGATGGCCGCCCCGAGATCGGTCAGGATGTCGCCGAACAGATTGGACGCAACGACCACATCCAGCTCGTGCGGCTGGAGCACGAAATACGCCGCCAGCGCGTCGACGTGCATGACCCGCGTCGACACATCCGGGTACTCCTTCGCCATCTCCCGGTGCACCTGGTCCCAGAAGGGCATGGTGTGAATGATCCCGTTGGACTTGGTGGCCGCCATCAGGCGTTTGCGGGGGGACTTGGCGGCGAGATCGAACGCGTACCGGAGCACCCGTTCCACCGCCATGCGCGAGAAGTAGCTCACCTGCACCGCGGTCTCGAACGGGGTCCCCTCATGAATGCGCCCGCCCATGCTCGAGTACTCGCCCTCGCTGTTCTCGCGGACGACGACAAAGTCGATGTCCTGCGCCTTCTCCGATTTGAGTGGCGACGGAACGCCGCGCAGGGTTTTCACCGGCCGCAGGTTGATGTACTGCTGGAAGCCGCGGCGGATGGGGATGAGCATCCCCCACAGCGAGACGTGGTCGGGCACGCTCGGATACCCGCAGGCGCCCAGGAAGATCAGCTCGAAGTCGGAGAGGATCTGCAGGGCGTCCTTCGGCATCATCTCGCCGTGCTCCAGGTAGTATTCGCAGCTCCACGGGAATTCCTGATAGTCGAATTTGAGCCCGCCGTGCAGTTCGGCCGCCGCGTCCAACACGCGCACCGCCGCCGGAACGACCTCCTTGCCGATGCCGTCGCCCGGAATCAACGCCACTCGATAGCGATTCATATCGGGGATTCACACCTTTCACACGTTGCTGACATCCGCCTTCTAAGATACCATGTCCGCCGCCCGGCGGGGTGGCCAAAGTCGCGGTGCCCGGAGAGCATCAACCGGTGCGGGTTCTCACACTGAGCACGCCCGCACCGGTCCCCGACGGGATCGCGACGCCGCCCATCGAGA
>NZ_JAIMAV010000006.1 GCF_023511815.1 Alicyclobacillus sp.
CCGGTCCAGCACCATGTCCGGGAACTGCGCCGGCGTCCGATGGACCGTCGGAAGGCGGCTCGGCAGCGATCCGGACAACCACCGGAGCGTCCGCCGGCCCGCCGCGGGGCTTTGGGCCGGAATCTGGATGGTCGCCACCACTTCACCACCGTCGCCGGAATCGGGCAGCATCACCGGCATGGCACCGGCGAGCGACACGGACGACACATACACCAGAGCGCGCTTGAGCACCATACGTTTCCTCCCCTCGCACCAAACTACGAGAGTGTATGGCGTCCAGCGCGCTCCTAGAAATTGTCCGGATGGCCTCAGGCCGATGTCCGTGCGCCCAATATTCGGCGAATGGTCTCCCGCAGCACGTCCGCGGCGATGGCGAAACCGATTCCCTGTGAACTCTGGCTGACGGCGGTGTTCATCCCAATCACCTCGCCGCGCAGATTGATCAGAGGCCCTCCGCTGTTCCCCCGGTTGATGGCCGCGTCCGTCTGAAGCAGGTTCGGGTACTCCCGATCCCCAATCTGCAGCGGCCGTTCGGTCGCGCTGACAATTCCAACGGTGACCGTGTGGTCCAACCCGAGCGGTGACCCGATGGCGAGCACCCACTCGCCGACCTTGGTGTTCTTCGACCGACCCACGCGCAGGACGGTGTCCGGCACCGTGATGGGCGCCTTGAGGATGGCGATGTCGTGACGATAGTCCGTGCCCACCACCGTGGCGGGGACGGCCTGCTTCTTCCCGTACTGGCGGAGCATCACGCGGGAGGCGCCGTGGATGACGTGCTCGTTGGTCAGAATGTATCCCCTGGGATCAAAAATGAAACCGGTCCCGATGTTTACGGTCCGGTAGGTGGACTCGGGTCGCTCCCAAGGCATTCCGAAGGAAAACGGGCGATTGACGGTCTGTTCATGGACCACCTCGATCCCGACGACCGCCTTCTTGAACCGTTCCACCAGCGACACAAAGTCGGGTAAACCGGCGCAGGCGGCCCGGGATCGTCTGCGGGCTTTTCGTTGCACCTGTTGCGCCATGGCGTTCACCTCGGGCCAACTCGAATCCAGTTGCCCTACGATCGTATTCCGCCGGTCCCGGTCGCGTGAGGTGACCCGCCGACATTCCACGCTCGCCCAGAGGTGGTGGCATGGCGACAGAAACGGCGGGCGGCGCGTCACCTTGCAGGACACACCGCCCGCCGTCCATGGTGTCGAAAACGTCCGTTCGCGACAAGCCCATCTCCCCGGGGCGAATCATTCCTTGGCGCTTTGCGAATCGCTTGGGGATGACGCATTTGGCGACGATGCCTGTTCCTCAGCCGCGGTCTGTGCCATCACCGCCGCGTAGGTGCCAGGCAGCGCCGGTTCCGTGAGAAATGACATCCCCTGCTTCAGCTTCACGTACAACCCTCTCGCGTCCCGCGCGGCGATGATGGCGTTGTTGCGCAACGCGAACGGGACATCGGTGCACAATCCGCACGCGTCGACGCAGTCGGCAATCTCCATCGGCAGATCCGGATACTCTTCCCGCAGCAGATCGTAGACCGGTTGACTGAAGTGCTCCAAATTTTTCTTGCACCATTTGAGGCCCATCGAGGATGCCATGGTCTCCAACCCCTTCGGTTGTCATCCTCTCTAGTTTACCTGAAGATGGACCGGAACGTAAGAGGTGCGCGAACAGCCGGCGCAGACACAGGCGTGGAGGCATGTGTCCGCAACGTGGCCGGTGATGGTGGTCGTGGATTCCATGTATGGGCTGTACGGGCCGAACCAGTCCTCCCGCCGATGCAGGACGGTGCACACCCGGCCGCAGTAGGGGCATCGAACCATCGGCTGGTGCAAACCGTTGCACACCGGGCAGATTCGATGCGGTTCAGAGTGCATGGTCACGGTAGCGGATGCCGTAATTTCCCTTGCGGGTCCGAAACACCTGGACCTTCACTCCGCTCTTTCCGCGCAGAAGGTGGTCATCCCGCACGCACATGGCGACGTACGATGCCACGGATTTCGAGTCGTACAGGCGCGCTTCATAAATCCAAGACATCCACTCTCCCCCTTTGCACCGCTTATTGTGTCCCGGTGGCAGGATTTGTACTCCATCAGGTCGGATCCCATGGCCGCGACCGACCGCGGCCATGGTAGACTAACGTGGGAGGTGAGGTGGATGACGTGGGGATGGATCCTGGTTGAGGTGTGCGACGCCAATCCGGCGGACATTCCGGCGTTGATGCAGCTCGAGGAGGAGTTCCCCGGCGTGACCGTCCTGGAGAACGCCTGCATGAGCCATTGTGAGTTGTGTGCGCGAACTCCGTACGTCCTGGTGGACGGTGAACCGGTGACCGCGCCGAACACCGATGAGCTGTTGGACCGCATCCGGGCGGAGCTTCGGTCGAAACTCGAGACTCAGGACTCCAGCGAGATCTGAACGTGGTATCCGGCGTGCCGCTTGACATTGAGCACCCCGCAATCGAGGAGGAGATACTGGCCCTTGATGGCCGTCACCGTCCCCTCCACCCTCGGCTGCTTGTCCAGGGAGAGGGCGGTCAGGTTCGGTTCTTCCGCCGCGCCGCGCGGGTAATGAAAACGCCGCACCTGCGCCGGCGCCAGGAGATGGCGTTGCCACACGGCCGGCAAACGGCTGGCAACCTCCTCGCGGACCGCTGCAAGGTCCACATCCGGTTCCCCCCAGGCGCGGAGCATCCTCCGCCAATCCGTCTTATCCGGCAGATGCTTGGCGATTTCCATCTCCAATTCCCCGGCTATTTTGCGCGTCGGCACCTCGGCCAGAAGCACCGCGGCCACGGCCCCCTGGTCCATCCAACGCTTGAGCTCACGTCCCTTTCGCGTCAGGCCGACCTTCACGCCGCTGGAATACGCCAGGTACACGTAGTGCGGTATCATGCAGTGCTCTGCCGCGAACCCCTCATCCCGGCAGGTCCCTTTGTGAAAGTGGCACTCGTGCGGTTTGACGATGCACAGATCGCACTCCGCCAATGTGGTAAAGCACGGATAGCAGTAGCCCTGGTTGAATAACTTCTTCACGCGCCTGCCACAATGAATGCAGGCTCGTTCGCCGGTGAATTCGATGGCGATCCGCCGGCCCACCCAGGCGGTGATCTCGGCATCCGCCGCGTCCGTCACGACCCGGTACGCCACCGGATCGGATGGCCGGGGATCCAATTCCCGCAGAAAGCCGTTCAGTTGTTGTTCCAAATCGATGCCTCCTTGCGGATTCCCAAAGAAAGAAGGGGATACATTGCTCGGCATGGCCCTCATCGCCCTGTTGCCGGCCCTGTTGCTCCTGACCTGGTTGTGTACGAAAGACCGCCTGCATCCGGAACCGCGGCGGGCGGTGTTCGGCGTCTTTCTGCGCGGGGCCGCCATCGTCCTGCCGGCCGGCATCATCGAGCGGATGATGCTGCAGGGCGAGGCCTCACCCGCCCTCGCCTCCTGGCAGGCGCTGTTCGTCACCGCCTTTTTCATCGCGGGTATGGTCGAGGAGTTCCTCAAGGCCGCCATCGTGGAACGGGCCGCGATTCAACGCGGCCGAGTCCGGGCCCCGGTGGACTGCATCGTGTACGCCGGCGCCTGCGCGCTCGGATTCGCGGCCGTCGAGAACATTCTGTACGTCACCGGCGAGGGGTGGCCCACCGCACTGCTCCGTGCCGTCACGGCGGTCCCGGCCCATCTGATGTTCGGAATCCTCATGGGCACCGCATTCGCCCGATCCATCTGGTACGGAAGAAGCCGGGGCTGGGCGTATGTCGTCCCGGCCGCCGCGCACGGGTTGTACGACAGCTTTGCCCTGTCCAACTCCTGGGTGGGCGACGTGCTGTTGTACCTGTATCTCATCCTTTTGATGGAGGTGTGTCTGCGCAACATCGACTGGGCGACGCGAAAGCGAGTTCGGCAGGCATCCACCTAGTGGGCCGGCGGGCCGCAAAGCCCAGCGTTTCACCGGGTGTAGAACCCTGTTGCGCGGTGACATCCAGAGCCGCTACGGCGACAAAGCCCAGCGTTTCACCGGGTGTCGAACCCGTTTTGTCCGAACGGTTTGGGCCCCGACGGCACGTCCTCGAACACCAGCAACCAACCGCGGTGCGCCTTGTACACCCACACGTCCACCCGGTCGTCCAGCATGTGCATCTGAAACAGGTTCAGATTCGTTTTGAAATATGGGCTGAGGTGCTCATCCAACAACCTCAGGTTGAGCACGCGGTATCGCTCCGGGGCCGGAACGCGGATCCCGTTTTCACCGGACACGTTGTCAATCTGGATGGATGGGATCCACTCGCGGCGATTCACCTTGTGCTGCAGGTGCTCGTACAGATGTCTCACCGACTTCGCCTTGCGGCTCTGTTCGAGCACCAACCCGTAATGCAACAACCCGCCTCACTCCCCCAAAGTGGCGTCATGGTGATCATACTTGGAATGGGATGCGCTCGCCAGTCCCGGCCGGGCTGGGACGCGGCGGCAAAGGGGGCGTTTGTGATGATGGTTCACTCGGCGGCGAAAAGGCGAACGCCCCCTGCGGTAAACCAACCAGATTAGGGGGCGTTCGGCAAAAAAGGGTATGGGAAAGTCTGACCTTATTATAACCAAGCCCAGGCGAGAACGGAATAGGCAGACCCTCAGAAGTCAATGGATCCAACGGTGGAAATTGCCTGCCGTGGCTCGGCATTGCCCACCCGATTTCCACCATGGTATAGTAGGAAAAGGCATGCATGACAGAAAGGGTGACGGAATTGTTCAAGTATTACGCGGGAATTGCCATCATGTGCGCGGTCTTCGCCGTCCTGGCGCTGTTCTTCTCCGCCAACGCGGCCACCCTGGCCACCATCTTCATGGGCATGGCCGCCGCCTTCATCGCCATCGGCTTCGTCACCTCCGGCCCGGACTCGCGTTGGTGAATCCGGGTCACGAGGGGCGTGTTCACCCCGCCCGGGTCAGGCGTTCAGACCTCCTGACCCGGGCAAGAGCCTCGGCAACAACCGCTCCGCTTCCCGATTGATCCACACCACCCAGGCGCCGTTGCGGCGCGCCAGTTCCGGGAGTCGCCGAACAGGGTCCATTTTCAAAGACGTCCCCACAACGTACAGCACCTCGCATCGGCCCACCCAATCCACGGCCAGGCTGAAATGGCGGATCTGTTCTCCTTCCAGGGTCACCCCCGGATGCAGCACGCGCCCACACCGGGCGCAGGCGGGGACATGGGTGCGCCAAACCAGCTCGGCCGCGTACAGCGCACCGCATCCGGGACACCGCAGCTCGCGCAGGTTCCCGTGCAGTTCAATCAAATGCTCTGTGCCGGCGTCTCGATGCAACCCGTCGATGTTCTGCGTGATCACCCACACCCCGTGGCGGGCCAGTCCCAGATGCGCCGGATTGGGTCGCGCGTGCCGCCATTCGGACAGCAATCTGCGGTACAGATCGTAATACCGTTCTGGTGCCTCATCCAGCGATTCTCTTCGAAAGAACCATGCCAGCGGCACCCCGTCAATGGTCTCTCGCAAAAGCGGCAGACCGCTGGCACGGCTGATGCCGGCCCCGGTCACCGCCACCAGGAATCGGGCGCGGGTGAGCAGGGGCCGGAGTTGCGCAGAGACATCCGAAACATTCCCGGAGGAAACCTGAATCTCCCTCACCCCCGCACCTCCCTATTCAAAATTTAAACCAATTTCAGCAGATGATATTTACAACTGTAGAGGAAAATACTACATTATTGGACAGAGCCTGATTTCTCTCATTTCAGAGGAGGTATCCAGAAGATGAGTGAACACTTTGGCGATCGCATTCGTCGGCTGCGGTTGGCGCGCAACTGGTCTCAGCAGGAGCTCGGCTTGCGATGCGGCATCTCCGCGCCTCACATCTCCTCCATTGAGCGCGGAAAGCGGTATCCGTCCCTCGATTATGCGATTCGCATGGCGGCCGCGCTCGGAGTTCCGCTGAACGCCCTGTGCGACGAGACCATCAAACTCAAACCCCCGAAGATGCGGTCGTCCCCGGAAGAGCTGCCGACATACCTGCAGAACTTCATCCTGAATGAGGCGGCCACGCCGTACCTGCAGGCCGCTCACAAAATCAGCACGTTGCCGGAGGCGGACCGGGAGTTTCTCACCAAGCTGATTGATCTCGTCGTACAGCAGCGGCAGAGCCCGCAGCCAACGGCTTGACCCCGCCACCGGCGCACGGCGGCGTCCGGAAACATCGGGCGGCCTCACCACAGGACCTTGATGCCGTACCGGCCGCGGAGGGTCTGGAAGATTCCGATATACCTCGGTTCTCTGTGAAATGCCCAGCCCTCCGCGGCCTCCAGGCGGGCTCTGAGGCAATCCGCCTGAAAGCGCGAATCGAACAGACGCAGGTAGTATACCCAAGCCATGTTCCCATCCTTCCTCCTCGTCTAGCTGCGGTCCGCGGCGTCCCGATACAGGGGCAGGGAGACGGTGAACGTGGTCCCGGAGCCGAGCCGGCTTTCCACCATCACGTCCCCCTGGTGTTCCAACACGATGTGACGGGTGATGGCCAGCCCCAATCCGGTCCCCGCCGTCCCACGCGTGCGCGCCTTGTCCGCCTTGTAAAACCGTTCCCAGATGTAAGGCAGGTCCTCGGGCGGGATCCCGGTGCCCGTGTCCCGCACGCGGACCCGCGCGTGATGCGGACTCGCCGCGACTTCCATCCGAATGGCCCCACCCTCCGGTGTGTGGCGGATGGCGTTGTCCACCAGATTGGTGAAGACCTGTTCCAACCGATCCGGGTCCCCCCACACCCACACGGGCGTTCCTGGGACCGACACGTGAAGGTGGATCCCGCGATCCGACGCGAGGGTCTGAAACTTGCGGCTCACACGGCGAACGACGGAGACCAGGTCCACCTGTTCAAACTCCATATGAAACTGGCCCGACTCCAGTTGCGCCAAATTCAGAAGGTCGTTGACGAGCCGTTTCATCCGCAGGGTCTCGTCGTGGATGATCCACGCCAGCTCCCGCCGCTGTTCCGGGTCATCGCCGAACTCGTCGAGCAGCGCCTCCGCGTAGCCCTGCATCATGCTCAGCGGGGTGCGCAGCTCATGCGAAACATTCGCCACGAAATCCTTCCGGAGCCGGTCCAATCGCCGCTCCTCGGTCACATCCCGCAGCACCGCGACCGTCCCCCGGACGGTCTGCCCGTCGGACGTGTACAGTGGCGTGGTGGTGACCACCATCTGCCGCCCCTGCACCATCAGCTCCTCGGCGCGCGTCTCCTTGGTCTCCTGCACGTATCGGGCGATCCGCTGAAGCGGCTCGGGCAAACGCGTCACTTCGGGCACCCCGCGTTCGGCCAGTGCCCACTGGCTCAGCACGCGCTGTGCGGGCGGATTCATCAGCGTGACATAGCCGTCGAGGTCCCCGGCAACCACCCCGTCGCGCAGAGAGGACAGAATGCTCGACACCTGGTACTTCTCCTGGGTCAGCGCGGCGATGGTCCTCTCCAGCTCGTTCGCCAGGGCATTGAAGGTCCGCCCCAATCGCCCGACCTCATCGGTCGTCACCACCTCAATCTTGCCGCTGAAGTTGCCCCTGGCCATCAGTTCCGCGGCGCGGTTCATCTGGATCAGCGGCCGGGACAGATTTTTCGACACAACAAAGGCGAGCCCCGTGGTCAACAGGACCCCCAACGCCATGGCGAACAGGATCAGATTGCGCATTCGTTGCAACGGATCATGCAGAACGCTCATCCGCTGCCGGACCTCGAGCAGGCCCGGTTCCGTTCCCGGGATGAGCGTGTACACCGCGACCGTATCCACGCCGCCCACCGGCCCGCGGACGGTGACGGTCTGGCCGGACCACAGGGCGTGCTGTTGGTCCGGAGTGAGGCGCTGATAAACGGGCAACCCGCCGTCCTGGCCGGACAGAGGGCGGTAGATGGAGATGCGGGCCTGCTGGACGTCCGCCAGCTGGGTGGCGATGTGCCCCGCCGTGGCATCGTCATTGTCGAGGACGAGCATCTTCACGCTCGATGCCAATCGGGTGAGCTCGCTGACCTGTTGCTCATACACGTAGCTGTCGAACACCTGTTGAAGCAGCAGCGACAAAAGCGCCAACACCAACACGACCATCCCGACGATGGTCAACCACAGCTTGGCGACGATGCTGTTGCGAATCACGATCCGACCTCAAACTTGTAGCCCACACCCCAGACGGTGACGATGTACTGGCTGACCCGTTCCGAGACATGGCCCAACTTCTCGCGCAACCGCTTCACATGGGTGTCGACCGTGCGTTGGTCTCCGTAGAACTGGTAATTCCACACATCCCGCAGCAGCTCCTCCCGCGTGAACACGCGCTCCGGCCGCTGGGCCATGTACACCAAGAGATCGAATTCTTTCGGGGTGAGACTGACCTCCTGGCCGGACACCTCCACCCGCCGGGCGTCGACGCGGATCTCGAGCTCTGGAAAGGAGAGGATCTGCTGCAGGTCATTGCGCAGGTACTCCTGGTCCCCCGTGCGCTTGAGCAACGCCTTGACCCGCATCACCAGTTCCCGGGGGCTGAAGGGTTTGACGACGTAGTCGTCCGCCCCCAGTTCAAACCCGTGAATTCGCTGCGTCTCATCCCCAGCCGCCGTCAGCATGATGATCGGCACCTGGGAATGCTGCCGCACGTGCGCGCACACGTCGCGCCCGTCCATGCCCGGCAACATCAGATCCAGGATCACGCATTGGTATGAACGGCTGAGAATGAGATCCAGCGCCTGTTTTCCATCCTCCGCCTCTTCGACCGAAAACCCGCTGCGCTCGAGATACATCCGAACCAAACGGCGAATCCGCTCTTCGTCATCCACCACCAGAACCCGCGGTTGGGCCTGCATGCCGACACCTCCCGGTTCGTTCAAATCCCATTATGCCTTGGGCTTGTTCGAACCGGCAACTGTCCGGCAGGGAAAGGACTTCCGCCGGCCCTCGCCGCCCCGAATCCAGGAGGCGGGGCTGGAATGGTTCATCGAACGTCCGGCCAAACCCGTTCCACCATGGAACGGAGATTGCTCCACACCGCGTCCACCGGCCGGCCCGCCGCCAGGTCGGACGCGAAGTCGCGCAGGTGGTGGTACACGTCCGGATTGGCGCTGACCAACACCCGGCGAAGCCCGGGATGCGCCGCCTTGGCCGTGCGAATGATGGACTGCTTGGTCTCCTCCGCCAGACCGGCGTGGGTGCCGCCCGCCAGCTCCACGCCGATGTACGCCGTGTCGCCCGCCACCAGCACCGCGGCTCGGCGCACGCCGGGGATTCGCGCCACCCGGTCCGCGACCCGCTGCTCGGCCTGGAGCCGGCCATCGGCCGGACGCGTGCGAGCCGTCAGATTGGGGGTGTGCAGCGCTTCCGCGGCGGTTCCCGTCCCGCGATTCACCGCCATCCAGGGAGCCGTGCATCCCGCACAGAGGGCGGAGGCGACCACCGCCCCACCCAAGGTTGTGATCCATCGCCGCATGACACCACACTCCTTCCTCCGGTAGGATCTCCTCCCGCGGAAGGTTCATGCGCGGCGTCCTGGGAGCCGCCGCCCTTCCAACGCATGGGCTTCCGCGGCTCAGCGCGGCCTGCGCGGCCCCGGCCGTCGCGCCCCGCGGCGGGCCTGTCCGGTCAGGGACTTGCCCGCGCCGGCCCCCTCCGGGACATCGAAGGGGTATGGAGGGGCGGCGAGATCGACCGAAGCGTACAGAGCGGCCCATTCCTCCGGCGTGAGCGGGCGCCACCGCCCGGGCGGCAGATTCCCGAGCACCAGAGGACCAAAGGCCACCCGCTTGAGCCGCTTGACCGGATACCCGATGGCCTCCATCATCCGTCGCACCTGCCTGTTTCTTCCTTCGTGGATGGTCAGCTCCAGGACGGACTCGACGGGGTGCAGCCGCAGGGCCCGCACCTGCGCAGGTTGCGTCGGTCCATCCTCGAGCGGGATGCCTCGCCGCAGCCGTTCCAACTCGGACCGTTCCGGCATGCCCACCACCGTCACCCGATAGGTCTTGTCCACATGGTGTGCCGGGTGCAGCAACCGATGCGTCAGTTCCCCGTCGTTGGTCAGCAACAGAAGACCACTCGAGTCGTAGTCCAGGCGACCCACCGGATAGAGGCGTGCGTCCACGCCGGTGATGAGGTCGAGGACCGTCCGCCTCCCCTGCGGATCGCGCACCGTTGTCACGTACGACGTCGGCTTGTGCAGCAAAATGCACACGGGACGCTCCCGGTTGACGGGGCGCCCGTCCACCGCAATCTCGTGGAGATCGGGATCGACCTTGGTGCCGAGCTCCGTCACCACCACCCCATCGACGGTCACCCGCCCCTCGGCAATCAGAGATTCGCACCGGCGGCGCGACGCGACGCCGGCTCTCGCCAGGACTTTTTGCAAACGCTCTTCCATGACCACGGCTCCTGTCTGTCCGCTTCCATGCCAACCATTATACGCCGGTGGCCCAATCGTCATCCAGCCCTGCGCCTTCACGGCCCCGGCATCGGTCCCATCAATAACCGCACGGCGATCACGCTGCCGATCACGCTGGCCAGATCGGCGAGCAGGCCAACCTTGAGCGCGTACCGGATGTTTTTGATCCCCACACTGCCGAAGTAGACCGTGATCACGTAGAGCGTGGTGTCGGAGGCCGCCTGAAGGGTCGACGCCAACTGACCGACCCAAGAATCGGGACCGAACCGGGGATCCTGGAAGATATCCTTCAGAAACGCGAGTGAACCGGTGCTGCTGATGGGACGCAACAGGGCCATCGGCACCACCTCGGGCGGCAGGTGAAACCAGTGCGCCACCGGTGCGAGCAGCCCCACCAGCAATCCCATCGCCCCCGACGCGCTGAACACCTGCACGGCGACCATCATCGCGATGAGGTGTGGGATGAGGCGGATGGACGTCCCGAATCCTGCCTTGGCCCCGTCGACGAACGCGTTGTAGATCGAGACTCGGCGGATGTATCCGTTGACCAGCACCAGGGCGATGAGCAGCGGGAGCAACCACGTCGAGACCGCCGACAGAACCTCCTGCATCAGGACCGCCCCCGTTTCGACCAGGCACGAAACAAACGATCCAGGATCACCGCGGCGACGGTGCCGAAGCACGTGGCGAGCAGCGTCGTGCCGACGATGGCGGTCGGATCGGCCGAGTGGCTCTGCATCCGGACGGCGATCACGGTGGTCGGAATCAGCGTGATGCTGGCGGTGTTGATGGCCAACAGGGTGCACATGGCGTCGCTCGCCGTCTCCTTGTCCTCATTCAAACTCTGCAACTCCTGCATGGCCTTGAGCCCGAGCGGGGTGGCCGCGTTGCCGAGGCCGAGGATGTTCGCGCTCATGTTGGCCAGAATGGACCCCATGGCCGGATGGTCCGGAGGCACGGAAGGATACAGAAAGCGCCCCACCGGACGCAGGCAGCGCGTCAGCCAATCCACCAGACCGCCCAGTTCGGCGATGCGCATCAGCCCCAACCACAGCGAGATGACGCTGACCAGCGCGATCGCGAGGGCCACACCCGTCTCCGCCCCGCCGAGCACCGCCGACGCGACCGCCTGCATGCGCCCTGTGAATGCGGCCGTCACCACGCCAGCGACAAAGAGGATCAACCAGATCAGATCAATCAAGCCGACACCCCCTGCAGAGCGCTCCTCTCTGCATGGATATGCCGGCTCACCCCGGGATAGGACAACCGTGACGGGCATCAAAAAGGCGGCCGGTGTTGCCGGCCGCCGGGTCACATCGGCTTTTCAGCTGGCGGAGTTCCGGACGGGCGTTCTTTCCCTCCGTCCCCTTTGAGCAGCCCCTGGATCTTTTCCACCACCACGGGGGCCATGTCAATCAGGCGGTCGTACAGCTGGTTCTGATGATCGGCCGACAGCAGGCGCACCCCGCCGGTTTTGCTCACGATGAGGAATCCGATGGGGTTGATGGACACACCGCCCCCGGAACCGCCGCCGAACGGAAACCCGTTTCCACCGCCACCACCGGACTTTCCGTCCGTGTCCGCCTGGAACTCACTTCCACCCGCCGCGAAACCGAAGCCCACCCTGCTGACCGGCAGGATCACCGTTCCATCCGGCGTCTCAACCGGATCGCCGATGATGGTGTTGACGTCGACCATCCCGCGAATGTTCTCCATGGCCGTCTTCATCAGGCCCTGAATGGGGTGTTCCATGCGCTCGCCTCCTCCTCCATGCCCGGACCACACCGATGCCGCCCACGATAGCATAACCGGCCCGCACCCACAGTATGCAGCGCAGGTGGGACGCGAAGTCCCGATTCTGGAAATCGGGTTCAATGCGAAGGTCAGCCCGAGTCTGCATTCGGACGTGCGCCGAGAACCAGCCGACGAGCGTCCCCGCCGCCGCCCACGCGGCGCCGCAGGCCACCCCGGTTGCAGGGGCGTCGCCCGCGCCGATCCGCATGCGCCAAGTCAGCTCCTCGACGTGGGTTTGGTGCAACACGTAGGTCACCTGGCGCAGGATGCTCTGAAGCACACGGCTCCAGCGATGCCAGTTGCGCACGATGTGCTCCACCTCGCCGCGGGTCAGAAAGGTGGACTCGTGCGAACCGCCATCCACCGCGGGGCGCCGGTGGCGAAAACGCACCGCGGGGCCGTCATCCGTCTGCGGCGTGTCCACCGCAACCAGGGTGCGCTCGTACCGAATCAGTCCGAACAGCGTGCTGATCTTGAGGACGGCGTCGGTGTCGCCCCGCTGCTGGGTCCACTCGACCGTGACGCGGACGGGCTGCCACAGACCGATGACCGCCAGCGCCACGACCGCCGCGATGACAATGACAGCCCATAGAATCAACAAAACCGCCCCACCTTTTTCCTGGAACGGTTCTAGCATACCCTGTCCATCTCCGGGTATTCGAGGATTCGGGCTGCGGTCTGTGCGTGCGGCCGGTCCGCGCCGCAGGCAACCCATGCCTCGCGGGACGTGCGGCTTGAGATCAATCCCTGGGCCATGCGGGCGGCTTCTGAAACAAGGACAGCGCCGTCTCCTCCCCCGACTCCTCCGGCAGCGGCGGCAGGTCCTCCAGGCTTCGCAATCCGAAGGTCTGCAGGAACGTCTGCGTCGTCCCGTACAGAATCGGGCGCCCGGGCGCATCCTGGCGGCCCACCTCCGCAATCAGGCGCCGGTGGACCAGGGTCTGAATCGCGCGGTCGGATTGCACCCCGCGCACGTGGTCAATCTCGAGGCGCGAGATCGGTTGACGATACGCCACGATGGCCAGGACCTCCAAGGCCGCCGGGCTGAGGTGGGTCGACATCGGCGTCGCCGCCATCCGGCGCAGGTACACGGCGTGCTCCGGGCGGGTCACCAGCTGCCACGTCTGACCCAGCTCCATCACCTGCAGGCCGCTGCCGCGCTCATCGTACGCCGCCTGCAGCGCCCGGCACAAGGACCGGCATTCGTGCACCGGCAGCTGCAGGATGTCGGCCAGCTCCTCGTCCGTCAGTCCCTCGCTGCCGGCCGCAAACAGCACGGCCTCCAGGGCCCCCAACATGGGCAGGATCATGCCTCGTCTCCTTCCTGTAAGGCGAGTACGATGTCCCCGAGCGGCTCCGGCTGCGAACACCGAACCATTCCCGACTTGACCAGCTCGAGCAATGCGAGAAACGCAGCCACCAAATGCCGCCGGGTCGGTGTGCGGCCAAAGAGATCAAAAAACGTCAAGCGCCGATAGGCGCGCAACTTCTCCAGCAGACGCTCCATCTCCGCCTCCACCGAGATCACGGGTCCGTCGATGGTGGCCACCTGACGCTCCGGCGGAATGCGCTGCACCAACCGTCGATACGCGTCCACCAGTTGCCAGAGGTTCACGCCGGTCAACGGCGCGGGCTCCTGAGGGGCGAATTCGGCCAGATCCATGGGGGGCCGCGCGTACACCTGGCTCTGCAGGAGATGGCGTTCCTTCAGGTGTTCGGCCGCCCACTTGCACCGCTGGTACTCCACCAGTTGGCGCACCAGCTCTTCGCGCGGGTCCGCCTCCGACTCCTCGTCGGGCTGGTCCGGCCGCGGCGTGCGGGGCAGCAACATCCGGCTCTTGATGGCCAACAGAGTCGCCGCCATCACCAGGAACTCACTGGCAATCTCGAGGGACAGCTCTTCCATCGTCTGCAGATAGGCCAAGTATTGATCCGTGATGGTGGCGATGGGGATGTCGTGGATGTTGATCTCCTGGGTCTGAATCAGATGAAGCAAGAGGTCCAGCGGTCCGGTGAACGATTCGAGAACCACTTCCAGCGCCACACGAACCCCTCCGCGTCAAACCATCCAGGGTGCCAGCGCCAACCAGGACGCCACCCAATTCAAGGCCGTCGAGAACAGCGGCAGGAACACCTGGTTGCGCAGGGGCGGAATGAGCACCAGGAGAAACAGGATGAACGGCCCGTACAGTTCCAATCGGCTGTAACGGTATTCCAACCGGGGCGGCAACAGGCTGGCGACGATGCGCGAACCGTCCAACGGCGGAATGGGGATGAGGTTGAAGACGAACAGCGATACGTTGACGATGAATCCCCACCACAGCAATTGCGTCAAAAAGTCGTTCCAGCTGATCTCGTCGACCATCGGGCGCGGGACGACGTGCATCAGGCCGCCGCAGACCGCCGCGAGGATCAGATTCGATACCGGTCCCGCCGCCGCCACCAGCAGCATGGCCCGGCGGGGATGCCGAAAGTTCGCTCCATTGACGGGAACCGGTTTCGCCCATCCGATGGGTGCGAACAGAATCATGATCAATCCGAGCGGCTCCAGATGGGCCACGGGATTGAGGGTGACCCGTCCCGCCACGCGCGCCGTCGGGTCTCCCATACGGTCGGCGGTGAGGGCGTGGGCGAATTCATGCACGGTTAAACTGATCACCACAGCCAAAAATTGAAATATGAAAGAAGGGCTGATGATATTCTGCAGCAATCGGCCCGCTCCTTTGGCGAACGGCTGCCCGGCTCAGGCGCAATCCGCCGTGTTTGCCTCTCATTATAGCACACGGTCCGCGCTCCGAATCCGCATGGGCCAGATCACGCGTTCCCAGGGGGCGACCCAATGGCTCGTTCGCATCCGTTCACGCCAACGAACACCGTCCTCCGACCGGTCCGACATCACCCAGAGCAGGTTCTGGTCGAGGAAGGATGGCACGGAGCCCACCGGCAACACCCAGACGTGGCCAAACCGCTCCCTGGCCGCGCGCGCAAACTCCGCGAGCGCTCCCGTGGCGGGCATCCGGTCAATGATGTTGCACACCACCGCCCCGCCGGGAACCGTGATCCGCCTCAGCCGCTCCACGAAGGCCTCGGACAGGATGCGCGCATCGAGCGAGCGGGCCCGGTACACATCGACGAACACCAGGTCGTACGGGGTGGCGGCGTGATCGCAAAACAGCACCGCGTCATGCACGTAGTACTGGGCCCGTCCGGGCTCCGGTGCGTCGAAGTATTGGAGGGCCAGCTCGATGACGGTCTGGTCAATGTCCACACCCTCCGGCGCACAGGTCGGGTGGATCTGAAGGACGGTGCGCAACGCCGTCCCGGTGCCGACGCCGAGAGCGAGGAAGCGCCCCAGTTCGGGGCGGCTCTCCACCAGAGCCGCGAAGGCGCGCTGATACGCGAACACAGGGCGGGCCCCCGCGACACACCGAATCGCCCCCTGCCACCCGCCGGATGCGCCAAACCGCAGATAACGAACCGATCCGCGTTGGCGTACCTGGATGCAGGAATGCACCACGCCGGCGGTCTCATACAGGAGTTCATCCGGATACACCATGCCGACGACCTTCCCGCGCATGATACCGCTCATGCGGTCCGAACCCAGTATACCTGACGAGACGGCGGGGGGCGAGGGGCGGCCGGTCGAAGGCCCGGCGCAGCCCTACCTGGCGGGTGAAGGCGCGGGTGCGCGACCGGGCCACAGGTGGCCCAACCGCGGCAGCCAGGGCCGGACAAACCCAATCAACATCTGCACCCAACCCATGTAACGAAACAGGCGCGGAAGCCAAAAGAGCAACTGGAGCACCCCCATCACCTCTGGCGCGTTTCTGGAGACAGCGTCCCCGGTCCAGGTTATGCGCGCCCCGCGGCGTTGGTCAGGGCGGCCGCCCGCCGCCGATGCTCGGCCATCAGCAACCGCAGCGCCTCGGTGGTGACAGGGGAGGCGCGCTCCGGCGCGTCCCGCCCTCCCATTTTGCCGATGTCCCCAATGCCGACCACCAGGTCAATCCCCAGTTTCCGCACCGAGCCCACGGTGTCCCCGTACAGCGTGTCCTCGCCGGTGGGATAACCGTCTTTATCCACCGCCCCCGCCACCCGCCGCCGCATGCAGTCCACCGAGAAGTCCACGCGAACGCCCTCGGCCCAGGCGGTGTTCGACGCCACCGCGAGCGCGCCCATCACCTCGATGGATGGGTGACGCACCAACGCGGCCATCGCGCGCTCCCCGTCGCCGCGGCCACCGTACCCGTTGTCGTCGAACATGACGATCACCGGGTCATACCGGGCCCGCCCCACCCAGCGCACGAGTTCCTCGCCGGACAGGGGGGTGGGATTCCCGGCGGACCGGGAGATCACGCGCGCGCGGAGCTGGCGGGCCGCCATCTTCAGCGCTCTGCGCGCCA
This sequence comes from Alicyclobacillus sp., assembly GCF_023511815.1. Taxonomy (GTDB): domain Bacteria; phylum Bacillota; class Bacilli; order Alicyclobacillales; family Alicyclobacillaceae; genus Alicyclobacillus_H. The sequence continues at coordinate 16,606 of NZ_JAIMAV010000006.1, forward strand.
GATCATCCCCGTCGGTGACCACAATCACCCGTCGCCGTTCCTCCTGCCCCATCGGTCCCCCAGCCCCTCTACCCGTCAGCCCTTCGGCCGCGCGAAGACGGACGCCAGGAAGGCGAACACAATGGCGGCCGAGACCCCGGCGCTGGTCACCTCAAAGATGCCGGTGATGATTCCGATGAGTCCGTGCCGTTCGGCCTCCGCCAGGGCGCCGTGCACCAAGGAATTGCCGAAGCTGGTGATCGGCACCGTGGCGCCGGCGCCGGCGAAGCGGATCAGCGGGTCGTACAGCCCAAGCCCGTCGAGAATCGCCCCCGCGACGACGAGAATCACCATCACGTGCCCGGGAGACAACTTCGACACGTCCATGATCACCTGCCCGATGGCACAGATGATCCCGCCGACGACAAAGGCCCACACGAACGTCATCCAACCCCCTGCCATCGTCATCCGTCCTTTCTCTCGAGTACCACGGCGTGGCTGACCGCCGGAATGGTGTCCTGCTGTTGCTGGCTGACCGTCGACAGCAGCGCGCCGGTCGCGGACACCAGGATCCGACGCCACTCGCCTTCGAGCAAACGTTTGACAAAGTGGCCGAACAGGACCAGGCTGCTGCAGGCCGCGCCACTTCCGCCGGAAAACACCTCGGGCTGGTCCGGCGCGTAAATCAGCACGCCGCAGTCCATCAACCGGTCACCGGGATCGACCCCGCGCTGCTCCAACAGATCCCGCAGGATGTTCAGTCCAACCCGGCCCAGATCCCCGGTGGCGATGGCGTCAAACTCATGAATCTTTCGCCCCGTGTCGCGCAGGTGCGCGAGGATGGTCGCCGCCGCCGCGGGGGCCATCGCGGCGCCGTACTCCCACGGGCTTTTGATCCCGTAGTCGACCACCCGCCCGACGGTCGCCGCGGTGATGGCGACGCGGCCCTGGCGCCCGACGAGCCCGACCCCGGCACCGGTCACCGTCCGCTGTGCGGTGGGCGGTTTTTGTGCGCCGTATTCGGTTGGGAAGCGAAACTGCCGCTCTGCGGTGGAGGTGTGGCTGGATGTGCCCGCCAGAACGCGCTGCGCGAATCCCGCGTCCACCGCCATGGCGGCCAGCGCGAGAGCCGCGGTCGAAGAGGCGCACGCGCTGTAGACGCCGATCTTCGGGATGTCGAACTCGCGGGTGCCGAAGTGAAATGACGTGACCTGGGCGTTCAGGTCCGCACCGAAGAACAGGTCGATGTCCTGGGGGGTGACGCCGGATTTTTGCAGGACAATCTGGACCGCCTCCCGGAACAGGCTCTGTTCGGCGTGTTCCCATGTGTCCGCCCCGCACCAGTCGTCCTCCTTGCGGACGTCGAAGCGGTTTCCGAGCGGGCCTTCCCCTTCCAGTTTTCCGGCGACCGTCGCCGTCTCTTCAATTCGCGGTTCACTCGGGAACAGCCACGTCTGCACTCCGATCTTGGGCATCGCCTCTCCTCCTTTCCGTGGTCCGGCGGTCACAGATGCATGACGAGGTATCGCACGAGAGAGACAAAAAAGGCGGCCACCACCCCGTACACAATCACCGGTCCGGCGAGCTTGAACATGTTTCCGCCCACGCCCGGGACCCACCCCTCCGTCCGGTGTTCGATGGCGGCCGAGGCCATGGTGTTGGCGAACCCGGTCACCGGGACCGCGGAACCGGCGCCCGCCCACTGCGCGAATTTGTCGTACACGCCGAGCGCCGTGGCGATGACGGACAACAGGATCATCACCGCGACGGTCGGATTGGAGGCCTCCTGCGGGCTGAAGCCGGCAAAGCGCACGAACAGCGTCTGAACCACCTGGCCGATCACGCAGATGGCGCCGCCCACGAAAAACGCCCGGATGGTGTTGCGAACGATGGGCCGCTGCGGGGTGTGCTTGTCCACAATCTGCTGGTAACTGACGTGACGCCCTTTGGACCTGACGGCCACTGTTCCCACCTCCCTCGCGTCGAAGATCGTCCTTAGTGTTCCCCGCTCCGCCGTGTGTACTCGCCGCAATCAAAGCGGGCCGCCCGTTGCGGGCGGCCCGATCTGCGTGTACGCCTGTGTGATTCACGAGAGTTGATTTCGAATGGCGGCCAGGATGCGCTTCTCCAGCCGCGAGACCTGCACCTGCGAGATCCCCAGCACGCGCGCGACGTCCGCCTGGGTTTTATCCTTGAAGAAGCGAAGGTAAACAATCAGGCGCTCTCGTTCCGGCAGCTTGGCCAGGACCTCGTGGAGGGCGATCTTGTCGAACCACTGTCCCTGCTCCTCATCGGCGATCTGATCCATGAGGTAAATGGGATCGCCATCGTTCTCATACACCGTCTCGTGGATGGAGGCGGGGGTTCGGAGGGCCTCCTGGGCGAACACCACCTCGGACGGTTCAATGCCCAACTCCGCCGCGATCTCGGTGATGTGCGGTTGCCTGCCGAGGCGTTTGGCCAACTCGTCGCGAACCCGGCGGATCTGTTTGGCCGTCTCCTTGAGACTGCGGCTGACCTTGACGGTGCTGTCGTCGCGCAGAAAGCGCTGGATCTCGCCGATGATCATCGGGACCGCGTAGGTGGAGAACTTCACGTCGTACGACAGATCGAACTTGTCGATCGCCTTGAGCAACCCGATGCAGCCAATCTGAAACAGGTCGTCCGCCTCGTACCCGCGGCCGAGAAACCGTTGCACGACCGCCCAGACCAACCGCTGGTTGTTCAGAACCAGCTCGTCCCTGGCGGCGCTGTCGCCCGCCTGGCTGCGGGCGATGCGATCCCGGATCTCCTCGTCGCTGAGCTTGTGCCCCCGGTCATCCAATCCCTTCGCATAGTCCATTGCTCGCCGCTCCATTCACTGACATTCGGGATCGCGATGGATGATCTTGCGCATCCGAACCCGGGTGCCGCGGCCTGGGGCGGAATCGATGACCAGTTCGTCGACAAAGTTCTCCATGATGGTGATCCCCATGCCGGAGCGTTCCAGGTCCGGGCGGGAGGTGTACAGCGGTTGCCGGGCGAGCTCCACGTCCTCGATGCCGACCCCGTCGTCTTCCACGATGACCTCCACGGAACCACCGTGAATGGCGCACGCGATGCGGACCTCGCCCACCGCGTCCTCGTACCCGTGGATGATGGCGTTGGTCACCGCCTCGGAGACCGCGGTCTTGAGCTCCGTGAGCTGTTCGAGGGTGGGATCCAGTTCGGCCACAAACGCCGCGACCGCGACCCGGGCCAGGGACTCGTTCTCCGACCGGCTGGGAAACTGCAGACGCATGTAGTTTTTCTGCAGCACCGCGTGGCCAAGTGGTTTGTCCATGTCAGGATCACGCCTCCTTCAGGGCGCGGAGGGCGCCTTCTTCACTGTCGTACACGGGCAGGATCTTGAACAGGCCGGACATCTCGAAGATCCTGCGCAGCGGCGGTGCAATCTCGCACAGGGCCATGCGCCCGCCGCGCTGCGAAAGCGTGCGGTACCGGCCAAGAATCAGGCCCAGTCCGGAGCTGTCCATGAACTCGATGCCGCGGAAGGACAGAACCAATCCTCGGTAATGCGCCTCCTCCAGCGCCGCCTCAATCTGATTGCGAATGGACTCCACGGCGTGGTGGTCCAGCTCTCCACCCAGGCGGACCACCACAATCCCGTCCTGCAGGGTTGTCTCCATGCTCACCAGAAAACGCTCCTTTCGTGGCGACCGGCAGCCAGAACTGTACGCTAGAAGTTTCCCGCGTTGGATTGAAAAATCCTGCTCGCCGACAAAACTAGTGACATTCCTACGAGATTCGACAACTCGCGCAGTTTCCGCAATCCCGCACGTATAGTAGAATGCACGTAGAATGAGGACGGTTTCACACCCCACGTGCACCGTCCGCTGGAGGGTTGGCGATGACTTCACTCGGTCAAAAACTGAAGGCGCTGCGCAAGGAGCGCCGCATGACGCAACAGGAGCTCTGCGCCGGACTGGTCACCTCCAGCATGATCAGCCAGATTGAGTCCGACCGCGTCGCCCCCTCGCCGCAACTGTTGGAAGAACTGGCGCGCCGGTTGGGTGTGCATCCCTCGTATTTCGAGGACGATTTCGTCCAGCACTCCGACCTGGCGCAGACCTACCGGCGCGCGCGCACCCTGCTGGAGATGAAGCACTACGAGGCGGCCTTGCCGTTGCTGCAGGAGGTGATGGCGCATCCGCAGCATTTCATCCGGGAAGAGGTGTTGTTCCGGGAAGTGGCGGAGTGCTGCGAGGCACTGGAGCGATGGGATGAGGCATGCGAAGCGTATGAACAGGTGGTGCGCGCCTCCCTCGAGAAGGAGGATGTCCCCGGCGCGGTGCACGCCTACTATTCGCTGGGGCACCTGTTCCGAAGGCAGAACCGGCTGAGGATGTCCCGCATGTACTGGCAGCGCGCCGTGGAACTCCTCGCACGGCACACCGATCTCGACATGCCGCTGGAGGTGAAGATCCGCGCCAATCTGGGGAGAACCCAGTACCTGTTGGGGGACCACCGGGCGGCACTGGAAAACCTGGAGGTTGCGGCGAGGCTCGCAAAGGCGCGGGGACTGACTCTGGATTTGGCGACCATTCGGCACACCATGGGAAACGTCCTGATGGAGACGGGACGGCATGACGATGCGCGCCTGGCGCTGGAAGAGGCGATGGCGCTTTACACCGTCACCCGTAATCAACGCGGGTACAATCAGTGTCTGGTCAATCTCGCGGTCAATCTGCGATTGGCAGGGGACCTGTCCGGCGCCCTCGAATACCTGAACCGGCTGGTCGAACACCGGGAGTTGCAGCGGGACAGCATCCGACTCGCCAATGCATACAGCGAGCGGGCCCTCTGCCGGTTGATGGCGGGGGACGCCATCGGCGCGGATGAGGACGCCCGCACCGCCCTGGCATTGGACCGGTACACCAAGGACCTGCAGCTGAATGCGCGGGCTATCATCGCCGAAGCCTGCCTGGCGCTGAATCGGCCGCAGGAGGCGCGGCAGGTGGCGGAACAGGCGCTCGCCGGCTGGGAGGCCGACGCGGATCTGCCGCAAAAGGTGCAGTTACTCGGCCTCATCCGCCGGGCGTACGCGGCACTCGGGGATGAACCGCGCGCTCGGGATGCCGCTCTGCAATTGGCGGCGCAGTTGCGTCAGGGCATGCCCCCTCTGCGTCCGGACCGATGACAAAAGGGGCGAGAAAACGTCTCTCGCCCCCTTTACTCCGCCCTCGTTTGCTCCCACAACAGCGGTCAGTGGCCGAAGGTCACCAGGCCCCTCAACGTCCGGCCGACGGTGTCCAACAGGCCGGCTCGCCGAGCGCCCTGTCCCGCGAGGAGACGGCAGGAGGCGACCACGTCCTCCCCGTCCAGGACCTTCAACTCCCCCACCACCTGGCCCGGTTTCACCGGCGCCCCGAGCTCCGACAGTTGGATCTGGGTCTGGAACTGAGGGTGCTCGGCTCGTTTGTGGATCACGCCCACCGTGTCTCCGGTGACCACCGGAATGGTGTCCGGCACCCCGTGCAGCACGTGCACGGTCCCGACCGTCTGACCGGCTTTGTACAACACCTTGGAGGTGTAGTGGCTGAAGGTCCAGTTCAGCAGTTCGCTGACCTCCCGATTTCGGACCGAGGGCTTGGGCGCGCCCATCACCACCGCGATCACCCGAAATCCGTCCTTCTTGGCCGTGGCCGACAGGCAGTATTTCGCCTCCGCCGTGTACCCGGTCTTCAGCCCGTCGACCCCGGGGTAGAACCGCACCAATTTATTGGTGTTGACCAGCCAGAACGGGTGTTCGGTATCCTTTCGCAGATAGTCGCTGTACACGGACGTGTACTTGGTGATCCATTCGTGTTTCAAGAGCTCCCGGGACATGATGGCGATATCGTGGGCCGAGCTGTAGTGGTCCGGCTCCGGCAGGCCGTTGCAATTGACGAAATGCGTATCGTCCATTCCCAATTCGTGCGCTCGGCGATTCATCTGGCGGACAAAGTTTTCCTCGCTGCCGGAGAGGTGTTCCGCCAGGGCGACGCAGGCGTCGTTGGCGGACGCGACGGCGATGCCTTTGATCAGGTCCTCCACCGTCATGGTTTCACCCGGTTCGAGGAAGATCTGCGATCCCCCCATGCTCGCGGCGTACTCACTGGCCTTCACCCGATCGGAGAACCGCAATCGGCCGCCGTCAATCGCCTCGGCGACCAACAGCAACGTCATCACCTTCGTGATGCTCGCCATCGGCAGCTTTTCGTGCGCGTCTTTCTCGAACAGGACCCGCCCGGTCGCATAGTCCATGACGACGGCCGCGCGCGACTCGTGCGCCAGGTCCGTCTCGAGATTGTCTTCCGCCTCCTCACGCACCGGACGGATGTCCACCGTCGCGGCCCTGGCCGCGGACGCACCCGCGGAAACCACGGCGCTGTCCTTGCCCGCCGCGCCGGGTGCGTGAACCGCGGCCAGGACGCCCGGGGCGCCCGGCGCCGTGGCCAACAGGATGGCCATCACCCCGGCCGCCGTCCATCTGCGTCTGTTTGGAACTCCCATCCCCCATCAACCCCTTTCCCTGATGGCCGGCACCGTCCGGCCCTCCTGCCGCTAGTGTGCGCGCGGCTTGGCGATTCTATCAGGCCGGACCGCCGGGCGAGGGGCGAGCGGCTGCCGGCCGCGCCATCGGCTGGGTCAGGGCGCAAATCCAAAGAGGCGGAAGCCTTTGGCTTCCGCCCCGTTCTCGATGGATGGGTCGCTGCGTGCGGGAGGATATTCCATTCCAATCCGTGGGCCTAGACGTGCACCTCGTGTTCCGCCGCGTAGCCGTCGTCAAAGTCCCGGTATCGGAAGGTCCCGCATTCCGTCCCCTTCGAGGTTCCGACGATGTCATTCCCGTTGGAACGAACCTCAATCTCGTCGGCCACACAGTCGTGGCGCTCGTTGAAGACACACTCCTCGACCAGGCAACGGACACCCTTCGGCATGTGTCATCCCTCCCCCGGTCACAGGATTCCTCCCCGGGGAAGCGGCCATGCTGGCGGGTTTCACCACCCCGCGCCGTCCTCCACCGCGCTTCGCACCTCGGCCAGGGCGCTTCGACCGACGGAGGGCGGCGCCACCTCGAAATACTCGGCCAGCGTCGCGCCGACATCGGCAAAGGTGTCCCGGTCTCCCAGGTGGACGCCATGGCGCATCCCGGGCGTCCACATCAGCCACGGCACCCATTCGCGGGTGTGGTCGGTGCCTTCCGTGGTCGGATCGCAACCGTGGTCGGCCACGATGCACAGGATCTCCCCCGGGCCCACCATGGATAGGATCTCCGGCATCCGGGCATCGAACGCCTCGACGGCGCGGGCGAATCCGATGGGATCGTTGCGATGCCCGTAGAGCATGTCGAAATCCACCAGGTTGACGTACACCACGCCCTCGTCCTGCCGTTTCAGCTGTGCCAACAGCCTGTCGACGCCGTCCATGTTGTTCTCGGTGTGCACCGCTTCGGTGATGCCCGATCCCCCGTAGATATCGGCGATCTTCCCAATCCCGGCGACAGGATACCCCTTGTCCGCGATGCGGTTGAGCACCGTCTCCCCGAACGTCAACGAGAAGTCCTTGCGGCGATGCGTGCGCTGATAGTGTCCGGGGCGGCCGGTGAACGGGCGGGCGATCACCCGGCCGACGGCGTGCGGCCCGGTCAAAATGGAGCGGGCGAACCGGCACCAGTCGTACAGCACTTCGACCGGGACCACGTCCTCGTGGGCGGCCACCTGAAACACGCTGTCCGCGGAGGTGTACACGATGGGCCGTCCCGTCCGTTCGTGCTCCGGTCCGAACGCCTGGATGACCTCCGTCCCCGACGCGGGACGGTTGCACAGCGCGGGTTTGCCCACGTACCGCTCAAACGGCTCCATGACCTCGGGTGGAAACCCGTTCGGATACACCGGGAGCGGCTTGTCCAGGACCACGCCGACAAATTCCCAGTGCCCGTTGGTCGTGTCCTTGCCCCAGGACCGCTCGCGCATCCGACCGTACGCCCCCATGGGCCGGTCGCAGGCGACCCCCGGGATGGCCGAGATGCATCCCAGGCCCAGACTCGCCAGGTGCGGCGCCTTCAGTCCTCCGACGGCCTCGGCGATGTGGCGCAGCGTGTGGCTCTGGGCGTCTCCCGGACCGTACTGCGCCGCGTCCGGCGCCGCGCCGATGCCCACACTGTCCAACACGATCCAGATCCACCGACGCTTTCCCACCGCGTCCCCTCCTTTGACGCAAACGAGGGCGCCTCAAGCGCCCTTGACCAACTGTTCTCCAGGATCTCCGATGCAGGACCGTCTCATGATGCATCGCGTCACGTTTGTCCACGCCCGTCCCAAAGGGCGGTCTCACTTCACCCGTGGATGGGCGCTCAGGTAAACTTCCTTCATCCGCGTCCGCGTGACGTGCGTGTAGATTTGTGTTGTCGAAATGTCCGCGTGGCCGAGCATCTCCTGCACCGCCCGCAGATCCGCACCGCGTTCGAGGAGGTGGGTCGCGAACGAATGGCGCAGGGTGTGCGGCGTGATGTCCTTGACGATGTTCGCCGACCGCGAGTACTTCTTCAACAATTTCCAGAATCCTTGCCGGGACATCTGCTGGCCATGGTGATTCAAAAACAGCTCCGGCGGATCCGTGTCCTTGAGCAGTTGGGCGCGGCCGAAGCGCAGATAGTGCAGAAGGGCCCGGCGGGCGATATCGCCGACGGGAATGATGCGCTCCTTGGAACCCTTCCCGATGCAACGAATGAATCCGGCGCTCAGATTCACATCCGACACCCGGATGGACACCAGCTCACTGACGCGAATCCCCGTCGCGTACAGCAACTCGAGCATGGCCTTGTCCCGCGCGCCGCTCGGCGTGCGCACATCCGGGGCTTCGAGCAGGCGCTCCACCTCCGGGACGGTCAGCACTTTCGGCAGCCGCTTCTCCACCTTCGGCGAGTCGATGTGCTGGGTGGGATCGGTCGCGACCAGACCCTCGCGCAACAGAAAGTGATAAAACGAGCGGAGGCTCGCCAGGTTCCGAGACACGGTCGTGGACGCGCGCCCCTTGGCCCGAAGGTGCGCCAGATATCCCGCGATGTGCGGTTGACGGGCCCCGTCCGGCGTAATCTGCCAGGTCTCCCGCAGATACTGGCAGAACGCCCTGAGATCCCGCTGATACGATTCGCGCGTGTTGGCGGATAGCCCCTTTTCCACCGCCAGGTAGTCCGCAAACCGGGGAATCCATTCGTTCATCGATTCAAATCTCCTTTGACTCACCTGCGTTCGTTTTCCTATTCCACATCGTGAGCCAAAGTCCTGCCCGGCGTGTCAGTGCAGTCCCCCGTCCTGCCACAGTTCGACGACCTGCCGGGCCAACCCGGCCGCGGAAAGGACGGCACCCGGCGGCCCCGCCGTATGGGCGGCCTCTCCGAGGCGATCGGGCAGACGACTTCCCGTATTCAGCAGGACATGCACCCACAGCGCGATGACCACGGCGCTCACCATCCAACCGAGACCTCGCACCAAGCGTTTCAAGGGCACCCTCTCCTATCCTCCCATGCGCATGATGGCCAGCAGCGCGTCCAGGGAGTCCGGTTGCACCGGATCGTCCAGCAGCGCGATGTTCACCGCCTCATGTCCGCAGCGTTCGCATCGATGGACAATCTGGTATCCCTTCCGGCTGTGATACGTCACGCGCACGGGCGCCATCAGGCCGCCGCAGTTCGCCGCCCGGTCCCCCGGAAACACGTCCAGATGGCGCGAGTACAGGCAGTGGGGGCAGTGGTTCCGGCATGTGCGCGCGGCGGCATGCACCTGGGTTTTGCAGTGGCCGCACACAAACGATTCGTTGCGGTGGGTGAACCGCCTCACCGTCTTCCCTCCATCATCATCCCCGCCCGTTCTATCCCGCGAACGCCGCGGTCAACAGCGGCGGCGCGATGTACGCTTGGACGAACGCGCCCGCCAGGATGCCGCACAGGCACACCGCGAACCACGCGGTGTACCGTGCCAGCGCGGCCGGCAGGTTCGGCCGGGCCCGGGTTCCCTGAAGGATGTTTGTGGAAAATCGCATGGCCGCGATCCCGGCGGCCATCAGCGCCGTCAGCGACAAAAGCTGGTGTAAAAAGACCGCCAGGCCGGCGACCACCAGCCCCCGCCAGCCGAACTGAAGCACCGTGAATCCAACGGTGAAACCGACGCCGAAGGCGCGCAAAAACAGCGCAATGAGAATGAAGGGCAATCCGATCACGGACACACCGAACAGCCACAGCAGCGCCAAGAGCTGCGCGTCTCCAATCACGCGCTGCCACCACAGGACGTGCGAGGGCGCCAATTGGTGCGCCGAGATTGCCGTCAGCAATTCCTGCACGGACCGCGCCAGAACCGCGGCGTCCTGCGCATTCAACTGCCCGGCCGTCACGCCGCCGAACGCCAGTCCGCACAGGATCACCGCCAATGTGAACATCCACGCCCGCGAGAACGCGCGGCCGCGCGCCAAAAACCACTGCCAACCCGCGGCAAAACGCGCCATCCACGGGATCGCTGCCGCCGTGGGGGTCATCGGCCGGTTACACCTCCCTGTCCAACCTATCCCCATCCGTATGCGGCCCGCGCCCGGAACATGCCCTCAGGTCAACACCTTTCCGTACACGCCGCCGCCACCCGTCTGAATCCGAAGCCGCCCCGTCCGCGCCTCGTCGATTCGGTCCGCCAGCGTCCGCCCGACCACCTCCGCCAGGTCATCGACCGACGCCTCGTGCAGGATGGCCATCTCGGTGCCGAACGCCGAGAACAGCCGTTCGAGGGATTTCGGACCGAGCCCCGGCACGAACTCCAACGGAATCTGATGGACGTACGGGGGGCGATGCGGCGGGTGCACGGGGTGTTCCTGGTCCCGCACGGCGAGCAGCCGGTCGTACACACCCTGCGTCCGGCGTTTTCCGCCGCACGGGCACACCGTCTGTCCGTCCGGCCACGGCCGGCCGCACGCCGCGCAGGCGGTGCGGTGGTACTTGCCGAGCGCCGGATGCAACCCGTGGTTCGCCACCACGGCGCGGCCCGACTCCCGGGCGAGCGCCTGAGCCACCTCCGTGAAGGAGGCGTCGGCCACGCGAAGGACGTTGTACTCACGCGCGATCTTCTGCACCGAATGCGCGTCCGAATTGGTGATGAACGAGATGTCCCGGAGTTCGCTCAGGCAGTCCGCCATGTCCGTGTCCGCCGACAACCCCAGTTCGAGCGCCGCTACGCCCGCGGGATCGACCATCTCGTCCATGTGCGCGACGCAGTTCCCGTACATCCCCTTGTGCGGCGTGAAGGCGTGATGGACCACGAACAGGCCCTCCCGCGCCAGCACCTCGGCCTGCAACCGCCCCGCGTCCACCCGGGCCCGCTGCGAGGACAGGGCGGGGTTCGTCTGCACCGTGGCGAGCCAGTCGTGAAAATCGCGGGCCGCCTCCAGGTGGCCGAACCACGCGCCGAAGTGCGCGGCCCCGCCGTGCGGGCCCGCCACCTCCACCTCCGCGCCGAGCAGGATCACCAATCCCTCCTCCGACACCAGGCCGCCGCCCGGCAGCCGTTGCAGGCGCCCGTCACGCACTCGCTCCTCCAGTTCAGCGAGCACCGGGGTGCACACCGCGTCGATCACGGTGATCCCATTCAATCCCTTGCGCCTTCTGGCGTGAGCGACGACGTGATCGAGTGTCAACGAGGGCGCCGCCGCCATCTTCACGGGCCGGCCCTGGGCGCGTCCGATGTGGATATGAAAATCCCAGTACTGGGTCTTCACCGATCCCCGCCATCCCGTGCCAGCCACCACAGAAAAGCGACCAGCGTCTTGGCGTCCCGGACCCGGCCCGCGCGCACCCACGCCTCGGCCTCCGCCCGCGTGACCGGGCGGACCCGGACAAACTCGTCCGCATCCGGATGCGCGGCTCCGCGCGTCAGTTGGGTGGCGTAGAACAGGTGCACCTGCTCATCGGCGAACCCCGGACTGGTGAAAAAGGATGCGACGGGCTCCCAGTGCGAGGCGGTGCAACCGGTCTCCTCCGCCAACTCGCGCTTCGCGCAGGACCCCGGTTCCTCCCCCGGCTCCAATTTGCCGGCCGGGATCTCGAGCAGCGTTTCACCGGTGGCGGTGCGGAACTGCTCGACGCACAGCACAACCCCCGGCTCCGCCTCCGCCAGGATGGCGACCGCCCCCGGGTGCAGGACGACCTCGCGGCCTGCCTCGCGGCCGTCCGGCAACCGGACCCGCCAGGTCTCCAGAGAAATCATCCGCCCGCTGAACACCCTGTGTCTGTCCAACACCTCTTCGCGCAACGATTCGTCCATAGGCGCCTCCCTCCCGGCCGCGTCCGCGCTAAGGGGTTTGCGTCCCTCCCCGCCGTCGAAGGACCGCGGCGTACACCGCCGTCAACACCGCCGCAACGGCGACGGCGGCGTAAAAGCCGAGCCGTTGATCCCGCTGAAACAGCGCGTACCCGGTCAACACCACGAGGAGGGCCATCGTCACGCCGGTGGACACCGGCTGACCCCATGCGAGTCCGGACACGAACCGTTCATCTTCCTCCGTCCGCCTGCGCCAGGCCAGGAACGTCCAGAGGATGAGAAACCAGTTCAGGAATGTGAAAAAGCTCGACGCGCTGATCAGCACGTTGTACAGGTTGGCGGGCAACACCAACGACAGCAGCAGAGACAGGGCGATCCCGGCGGCCGACACCCACAGCGCCCGGTACGGGGTGCCTCGTTGGGAACGGCGCGCCAGCGACCGCGGGGCGTCCCCCGCCTCCGCGAGGCTGCACAACACCTCGTTGGCCGAAAACAGCGCGCCCGCCATCACGCTGAAGGCCGCGACGAGGATGATGGCGTTGAACACCGCGGCCAGCCCCCCGGATCCGCTCGCCGCCAGCGCAGCGACAAACGGGCTCTTGTCGGTCGACACCTGCCGCCACGGAATCAGGTACAGCATCAGTCCGATGGACCCGATGTACAGCGCCGCCAAAAGGATCACCGTCCACCACGCGGCCCGGTCGATCCGCTGGGGCGGCCGCACCTCCCCCGCCGCGGCGGCGAACACGCCGATGCCGGCATACGCGAAGATCACCACCAGCATGCTCTGCATCATACCGGAGAACCCGGTGGGCCAGAATCCTTGCGCGAACGGATGCACCCCGCCGACACCGCCCGCCCCGCGCGCCATGCCGGCTAAAAGCAGCCCCGCGTAGACGATGAACCCCGCTAAGGCCGCGATCTTCACCGCGCTCATCAACGTCTCCACGCGCGTGAAGTTTTTGGCGCCGGCCGCGTTGATGGCCACGATGATGGCCGCGAACGCAAAGGCCAGCACCAGCTGCGGCACTCCCCTGAGCCACAACCGCGCGAAGACCGCCATCGCGACCGACTCGGAGGCGATGGTCAACAGGCTGGTGATGTAGTACGTCCACCCCTGCAGAAATCCGGCGAACCGCCCTAAATACAGCGCGGGGTACGACTGATATGCCCCCGCGTCGGGATGGTGCACCGCGATGGAAGTCAGAGCGCCGAGCACCTGACTCGTCACCAGGGCACCGAGAAGGAACGCTAACAGGACCGCCGGGCCCGCCGTGCGGATGGGCAGGCCCGCACCGAGAAAGAACCCCGCACCGATGATCCCGCCGACCCCCACCAACACCAAACCGCGCTCCGAGAGCGTCTCCCGCTCGGCACTCCGCCGAAGGCTCCCGCGGGCCCCGCCTCTGGATTTGACCGACTGCATCCGACCACCTCCGAGATTCATCTCCGAGATAGTCTGCAGCCAGTCCGCCGACTTATGTCCCGGCCACGAACGCCGCCACCACCCGCGCCGCGTCCGCCACGTCCGCCAGGCGAATACGCTCTCCGGGAGCATGCGCCCCCTCGCACCCGATGCCAAGGTTCACCGCCGGGATGCCGAGCCGGCACAGCGCGTCCGCGTCACTCGCGCCGCCCGGCGCAGCCGGGATGGGCGCGATGCCGGCTGCCCTCAGGGCGGACGTCACCCGACGGCACACCGGATCGTTTGGATGGACCGTGTATCCGTGGGAGACAAAGCGCACGCGCGCACGCCAACCAAACCCGAGGGTGTTGGCGGCCCGGCGCAGCGGGGCGAAGGCGGACACCAGCGCCCGCATGGCGCCCCTCCGGTCGGGGGCCGCCACCTCCCCCTCGACCCGCATCCCTCCGCCCGCAGGCGCCGGGGTAAACGACCGGATGCGAACCGCTGCGGTACCGTCCTGCCCTCGGGCATCCGCCCGCGCGGAGACGGCCATCAAGCAGCGGCGCATCGCGGCCTCGTCGGCGGACCGGGCATCGGCGGGCAGTTCCAGGCACCAGCGGGCGAGGGCCGGGCCTTCGAGAAACAGCGTCCCGATGGGGCCCTCCCCATCGAGCACCAGGCCCATTTCGGCGGGAAGGTCCGCCGCCGCCAGATGCCCGGCACCGACGAGGCCGAGCTCCTCCGCGACGGTGAGGACGACCACCACGTCCCCGTGCGGCATCGCTCCGTCGATGAGTGCCCGTAGGCCAAACAGGATGGCCGCCACCCCGGCCTTGTCGTCGGCGCCGAGGGGGCGGCTCAGGCGATTTCGCACAACGCCGTACGCATCGACGTACGGTTGCGCGCCCTGGCATTCGGGCACCGTGTCCAGGTGCGCGCACAGCGCCACGGCGGACAGGCGGGGGTCCCCGCGCAGAAACCCAATCAGGTTGCCGCACGACCCCCCGATGCGCCGGCCGGTTCCGTCATCCCGCACCACGAAGCCCAGTTGCTCGAGGAATTGCGCGCACCGGCGCCACAGTGCCGCCTCGCCGCGGGACGGGCTGTCGATGCGCAGCGCCTCGAGCAACCACGCCGCCAACTCCGTCTCCCGGATGGGCAAAGGTTCTTTCACAGCGGGATGTTCCCGTGCTTTTTCGCGGGGCGGGACTCCCGCTTGCCCACGAGCAGCGCGAGCGCCTCGTACAACTTGATCCGCGTCTCGCGCGGGTCGATGACGTCGTCCACCATGCCGGCTCCGGCCGCCACGTACGGATTGGCGAAGCGCTCCCGGTACTCCTCGATGCGCCGCCGGCGCGTCGCCTCCGGGTCGGGGCTCTGGGCGATCTCCTTGGCGTAGATGATGTTCGCCGCCCCCTCCGGCCCCATCACCGCAATCTCGGCGCTCGGCCACGCGTACACGAGATCCGCGCCGATGGCCTTGCTGTTCATCGCCACGTACGCGCCGCCATACGCCTTGCGCAGGATCACGGTCACCTTCGGCACCGTCGCCTCCGAGTACGCGTACAGGACCTTCGCCCCGTGGCGGATGATTCCGCCGTGCTCCTGTTTGACCCCGGGGATGAACCCGGTGACGTCCACGAACGTGACGATGGGGATGTTGAACGCGTCGCAGAACCGGATGAACCGAGCGATTTTGTCGGACGAGTCGATGTCGAGTCCCCCCGCCATGAACTTCGGCTGGTTCGCGACGATCCCGGTGACGTACCCGCCGATGCGCCCGAAACCGACCACGGCGTTGCGCGCGAAGGAAGGCTGCACCTCGAGGAAGTCCCCTCCGTCGAGCACCCGGTGAATCACGTCCTTGACGTCGTAGACGCGCGTCCCGTCCTCCGGGACCACCTCGAGCAGGGTGTCGTCCGGCTCGGGATGGAACGGGACCTGCCGATGCGGCGGCGCCTCGCGGCAGGAGGACGGCAGAAACCCAAGCAGGCGGCGGATGAGATCGAGCGCCTCCGCCTCGTCCCGGGCGGTGAAATGCGCGACGCCGCTGACGCTCTCCTGCACGCGCGCCCCTCCGAGGTCCTCGCTCGTGATCTTTTCGCCCGTCACGGTCTCAATCACCTTCGGCCCGGTGATGAACATCTGGCTGGTGCCCTCGACCATGCAGATGAAATCCGTGATGGCCGGCGAGTACACGGCGCCGCCCGCGCACGGGCCCATGATGACGGAGATTTGGGGAATCACGCCGGAGTACACCGCGTTGCGGTAGAAGATGTGCCCATACCCGTCGAGGGACACGACCCCCTCCTGGATCCGCGCCCCGCCCGAGTCGTTGAGGCCAATCACGGGAGCCCCGTTCTTTGCCGCCAGGTCCATCACGTTGACAATTTTCTGCGCGTGCACCTCGCCGAGCGCCCCGCCGTACACCGTGAAGTCCTGTGCAAACACGTACACGGTTCGCCCATCGATCTTCCCGAAGCCCGTCACCACCCCTTCGCCCGGCGCGTCGACCGGCTCACCGTCATAGGCGACGCGCGTCGCGGAGAACAGGTTCAGCTCGCGAAACGTCCCCTCGTCCAACAACCGTTCAATCCGTTCACGCGCGGTCCACTTGCCCTTCTCGTGCTGCTGGAGGATGCGCCGGTCGCCGCCGCCCAGCTCGGCCCGGCGGCGCCGATCCTGGAGTTCGTAGACCTTGTCCTCTCTCATTCCGCCGCCTCCCCCGTGCGCTGGCAGTACTCGGTCAACACGCCGTGCGCCTCCTTCGGATGGATGAAGGCGATGCGCTTGCCCAACCCGCCCGGCCGGGGCCGCTCGTCAATGAGCCGAACCCCCGCCTGTTTGAGCGCATCCAGCGCCGCGTCGATGTCGTCGACCCGATAGGCGACGTGATGCAGGCCCGGCCCGCGCTTTTCGAGGAATTGCGCAATCGGACTGTCGGGCGCCGTCGGCTCCAGCAACTCCAGGTGCAGATCCCCGGCGCGGACGAACACCGCGCGCACCCGCTGGTCGGGGATCAGCTCATCCCGCTCCACCGTCAGGCCGAGGTGCCGGGTGTAAAACGGCAACGCCTCGGCGATGCTCCTCACCGCGATGCCAATGTGATCGACCTGCTTGGCCACCGGCTCCACCGGCGGCAGGTCCGTCAGGTCGCGGAGTTTGACATGGCTGCGGATGAACGAGGCGACGTCCTCAATCCGCGTACCCGGCGTGAACACCATGGCGATCCCGTGGGACTTCAACACCGGGATGTCCTCCTCCGGGATCACGCCTCCGCCGATGACGAGGATGTCGTCCGCCTGGCGTTCGCGCAGAAGGCGCACGACCTCCGGGAACAGCTCCATGTGCGCCCCGGACAGGCTGGACAGCCCGATGCAGGCGACGTCCTCCTGGATGGCCGTGTCGACAATCTGTTCCGGCGTCTGACGAAGGCCGGTGTAGATCACTTCCATGCCCTGATCGCGCAACCCCTGGGCGATCACCAACGCGCCGCGGTCATGGCCGTCCAGCCCGGGTTTGGCAATCAACACGCGTATCTGCTGCATCGATTGAGCCCCCATCCGTGTCTTTGGCGGATCGTTCATTCATCCATCAGAACACCGCCGGACGATACTCGCCGAACACCCCGCGCAACGTATCGCAGATCTCTCCCAGGGTTGCGAACACGCGCACCGCCTGGATGATCTTCGGCATCAGGTTGTCGGTGCTCTCCGCCGCGCGGCGCAACTCGACCAGGGCCTCCCGCACCGGCCCCTCGGCGCGCTCCGCCCGGAGTTTGGCCAGTCGCTCGGCCTGCACCCGTCCGATGGCCGGATCCACGCGCAGAATTTCCGGCGGCTTCTCCTGATCCACCGTGAACCGGTTGACCCCGACCACCACCTGTTCCCCGCGCTCAATCGCCATCTGCGTGTCGTACGCCGCGCGGCGAATCTCCTGCTGCACGTACCCCTGCTCGATGGCCGCGACCGCGCCGCCCAGCTCGTCGATGTAATCGATGTACTTCCAGGCCGCCGCCTCGATGGCGTCGGTCAGCGATTCGACATAGTAGCTTCCGCCGAGCGGATCGATGGTGTCGGTGAGACCGCTTTCGTACGCGAGAATCTGCTGGGTGCGAAGGGCCAACCGCGCGGAATCCTCGGTGGGAAGCGCCAGCGCCTCGTCGCGCGCATTGGTGTGCAGGCTCTGCGTCCCGCCGAGGATGGCGGCCATGGCCTGGACCGTGACGCGGACGACGTTGTTGTCCGGCTGTTGTGCGGTCAGGGTGCTGCCCGCCGTCTGCGTGTGGAAACGAAGCTGCAACGAGCGCGGATTCTTGGCTCCGAACCGCTCCCGCATGATCTTCGCCCACATGCGGCGAGCGGCGCGGAACTTGGCGATCTCTTCAAAGAAGTCGTTGTGCGCATTGAAAAAGAACGACAGCCGCGGGGCGAATTCGTCCACCACAAGCCCCCGGTCGATGGCCGCCTGCACATACGCGATGGCGTTGGCCAGCGTGAACGCCACCTCCTGCACCGCGGTCGATCCCGCCTCGCGGATGTGATACCCGCTGATGGAGATGGTGTTCCAGTTGGGCACCTCTTTCGAACAGAATTCGAAGATATCGGTGATGAGCCGCATCGACGGCTTGGGCGGAAAGATGTACGTCCCACGCGCCGCGTACTCCTTGAGGATGTCGTTTTGAACGGTGCCCGAGACCTGGTCCCAGCGCACCCCCTGTTGCTCCGCCACCACCAGGTACATGGCGAGCAGGACCGACGCCGGGGCATTGATGGTCATCGACGTGGACACCCGGTCGAGCGGGATATCCTTGAGCAGCGTCTGCATGTCCAACAGGGATGAGATGGACACCCCCACCTTGCCGACCTCGCCGCGCGCCATCGGGTGATCCGCGTCGTAACCGATCTGCGTCGGCAGGTCGAACGCGGTGCTCAGTCCCGTCTGGCCCTGTTCCAAAAGGTACCGGAACCGCTGATTGGTCTGCTCCGCCGAGCCGAAACCGGCGTACTGGCGCATGGTCCAGAACCGGCCGCGGTACATCGTCGGCTGAATCCCGCGCGTGTACGGAAACTCCCCGGGGAACCCGAGCTTCTCGATGTAGTCCTCCTCCGACACCACCCCGTCGCGGGGCGTGTACAGCCGCCGAATCGGAATGTCCGACCCGTTTACAAATTTCTCCTTTCGCTCCGGCCGCTTTGCGAGCGCCCGCTCGACGCGGTCCTCCCACGCTCGCGCGCGTTCTTCCAACTCCGCCATGGGCGCCTTCCCTCCCGTCCGCCGATCCACGCACATCCACGCCCATCCAAACCGGTCAATGCCGGTTCCTTCCGACGACACCGCCCAACACCCAGATCACGCCCATCACGACGATGGCCGCCACGACCATGATGGTCGCCGTCGTTGCCAGGGACACCCATGCTCACCTCGCTTCCGCCGCGTCCTCCGGTGCTCCCGAACCGGTCTCGCCCGCGAGGAACACCGCCTCGAAGGATCGCTTCAAACGCCACTCCCAGGCGGCGAAGTCCTGGGTGCGGCCAAGGAGCCTTTCCACCGAGGTCACCCCGCGATCGGCGATGCCGCACGGGACAATCAGCTGAAAATGCGCCAGGTTGGTGTTGACGTTCAGCGCCAGCCCGTGATAGGTGACGAACTCCCCCGACGGCCGTCTGCGCGCCCGAACGCCGATGGCGCAGACCTTGTCGGCGCCGACCCACACACCGGGATACTCCTTCTCGCGCCCCGCCCGAACGCCGTCTTCCGCGAGCGCCCGGATGACGACCTCCTCCAACATGCGGACATACCGGCCGATGTCATTCCCCCAGGGTGCCAGGTGAAGCACCGGATACAGCACCCATTGGCCAGGCCCGTGGTAGGTGACGTCGCCGCCGCGATCGACCTCGCGCACCTCGATGCCGAGCGACCGCAGGCGCTCGCGGCCCATCAGGATGTGGTCGAAGGTGCCGCTGCGCCCGACGGTGATGGTCGGCGGATGCTCCACGGCAAAGACCGTCTGCGCGTCGTCCTCGCCGCGAAGCAGGCGCTCGGCCTGCTCCGTCTGAATGGCCAGGGCCTCGTCGTACCCCATGCGGCCGAGGCTCACCCACCGAACGGAAGGTTCGAGGTTCATCGCCGTCCCTCCTGCACCGGCTCCACCGCGGTCTCGGGTGCGTCGTTCAGGTGCCGCGCCCGCTCCTCGGCCGGCAGCGACTGCAGCGGGACGCCGTTGGCGCGCAACACCTGTTGATGCGCGTGGTAGGAGCTTCGCACCAACGGGCCCGATTCCACATGGGCGAACCCGCGCTGGAGCCCCTCGCCGCGCAGGCGCAGAAACTCGGTCGGCGTGTAGAACTTCTCAACCATCAAGTGCCGCTTGGTCGGTTGCAGGTACTGCCCGATGGTGAGGATGTCCACCCGCACCGCGCGCAGGTCGTCCATGGTCTCGAGAATCTCTTCAAACGTCTCGCCGACGCCCACCATGATGCTCGACTTGGTGCGAATGTCGGGGCGCATCTCCTTGGCCCGGCGCAGGAGTTCCAGGGAGCGGTCGTATTTGGCCTTGGATCGGACGCGGTCGGACAGCCGGCGGACCGTCTCCACGTTGTGATTGAGAATGTCGGGAGAGGCGTCCATGACTACCCGCAGAGCGTCCCAGTTGCCCTGAAAATCCGGGATCAGCACCTCCACGCCGCAGTTGGGCACGCGCTCCCGGATGGCGCGAATGGTCGCCGCGAAGATGGACGCTCCGCCGTCCTCCAGGTCGTCTCTGGCCACGCTCGTGACCACCACGTGCTGCAATCCCATGGCGACCACCGCGTCCGCCACCCGGGCGGGTTCCATCAAATCCACATGGCTCGGCCGCCCGCTCGTCACGGCGCAGAACCGGCACGCCCGCGTGCACACGTCGCCGAGAATCATGAACGTCGCCGTGCGGTGCTCCCAGCACTCATAGATATTGGGACAGCGCGCCTCCTCGCACACCGTGTGCAGAGAACGGCCGCGCATGATGTTCTTCAGATCTTTGAAGTTCGGCCCGGTGCGGATCTGCACCTTGAGCCAATCGGGCCGGTTTTTCGCTTGTTCCCGGATGGCCTCGTCTCGGATGCGTCGCTTCTCCAACAGCTTCGGGTCCACCGCACTCACCTTCCTCACGCCGTCCATCCCCCGATGGACCGGCCTGGTAACAACCCTAGTGTAGACCATCCACCGGTGAAATCAAAGCGGCAGTCCAAGGGCCCCGGCGGCGCCGGGGCCCGATGCCCGCCTGTCGGCGGCAGTCGTCCGGTGAAGGGGGTGCCCCCCACACCGTGCGGCGGTCAGTACAGCGGCGTGTCCGGGCCGAAGGCCTCCACGCGCTCGCGCACGGCGCGCAGGAATTGCCCCGCAACCCAACCGTCCAGCACGCGGTGGTCGAGGGACATGCACAGATTCACCATGCTTCGGATGGCAATCATGTCGTCCACCACCACCGGCCGCTTGACGATGGTCTCCACCGACAGGATGGCCGCCTGCGGCGTGTTGAGAATCGGTTGCGACAACACGGAGCCGAACGCGCCGGTGTTGTTGACGGTGAAGGTGCCGCCCTCCACGTCGGCCAGGGTCAGCCGCCCGGAGCGCGCCCGCACCGCGAGATCGTGAATGGCGTGCGCCAGCCCCGCGATGGACAGCCGGTCGGCGTCCCGGATCACCGGCACGTGCAGACCCTCGTCGGACGCCACCGCGATGGAGATGTGGATGCGTTTGTGCACGTGAATCGCGTCGTCCATCCACGAGGCGTTGACCGTCGGATGCTGCTTCAACGCTTCGACGGCCGCTTTGATGAAAAACGGCAGGTACGTCAACGGGACCCCCTCGCGCCGCTCGAAGTCGCGCTTCACCCGCTCGCGCAACTCCACCAGGCGCGTCACGTCCGCCTCGACCATGGTCCACGCGTGCGGCGCCTCGCGCTTGGACGCCACCATCCGGCGGGCGATGGCCCGGCGAATGGGACTTGCCGCGACCACCTCGACGTCCCTGAACCGCCGGTTCTCTCCGTCCGTCTCTCGCACCGCTCGATCCCGCGGCCCGTCCACACCCTTGCCCGCGCCGGGCAGTGCGCCCACCGCGGCGGCCTCCTGCTTCACCGGCGCCACATCCGGGACGGTGTGGCGCTCTTTGCGCTGACGGTCGATGTACGCCAGCACGTCCTTGCGCGTGATTCGCCCGCCCTCTCCGGTGCCGGTGACCTCCGCCAGGTCCACCCCGTGTTCGGCCGCCAGACGAAGCACCGCCGGCGAAAAACGGCCGCCCGGCGCGCGCCGGTGCGCCGCGTGGACGGCCGGAGCGGATGCCTCCTCGCCCGCGCCGTCCCGCCCGGCGAGCCGGGTCTCCCGCGACGGCTCCGCCTGCGGCGCATGCGCCCCGGAAGGCGCCTCACGGCCGGAGGCGGGGGGCTCGCCGCTGATGCGGCAGATCACCGTGCCGACCCGAACCGTCTCTCCCTCCGGGACGAGGATCTCCTCCAGCGTTCCCGAGAAATCCGACGGGATCTCCGCCCGCACCTTGTCGGTGACCACCTCGGCCAGCGGTTCGTATTTCTCAACCGGGTCACCGACTTGTTTCAACCACTTTTCAATCGTCCCCTCCGTCACACTCTCGCCCAACTGCGGCATCCGCACGTCCGGCATACGCACGCACCTCCTCGGGACGCCCCCGGCGTCCGCTTCAGAACCGGGCCAGCGCCCGCATCGCCTCCGCCACCCCGTCCACGCTCAGCATGTACGCCTTCTCCAGCGTCGGCGCAAATCCCATCGCCGGGACCTCCGGGCCCGCCAGCCGCCGGATCGGCGCGTCCAGGTCAAACAGGGCGTGCTCGGCGATCATCGCCGACACTTCGGCGCCCACCCCGCAGACCTTATTGTCCTCATGGACAATCAACACCTTTCCCGTCCTCCGGGCGGCCTCCAGAATCGCCTCCTCGTCGAGCGGCCGCAGCGTTCGCAGATCCAACACGTGCGCCGAGATCCCGTCGTCCGCGAGCCGCCCCGCGGCCTCCAGCGCCAGATGGACGCCGAGCCCGTAGGTGATGACGGTGATGTCGTCGCCCTCCCGCTGCACCTTCGCCCGCCCAATCGGCACCGGATCGTCCGACTCGGCGACCTCCCCGCGCACCGACCGGTACAGCTTCTTGTGCTCGAAATACAGAACCGGGTCCGGATCACGGATGGCGGCGCGCAGCAGCCCGGCGGCGTCCGCCGGTGTGGCCGGCGTGACCACCTTCAGCCCCGGCACGTGGGTGAACAGAGCCTCGACACTCTGCGAGTGATACAGCGCCCCGTGCACCCCGCCTCCGTAGGGCGCCCGGATCACCATCGGGCAGTTCCAGTCGTTGTTGGACCGGTAGCGCATTTTCGCAGCCTCGGAGATGATCTGGTTGACCGCCGGGAGGATGAAATCGGCGAACTGGATCTCCGCCACGGGGATGAGCCCCGCCGCCGATGCGCCGATGGCCACCCCGACGATGGCGGATTCCGTCAACGGGGTGTCGATCACGCGGGCTTCCCCGAACCGCTCCAGAAGCCCCTGTGTGACCCGGAACACGCCGCCGCGCACGCCAACATCCTCGCCGAGAACGAACACGCGCGCATCGCGGGCCATCTCCTCGGCCAGGGCGTCGTGGATCGCCTCGATGTACAGCTTGACGGCCATCCCCTCACACCTCCTCGGCGTACACGTGGTGCATCAAGGTCTCCGGCGCGGCGTACGGGGCTCGCTCCGCGTACTCGGTGGCCTCGTCCACCTCGGCCCGGATGGTCTGCCGCATCCGTTCCTCCGCCTCTTCGTCGAGCAATCCGACGGAGACGAGGTACTGGCGCATTCTTTCAATCCCATCCCCTCTGCGCGCCTCCTCGACCTCCTCGCGGGATCGGTACGACCGATCATCGTCGTCGCTGGAGTGCGGCGACAGCCGGTAGGTCTTCGCCTCAATCAGCGTCGGTCCGCCCCCCCTGCGCGCCTTGTCGACGGCCTCGCGGACCACCCGGTACACCTCGAGCGCGTCCATGCCGTCGACGATGACCCCTTCGAAGCCGTATCCCTGCGCCCGGTCCGCGACGTTGGCGCAGGCCAGCTGGCGCCGCTCCGGCACCGAGATGGCGTACTTGTTGTTCTCGCAGAAAAAGATCACGGGGAGCTTGTGGACACCCGCGAAGTTCAGCGCCTCGTGAAAGTCCCCCTGATTGCTGGTGCCTTCCCCGAAGGACACGTAGCACACCGCGTCCTCGCCGCGCATCTTCATCGCCAGCGCAATTCCGACGGCGTGCGGAATCTGGGTGCCCACGGGGCTCGATCCGCTGAGGATCCGCAACCGCCTGTCCCCGTAGTGGCCCGGCATCTGGCGGCCGCCGCTGTTCGGATCCTCCGCCTTGGCGAAGGCGGCCAACAGCTCGGTGCGCGCCGTGTGGCCCCAGATCAGGACCAGGCACAGATCTCGATAGTACGGGCACAGCCAATCCCGGCCGCGGTCCAGCGCGAATCCGGCCCCGGCCTGGGCCGCCTCCTGTCCCTGGCAGGAGATGACGAAAGGAACCTTGCCCGCCCGGTTGAGTAGCCACATGCGCTCATCCACCGCGCGGGCGAGCGCCATGTAGCGGTACATCTCCAACACCTGCGCGTCCGTCAGGCCCAGCGCCCGGTGCCTCGGCACATCCGCCATCGCACAACCCCTCTCTCCCATTCCGAATGGTTCAGCCGTGGATGGCAATCCCATCCACCGCCAGGGCCGCTTCGCCGAGCGCCTCCGCCAGGGTGGGATGCGGGTGCACGGTGTGGGCCATCTCCCACGGTGTGGCGTTGAGCACCCTGGCCAGCGCCCCTTCCGCAATCAGGTCCGTGACACGCGGTCCAATCATGTGCACGCCGAGGACGTCGTCCGTGTCCCGGTCGGCGACCACCTTCACAAATCCCTCCGGCGCCCCGTACACCAGCGCCTTGCCGTTGGCCTTGAACGAAAACTGCCCGCAGACCACCTCACACCCGCGTGACCGCGCCTCGGCCTCCGTCAGGCCGACGCTGGCCACCTCCGGCCGGCTGTAGGTGCAGCGCGGCATCATCGTGTAGTCGATGGGCTTCGGCGTCCGGCCCGCCATCACCTCGACCGCGTGGATTCCCTCATGCATCGCCACGTGCGCGAGTTGAAGCCCCCCAATCACGTCACCCACCGCGAAGATGTTCGGCTCCGCCGTCCGGTAGTGCTCGTCGACGACCACCGCGCCGCGATTGACCCGGACCTCGGTGGCCTCGAGCCCCAGTCCGTCCGTGACGGGCTCACGCCCGACGGCCACCAGCACCACCTCGGCGGCCACGCGCTCCCGGGCTCCGCTCTCCTCCTGGACCACGTCCACCGCCACGCCCTCTTCCGTCACGTCGGCCGTCTCGGTCAACACGCGTACCCTTGTCATCACCCGCACACCGCGCTTCTTCAGGAGCCGGGCCAACTCGCGGGACACCGCCTCGTCCTCCTGCGGCAACACCTGCGCCAGCGCCTCCACCAGGGTCACCCGAACGCCGAAGTCAGCCATCATGGAGGCCCACTCCACCCCGATGGCGCCCGCGCCCACAATCAACATAGACGCCGGGAGGCGAGAGAGTTCCAGCGCGTGGTCGCTGGAGATGACGCGCGTGCCGTCGAACGGCAACCCCGGCAGCGCCTTCGCCCGGGAACCGGTGGCGATGAGAAGGAATCGCGGGGTCAGAATCATCCGGTCTCCGTCCCGTTCGACCGCCACCGCACCGGCCTGCGGCGAGAAGATGGACGGCCCCATCACGCGCCCCACCCCGGGGATCACCTCGACACCGTGCTTTTTCATCAGGAACTCGACGCCCTGGTGAAGCTGGCTGACCACCCGCCGTTTGCGCGCCATGGCCTGCTCCAGGTTGAGCGCGGCGGGCCCGGTGTCGACGCCGTATTCCGCGGCCTCCCGGGCGGTGCTGAGGACCTCCGCCGTCCGCAGCAGCGCCTTGCTGGGGATGCATCCCCGATGCAGGCACGTTCCCCCCAGTTTGTCGCGTTCCACCACCGCCGCTTTCATTCCCAGTTGAGCCGCCCGAATGGCCGCCGCGTACCCTCCGACGCCGCCACCGATGACGACCAGGTCGTAGCTTGCTTCAGCCACGCCCATCCCCCTTTCGGCCGAGCGCGCTCTTCTCCCCGCGGATGAAGCTGCTGCGCACCTGCCGCATGGTCTCAATCCGTTGCTCCGCCAGTCGGTTGGCCGCCCGATGGGAGGGGATGCCTTCTCGTTGCGCGAGATCGTAGAGATTGCGCATGATCTCGTAGATCCCCTCGACCTTCTTGCGGGCCCGTTCCGGGTGATACCCCTCCAGTTCGTCGGCGACGTTGATCAAACCACCCGCGTTGATCACGAAATCCGGTGCGTACAGGATGCCTCTTTCGTGCAACAGGTCTCCGTGCCGGTCGTCCGCCAACTGGTTGTTCGCGGACCCCGCGATGGCCTGGCAGCGGAGTTTGGGGATGGTGTCGTCGTTGAGCACGCCGCCCAGCGCGCAGGGCGCCAGGATGTCGCACGGCACAGACAGGATGTCCGCCGGCGCCACCACCTCCGCGTCCAACTCGGACTTGGCGCGGGCCAACGCCTCCTGGTTGATGTCCGTCACAATCAACCGCGCCCCGTGCTCGTGCAACAGCTGCGCCAACGCAAAGCCCACGCTGCCGAGTCCCTGGATGGCCACCGTGCGCCCCGCCACGTCGTCGGTCCCGAACACCTGGCGGGCGGTCGCCTGCAGCCCGCGAAAGACGCCGAGCGCCGTCATGGGGCTCGGATTGCCGCTCGATCCGTACGCCTGCGACACCCCGGTGACATAATCGGTCTCCAGGTGGATCAGGTCCATGTCGCGGACGTCCGTCCCCACGTCCTCAGCGGTGATGTACCGGCCGCCGAGGCTTTGAATGTACCGCCCGAGCGCGCGGAACAGAGCCTCCGATTTATCCGTCTTCGGATTGCCGATGACGACAGTCTTGCCGCCGCCCAGGTTGAGCCCCGCCGCCGCGGCCTTGTAGGTCATTCCGCGCGCCAAGCGCAGCGCGTCGAGCAGCGCGTCCTCCTCGGACGCGTACGTCCACATGCGGCAACCGCCCAGCGCGGGGCCGAGGGTCGTGTCGTGGATCGCGATGATGGCCCGAAGTCCGGACGCGCGATCGTGGCAGAAGACCACCTGTTCATAGCCGTATTGTTCCAGATATGAGAAAAGCTCCATGCCCGTTGCCTCCTCGGTGTACAAGCATACCACGAACCTCAGGAAATCCAAACCAATCCACCCATGGGGCCGCCACCAGCATAAAGCAAGTCGCGTGCCAACACAAAACCGCCGCCGGACGGCGGGCGCCCCGCGGCGTCCCGCGCGCCCTGGCGGGGATTCTCCGGCCGCGTCCCCCATCCCCTGGGGAGAACCCCTGCATGGACATGCACAAATCGACGATAAATCTCTGCAACAAGTTGCACACCGCGCAATTTATTGCAAGCAACCGCTTTCAAACGAATCGACACTCGACGCAACCGGTCTCCGTCAGGGGGACGGCGCCTTGAGTTTGTAGTACAGGCTCCGCACCGAGATCCCGAGCCGCCGGGCGGCTTCGGTCTTGTTGCCCCCGGAGGCCCGAAGCGCCCGCTCGATGGCCGCCCGTTCCGCGGCCCGCAGCTGCTCCGCCAAGGTCCCCTCCGGCAGCGGCGGCCATGCGGACGCCGTCTGCCCGGTCGACGCGGCGAGCGGGGCGGGCGCGCGATGAAGGACCGGCAGGTGGTGCGCCTCCAGCACCGTCTCGTTGTACCGCATGTGGATCATCGCGCGCCCAATGGTGTTTTCCAATTCGCGCACGTTGCCCGGCCAACCGTACTGTTGCAGGAGTTCCACCGCCGCGCGCGAGATGGCGGTGACGTTGCGCCCGTAGGCCTGATTCTGACGTTGGATGATGTGCAGCGCCAACGCCTCGATGTCCTCGAGACGGTAGCGCAGCGGCGGGATGACAATCGGGATCACGTTGAGCCGGTAGTAGAGGTCTTCGCGGAACCGGCCCTCGGCCACCGCCTGCTCCAGATTCACGTGCGTGGCGGCAATCACCCGGACGTCCACCGGGATGGTCCGCGTGCCCCCGACCCGCAGGATCTCCCGTTCCTGCAGCGCCCGGAGCAACTTCGCCTGCGTCGCCACCGACATCTCGCCGATCTCGTCGAGAAACAGCGTCCCGCCGCTCGCCTCCTCGAACAACCCGCGCTTGCCCCCCTTCCGGGCGCCGGTGAAAGCGCCTTCCTCGTAGCCGAACAACTCGCTCTCCAACAAACTGTCGCTGAGGGCGGCGCAGTTGACCCGCACAAACGGCCGGTACCGGCGGTCGCTCGCGTTGTGAATGGCGTGGGCGAACAGTTCCTTGCCGGTCCCCGACTCGCCGCGCAAAAGCACCGTGGCCGGTGTCTCCGCCGCGCGCCGGGCCTGCTCCACCGCCAGCGCGATGGCCGGGCTCTGGCCGACAATCTCGTCGAATGTGTACTTGGCCTGCATGGTGCGGATCAGCTTGTTCGCGCGTTCCAGCTCCTCGGTCAATCGTTTGATCTCGGAGACATCGTGGATCACGCCGACGCTTCCCCGCAACTCGCCGCCGACGAGGATGGGCGCGACGTCCACCAGGACCTCGCGGCGCATCGGGCCAACCTTCATCGGGACGTTGCGCACCGGCTGCCCTGTGCGCAACACCCGCAGGTGCATGCTCTCCCCCTCCGCGATGTCCACGTCGGCCGGCTGATTCAGCACCTGCTCCGGACGCAGGCCCGTCAGACGGGTGTAGGCGGGATTGATGAGCAGCCCGCGGCCGTCCTTGTCGACCACGGAGATGGCGTCCTGCGTCGATTGGATGATGGCCTCCAGGAGCGTCTGGACCTCGCGCAGATTGGTCACCTCCGCGGCCAACGCGCGCAGCTCGGTCACGTCCCGAAACGTCGCGATGACGCCGACGATGCGCCCCTCGTCGTCGAACAGCGGCACGCGGTTGGTCACAATCTCGGTGTCCCCCAGCTTCTGGACCTGGTTGAGCTCCTCCCTCCCATGCGCCAACACCTCCGCAAGACGTGTGTTGGGGATGACCTCCTGCACGGGCCTGCCCAACACCTGGTCGCGCGGGAGACCGAGGAGCCGCTCCGCCGCCGCGTTGCACAAAACGATGCGGCCGGTGTGATCGACACCGACCATGCCGTCGTGCGTCGCCTCGACCACCCGCTCCAGCTCCCGCCGCTGGGCCTGAAGCCGGCGGATGAGCGTCATCTTATCGTCGAGAAACAGCGTGAAAAAGCGCAGCGCGGGGCCGCTGATGACCGTCGCCTCCGGCGCCAGCCGCATCAGGTCGCGGTAGACGTCGGGATCGCCCGTCACCTCGAGGACCACGTCGACGGGCGCCGGGAGCTCCGCGAACACCCGCCGGTAGTCGCGCGCCACCCGGATGCCTTTCTCACGCGCGAGATGAACCCCGGGAGCGTCCTCGCGCCGATCCACCACCGCGTCAATCTCGACCTCCGCGTGGTCGGACAGCGCCTCCATCCAGCGGCACCCGCCCTGGCCCGCTCCGACAATCACCACGTGAATCACCCTGATCCCTCCATGGCGATTGTATCACGCAGGCGAGTCGGCAAAGTGTGCTATGATGAGGGGGAATGTCACCACGACAGAGGGGATGTTGGGTGCGGCACCTGTCGGCGTGGGCGGTTCTCATCGCCGTCTTTCTGTTCGCGGGTTGGGGATTGAACCTGTTTCGAGAAGCGATGGAACGGTGGCTGGCGTTCGGCCATCCGGTGGACCTGTTGTGGATGGCGTTGGGCCTGGCCATCGCCATCGCCGGAACGGCGTTTCTCGGTGGGTTCGTCTATTATCGCGACAAGAAGCGCAACAAGCTGACCCGCGAGGGATGGCGGGCGCGTCCGGTGCAACGGCGCCGTCGGCCCGACCGGACGCCTCCGGGCTGACGGACCGGGCGCGCCCTGCCCGAGGCGCGCCCTACGCGTAGCGCGTTCGCTGCGTGGCGTGGCCGCTGCACGGCGCACCCTGCGCGTGGCGCGTTCGCTACGTGGCGTGGCCGCTGCTCGGCGTGCCCTGCGCGTGGCGCGCCCTGCGGGTGCATGCCCGGTTTCCGGCGCGCCCTACGGGCGTTGGAAGACGCCGCTTTTGCCCCCCGCCTTGTAGATGAGGCCGATGTGCTCAACCTCCATGGCGCGGTCGACCGCCTTGCACATGTCGTACACGGTCAGTGCGGCGACGCTGCACGCGGTCAGCGCCTCCATCTCGACCCCGGTGCGATACGTGGTCCGCACCCGCGCCTCAATCCGCAGGATGGCTTCCCCTTCCGGGGCGTCCTCCCACGCGGTCGTCACGCGGACCCCGGAGAGCGGGACGGGATGGCACAGGGGGATCAGATCCGCGGTGCGCTTGGCGGCCATCACGCCGGCCAACTCCGCGATGGTCAGGACATCCCCTTTCGCCATGCGGCCCTGTTCAATCTTCTCGCGCGTGTCCGCCCGCATGCGGACGCGGGCCCGCGCGGCGGCTTCCCTGTCGGTCTCGGGCTTGTCCGTCACATCGACCATGCGCGGACGGCCGGCCTCATCGAAATGGGTGAACGTGGATTCGGACATAGAACCTTCCTCCCGTGGGTTTGCGCCCGGATGGCGCGGCTCGGACCCATGGTAACACATCACCGTCCAAAGGAGGCGGTCCCTGTGACCTTCACCGTCCAACTGTTCGCCGGCTTCGCCGAACTCTCCGGCCCCACCGTCTCGCTGGACCTGCCGGGTCCCGCCACGGTGCGGGAGATCCGGCGGGCGCTGAAGGCACTCTGGCCGGATCGGGCCGAGGATCTCGAACACAGCCTCATCGCCGTCAATCAGGCGTACGCCGCCGAGGATCAAGAGGTGTCGGAAACCGACGAGATCGCGCTCATCCCGCCGGTGGGCGGCGGAAGCACAGAGGATTTCGGATCCATTCTCATTACCGAGGATCCTCTGGATGTCGGGCAGGCTTATCAGGAGCTCGTGGACGCCCGCTGTGGCGGAATTGTTTTGTTCACCGGAACGGTGCGTGAATGGACGAGCGGGCGTCAGACGGTGTATCTCGAATACGAGGCGTACCGGGACATGGCGATCCGCCAGATGCAAGCCATCGCGCGGGACGTCTGCCGGCAGTGGCCGGGGACTCTCCCGCTGCAGTGGCACCGCGTGGGACGTCTCTATCCGACGGACATCGCCGTGATCTGCGCGGCGGCCGCCCCGCATCGCCAAACGGCGTTCGACGCCGCGCGGACCCTGATTGAGCGGTTGAAAAAAGAGGTTCCCATCTGGAAAAAGGAGATCTACGCCGACGGGGACGCGGTGTGGCAGGCCAACCGCCCCTGATCCCGGAACCGCCCCGGATGGGCGTTCCGGCCCGCGCGAAAAGGACGGACCCGGCCGCGGTGCCCATGGGATGGCCATGCCCGCCCCGTGAAGGACGGCGCGCCGCCCTGCGGGCGGGCCCGTCCGCGGGCGGCCGGCTGAACCCCGTCGCCGCCGTCCCCGCCCGGTCACACCGCGCGGGCGGCCCTAACCGCCCCCTTGCTCACACCGCGCGCCAACGCACCACCCCGTCGTCGCCGGTGTGGCTCTCGATGAGGCCATCCGCCTCCAACCAGTCGAGAAATCCAAGCGTCTCGGACAGGATCAGCTGCAACTGATCCCGGTGGCGGGGAAAGTACAGGTTCGCGAGGGTGTACGCCGTGGCGCCCGGATTTCTCCGCACCAAATCGAAAAACTGGGCCCGCCGCTGCTCCTGTTCGCGCAACCGCCGTTCAATCAGAGCCCGGTGGCCGGTGAACGATTCCCCGTGGCCGGGATGCACGGTGCCGAGATCCAGTTGGGCCAACCGCCGAAGACTCTCGCGGTATTGCAGAAGACTCCTCGTCCGCGGGGCGAGATCCCCCCGTTCCCACCCCATCTCCGGTTCCACGAAGGCGTTCGAAGAGACGTGCGGCAGGACCTGGTCGCCGCCGAAAAACACGCCCGCCCGCTCGTTCCACAGCGCGATGGCCGCCTGCGCGTGGCCCGGAACCTCCAGCACGCGAAAGTCGGGTAGAACGGGAAAGACATCCCCCTCCCGCAGCGGATGTGTGACAACCGACCGGTCGTTCCATTTGGACATCAAAAAAAGCTCGGCAAGACAACGCTCGGCTTCCGCCTCCGGTGTTCCCATCGCCCGATGCAGCGCGCGGAAGAACGCGCCTCGATATTCGTCGAGCGGGCCGCCGGGATGAAGCCAGCCAGCCACATCCGGGTGCGCGTACACCGGGACCCCCAGGCGGGAAAATGCGCCGCACTGGCCCACGTGATCCACATGGCCGTGCGTGAGGACCACCGCGGACAGCGATTCCGGACGCACGCCGGCCTCGCGCAGGCCTTCCTCCAACGCCTGTTGCGCCGGCCCCCATTTGGGCCCGCAGTCAATCAGGACCCGCCTGCCGTCCTCCTCCAGCAAAAAGGCGTTCACGCTGCCGACCGGAAACGGCGTCGGCAATTCCAAACGATGAACGCGCAAGGTCTGTACCGCCATCTGGATCACCGCCTTTCTGTTCCCATGATACGCCACCGTTCGCGACCGGCGCAATTCCACCATCCCTCTTCTATTTCCGGGCTCGTCCTCATAGATTGTGAATGTCCGCGGTGCAAACGGGGGCCAACATCCGCGACATCCCGACCGGAGAGGAGGATGCCTGTGCACAGCCCGCGCCACGCCCTGCGAAGCGAGGCCGTCCGTTGGGTGGCCACCGTCGGCGCCGTCATCCTGCTCATCGCGACCGGAATCGGAAGCACCCTGCTGTTGTACGGCGGCGGCTCGTGGACCACCGCGGCTCAGCTGGAAGCGTCCCATCTGGCGGACGTCGAGGTCCGGGAGCTCGTCGGCACCACCGCGTATCTGCGGTCGGACAACCCCGCGGCCCCGTCCCTGTGGCAGGCGGCCGCCCGGATCCTGCGCCTGCCCCTGGCGAACCCCGCCGGCATGATTGAGGCCCAACTGCCGGGCATCCGGCCCAATCCCGCCGCCACCCCGCAACAGGCGAGCCTGCTGGCCCCCATCGACGCGTGGGATGCCGCCGACGACCACGTGGTCCTGGGCTGGATCCCGTACGACACGGTCAGCCGCAGCATCCAGATGATTCGGGACAACCCCGGGGTGAACGTCGTCAGCCCGGGATGGTTGACCCTCACCAGCCCCCAGGGGGCCGTCCGCAACCGTATTCAGGCCCAGGTGGTGCAGTACGCGCACGACCATCACGTCGCCGTGTGGGCGATGTTCGACAATCAGTTCGACGCCTCCCTGACCCACGCCGTCCTCACGGATGGCGCCGCGCAGAAGAAGGTCATTCAGGAGATTGCCGACGCCGTCCGCGACAACCGGCTCGACGGCATCAACGTCGACTTTGAAAACGTACGGACGGAGGACCGGGAACGGTTCACCGCCTTCATCGCCGCGCTGCACCAGGCCCTCGTCCCGCTGCACGCGAGCCTGTCGGTGGATGTCACGCCGGACATCGTGTTCCTGCGCGATGACGCCGCGTTTTTCCACGCCGGACTGGCCGCCGTCTCCGATTACATCGTCCTGATGGCGTACGACGAGCACTGGGGCGGCGATCCCGATCCCGGCCCCGTCGCGGACGTCCCGTGGGTCACCCAGTCGGTGGACGATCTCCTCGGCACCGGCGTGCCCGCCGACAAGATCCTGCTCGGCCTGCCGTTTTACACCGAGTTCTGGCACCGCCACAAGGACGGCAGTGTGTCCAGCACGCCCGTCGCGGCGCCGAACATTCAACCCGCGCTCGACCGGCACCAGGCCAAATCCACGTGGAACGACGCGCTCGGCGTCGCCTACGCCAAGTATCCGGCGGACGACGGGTATGTCGAGGTCTGGTACGAGACGGGGGAGACATTGCAGCGCAAGCTCGCCCTGGTCAGCGACCGGGGGCTCGCGGGCGTCGCCGTCTGGTCTCTGGCGCTGTCCGACCCGTCGCTGGGCAGCGGGCTCGCCGATCTGCTGCGGCAGGCACTTTCCTGAGGGGGGCTTGACGTGGACCGGATGCTGTTGACCTTCACCATCGCAACGGCCATCGGGTATGTCTACACCACCATCGTCCACCCGGATCTGGCCAGCAACGCGCTGGAGGTCACCGTGGACATGTTCCTGCAGTCACTGCCGTGGATCGTCGTCTCGATGTTCATGGCGGGGCTGTTGTCCCAGGTGATCGATCCCGCCGCACTGGCCCGCTGGCTCGGCCGCGAAGCGGGATTCAGCGGGATCGTCCTCGGCGCGCTGCTCGGCATGGCCGGCACGGGCTCCCGCTGGGCGATGTACCCGTTGGCGGCAGGGCTGTTGGCGTCCGAGGCGAGCCCGGGGGCGGTGTTCGCGTTTGTCACCAGTTGGCAGCTGGTCTCCCTCACGCGGCTGCCGGCCGAGGTCCCGTTTTACGGGGTGTCGTTCACCATCGTGCGGGCGGTGCTGTCCTTCCTCATCGCCGTGGCGGGCGGGGTGCTCCTGGACCGCATCCCGTTCCGGTGACGCGTTCACAAAAAGTCGATATCCACCACGGTCCCCTCCCCTTCCGTCTGGCGTCCCTCCTTGATCATTCTGACCTCGAGCAGGCCCGCCCGGTAGGTGGCCTTGGCGTGCTGCCGGCGCACCCGCACCGGAAGGTGAATCCGCCGCTCGAACGGCCCGGCGAACCGTTCCCGGATGGTGAGGGACTCCGCGCTTCGTTCGTAGTGGCGCACCACCTCTCCCTTGACGACCAGTTCATCCGGGTACACCGCAATCCGCACGTCCTTTTCGCGCTCCAACCCGGGAATCTCCAGCACGACGACCACCTCGTGGCGCGTCTCGTACACATCGGCGCACGGATGCGGCCGGCCCGTCGCCATCCCTTCCGCCCCCGTGGCGGCGAAAGGATTCCAACCCGGCAAGCCGCCCATCCAGGGAAATCCGGTGGTCCCGCCGGGCTCGGCACCGTTGCGGGCGGGCCCCGGCGTCCCCGGATTCTGCCACGCCGCCGGCGGTTGCACCGATTTCATCAACTGCTGCACAAAGTCCTCTCCGAACAGTTTTCGAAAGTGCTCCCCCATCTGCTGCAGATAGGGAAGTCCGTCAAACCAGGGTGCGTTCACCGCCGCCCCCTCCCGCGTCACACCAGTTTCGCGCCCCGGAGTTTTCCGCGCCAGCGCACGTCCTCCGCGGCGAGCATGTCAAGGCCGTCCGGGTCCTGCACCAGGGCCCGGGTGCGCTCCAGGCGGACGCCGTCCCCGACGATCTTGCCCTGACCGACGTTCGCCTTGCTGTAGGTATGCCAGTCCTGCTGCAGGCTTTGGCCGAAGTTGACCGCCGACGCGGTGTCGATGTTCGAGAAGCGAATATATCCGATGTTGAAGACCATGTGAACGTGCATGCGGCACCCTCCCTAGACACCCATCACGTGCGCCCACGTCGGCGACTTGATGTCCGGGTCGACGATGGGGCTGTCGACGGCGTCCGGATCGAACAGGACGTTGTTCCACGCCATCATCCAGTTCAGATCGCCGGATGCGCTCTGACCCGCGTGATTGGATTTCCCATGGGAATCCCAACCGTTTTGGATGTTCTGTCCGAAAAACACGCCGGCGTCGGATTGCATCGCGCCGACCTTCATGAACCCAATCTGCAGCGCCACCATGGCAAGCGGGTCCTCCTTCGGCGGCCGCACTCGGCCGCACGCCTCATCATATGCTCTGGATGCGGCGTGCGTCCGCACGGCTCACGACCGATGGTTCACGAGGAAGGGGGTGGATGGATGTGGACAACCGCATCGAATTTCACATCGGAGGGTGGAAGGTGGGCACCATCGGGCAGTCCTCGGGGGTGTTCAGCGGAGAGAACCTTCAGTACGGATGGCGGTCCGCCAGCAAATCGAACAGCGCGCTCGGCAAGGTCACCGGGGATGGCAACCTGGTGCAGGCGCATTCGGAGACCGTGATCGATCCGGATCAACTGGACACCTGGGTCCAGAAGATGACGCCGGTGCACGAATGGATGCCGGCGAGCCCCGCCCTCCTGAGACTCCTCGCCCAGCGGCGCAGGACGTACCGGCGCGCGGCGATGGGCCCGGCGGATGGGGGGCGCGGCTGGCCGTGACCCATTCCCCGCGTCACGGCCTAGTCCGTTGCCGGATCGCCCGTTCCCCGCGAACCGGGGGCGGTCTCCTCGAGGCGTTGGACCAGCGCCTGCAGCCGGTCCAACTCCGCCTCCAGGCGCCGCTGGTGGCGCACCAGGTACCCGACGTACACCAGCGTCCCGCCCCAAACCACGGTGCACGCCGCCCACAGATATCCGAGATGCTGCATCCCGCTCACCGTCCTCGGTCCGTTCCCAGATCCGCCCGCACATGCAGACGCCGAATCGTCTCACCCAGCTGGAGCAACTGCATCGCCTGCAGCGCGCCCCGCACCCTCAGGCCGAGGAGCGCCAGGTACCACAGGAAAAACGCGAGAAACCCGAACAACAGCGTGCCCGCCATCGCCATCGGCATGTGAAACCCGGTGTCATCCACCACCGACGGGTGGATGGAACGCCACCAGGTCACCGACAGGTGGATGATCGGGACGTCGATGAAGGCGACGACGGCGTACGCGGCGGCGATCCTCGCCCGCCGCTCCACACCGGCGAGGGTCGCCCGCAACAACAGGTACCCGACATACAGAAACCACAGGATGAGCGTCGTGGTCAGGCGCGGGTCCCACGTCCACCAGGTGTTCCAAATGGGCCTGGCCCACAGCGATCCGCTCACCAGTGTCAGGGTCGTGTACACGACGCCGATCTCGGCCGAGCTGGCCGACACCACATCCCACACCGGACGATTGCGCAGCAACACCGCCAGGGCCGCGAGAAACGTCACGAAAAACGCCACCAGTCCCGTCCACGCGCTCGCCACGTGAAAATACATGATCCGCACCAGGTCGCCCATCTGCTGTTCCGGAGGCGACCAGATGAGCGCCAGATACAAAAACACCAGACCCGACACGCCGGACGCGGCCGCCATCCAAGAGATCGCTCGGTTCATGTCAGCCCTCCACCACCGATTCGTAGACCAGCCAGGGCACCAGCAGCATCGCAATCAGATAGGCCAACACCAGCTCCACCCAGACCCGCGGGTGCCCCAGGGCCGGCGCCAGTGCGTCGGCCGTCAGCCGCACGACCCCGATGAACAGCGGGATCGTCAGCGGAAACAGCAAAAGCGGCGTCAGCACATCGCGAAGACGGGTATGGGCCGTCAGCGCCGCGACGAACGTCGTCACGCCGCCGAGGCCGAGGATGCCCGCGACAAGCGCGAAGCCCAGCAGTCTCCCGTCGACAGGGGTGGGCGGATGCAGAAACAACAGCCAGGCGCCCGCGATGACCGCGCCGCAGGCCAAGAGAAAAATGCTGACACTCACCCAACGGGCGTAGAAGATGATGCTGCGGTCGACGGGCGCGAGGAGGATCCCCTCGCCTCCGCCCCACTCCACATCCTTGGCATCGTGGCGGTGCACCCCGACCGTCGCGGCGTAAAACAGGTTCAACCACAGCAGGCCGGCCGCCCAGTCGGCGGGGATTCGTTCCGCCGCATCCAGGGCGATCCCGGTGACGAACACCAGCATCACCCCGAAACTGACGCTGGCGGCGAAGAATTGCGGCCGCCGGATCTCGATGCGAAGGTCGCGCCACACCAGGGCCAGAAACGCACGCCAGGCCGTCATCCGTCCACCACCAGGCGGCCCCAGCGCAGGGTGAAGCGCCGGTCGGGGCGCCAACCGTCGGGGGTGTCGTGCATCACCGCAAACACCGCGGCGCCGCGCGCCGCCGCGTCCTCCAACAGCCCGAGGACCACCCGCCGCCCCTTCGCGTCCAGGCCATCCAACGGTTCGTCGAGCAACAGCACGTCCGGTTCGTGCAGCATCGCGCGCGCGACGGCCAGGCGCTGGCGCATCCCCTTGGAGTACTCGCGCACCGGCCGCGCGCCGACATCCCCGAGACCGACGCGCTCCAACCAGCGCTTTGCTCGCCGCCGCGTGTCCCGCAGGCCGTACAGCCCACCGAACAGGACGAGGTTTTCCGCCCCGGTCAGATCCCCGTACAGCATCGGCTGCTGCAGGACCACCCCCAGATGCCGGCGGCCGGCGGGGCCGAGCGGGCGGCCGTCCCACAGCACCCGGCCGCGCGAGGGGCGTGACAGGCCGGCCATCACCCGCAGGAGCGTAGTCTTTCCGCTGCCGTTGGGCGCCGTGAGAAGGTGGCGGACACCCGGCTCTAGCGCCAGGCAGATCTCCTCGATCACGGGCTGAAGATCATACGCCTTGGTGACATCCTCCAGGACCAGCACGCTACGCCCTCCCGGTGGGGGACTGCCCCCGCAACGCCAGGATTCGGCGCTTGAGCGCCTCCCGGCGCCGACGGTACGTCGGCTCATCCACCTGTCCCTGTTCGTACGCGCGTTCCAATCGCATCCACGCCGACCACACGGAGGCCTCCGCATCGCGCGGCTCTTTCGCGCGCCCCTCACCGCTTCGGCGGATGCTGATCAACCCGACCGTCAGGACGAAGGCGGCGAGGATCAGATTGCTCACCGCCTGCAGCGCACCCGCTCCATCCTGGTGATGCAGACCGATGACCTTCACGCCCGCCGGGGCCGGGGCATCGGTCGGCGCAGGCATCCACTGCAGGGACAGCGGCCAATCCTCGCCTTCGCGGATCCCGAGCCGGGTGAACACCCGAAAGGTCGTTCCCGAGATATCGACCGTCCGGGTGCTGGTGAGGACGCCCTGCGCCGCCAGAGAGACCTGCCCCTCCGGGACGTACACCAACGCCTCGTCCACCGGGGCGTCGGCATGCCACGGCACGGTCCTGGCCGCACCCGGCATCGGGAGCCGGTACGTGATGGTCAGATCCATCGTCGCGTCCGGCGCCGTCCCGGACACCTGAACCGCAAGGTTCCGAACGGTCGCCCCAAGCCCCGGCGGCGCGTCGACCGTGACGTCCTCCGCGCCCTCGGGCAGCGTGAAGGTGTCGTCCACTCGACCGCCGGCCGTCACCCGCAGCGCCTCCATCACCCGCACCGTGTGCGCGACGGGCGCTGGGATGAGAAACAGCTGCAGGCGCTCGATGCGCGTGGCGGTCTTGGCGGACGCGTCGCCGGGCCACACCGCCAACCACACCGCGATCAGAAGCGCGACGCACCTGCCGGCGTGAAACCGCCTTGCCCAAACGCTCGGCCGCATCCGGTTTCTCATCCCCCGGCTCCCCCCTCGCCAACCCGCGCCAGGCGCATGTCTTCCTCCAGCTCCCGCTCGAGCCGGGCCCGAAGCGCTTGCGCCATTCGCTCCTCCCGCTCCACCGCCGCCCACAGGCTCGCCCGCCGCGCCCGGTACTCCGCCTCATCCAGCTTGCCCATCCTGCGGTCGTATTCCAGGTCCGCCATCTCCCGGTACAGCGCGTCCACTCCGGCGGGCTCCTCCGCGGCCGCCTTCGTCCGGCGGCCATCCGGCCACAGACTGATGAGGGTTCCGATGATCCAACCATAACCGCCGACCCAAATCCACTGGACCAGCGGATTGACGTGCAGGTCAAAGATCGCCACGTCTCCGCGGTCGGGCGACGTGCCGAGCAACACCACGTACAGGTCCTGCATCGGCTGGGAGTACAGCGCGACGTTGGTGGTCGGCTGCTGGCCGTCGTTGTAAAACGTCGCCGAGGGTTGGACGACGCCGAGCGTCCGGCCGCGCTGTTCCACCGTCAGATTGGCGTACAGGTCGCGCGACGCCGTGCCCGGGCGGACGCCCATACCCGTGAAGGTCAGATGGTACCCGCCGAGATCCGCCGACTGACCGGGCGCGAGCTCAACCTGCGCGTCCAGGTGGCAGGTCCCCGACGCCGCGATCCCGACGGCCATCACGGCGACGGCGGCGTGCACCAGATAGCCGCCGTAGCGCCGGCGCTGCTGTGCGACGAGGCGGACGAGCGACCGCCACGGCCCGTCGTTCGTCAACATCCGCCGCACCCGCACGCCGCGGACGAACTCCGCCGCCACCGTCCACAGGTTGAACACGGCGGCCGCCACCGCGAGCGAGCCGAGGATGCTGCCGCGGTGATAGGCCATCTCCAGCAGGGCGGCCGCCCCCGCCGCCACCAGGACGGCGGCGCCAAGCGGCGCCAAAAGCGCGCGCCCCACACCTTGGAGGTTCGCCCGCCGCCAGGCGACCCACGGCCCCACGCCCATCAGAAACAGCACGCACACGGCGAGCGGCATGTTGACCGCGTTGTAAAACGGGGCGTCGACCATCATCCGCCGGCCGCCGAGCGCCTCGGAGACGATGGGAAACAGCGTCCCCCACAGCACCGCGAACGCGCTGGCGAGAAACAGGAGATTGTTGAGAAGAAACGCCGACTCCTTGGAGACCACCGCCTCCAGCCGGCGCTGGGTGCGCAACTGCGGCCAGCGCCAGACGATGAGCGCCGCGGCCACCGCCGCCCACAGGCCGAGGAAGCTGAGAAACCAGGCGCCGAGCGGCGCGTTCGCGAACGCGTGGATGCTCCACAGAACGCCGCTTCGGGTGAGGAACGTCCCGAACAGCGTCAGCAGAAAGGTCAGCGAGACCAGCACCACGTTCCACGCCTTGAGCAGTCCCCGCTTCTCCTGCACGATGGCGGAGTGCAGAAACGCGGTCGCCGTGAGCCACGGCAAAAGCGACGCGTTCTCCACCGGATCCCATGCCCAGTACCCGCCCCACCCAAGTTCCTCGTACGACCAGTGCGCGCCGTACAGGATCCCGATGCTCAAAAACAACCACGACACCAGCGTCCAGCGCCGGGTCACCTTCAGCCACACGGAATCCGTGCGCCCGAGCCACAACCCGGCAATCGCGTAGGCGAACGGGATGGAGAATCCGATGTATCCGAGGTAGAGATTGACCGGATGCACGGTCATCCCGGGGTTCTGCAGCAATGGATTCAATCCGGCGGGAGGCACGGCGTGGTCCGTCCGCACGAACGGGTTGGCGGCCACGTTCAGCAACAGGGCGTAAAACAGGGTGATGCACGAGAGCACCACGGCGACCACCGGCAGCATGCGGTCGCTGTCCTCGTGCCGCGCGTGCACGGCAACCGCGGCATACAGCGTCAGGACCAGCGACCAGAACAGCAGGGAACCCGCGTTGCCCCCCCAGAACGCCGCGATCCGATAGACGAGCGGCAGCCCCGGGCCGGTGTACGCGGCCACATACGGGTAGGTGTAGTCCCCGGCCAACAACAGGCGGATCAGCGCCGCCGAGGCGATGGCGGCGCACACAAACACCCACAGCTGCATCCATCTGCCCGCACGGCGCCACCCGGCTCGGCCCGTCCAAACCGCCATCCCGTGGACCGCAAGGGCCGCCGTCACCGAGACCAAAAGGACGCGGAGGGCGGCTTGTCCGATGAGTCCAGTCAGCACACACGAACCTCCCCGCCAGCCGTCACGCGGATGGTGCGGCCGTGTTCGTCGCGTCCTTGGCCTGGTACTTGGACGGGCACTTGATGAGCAGTTTGCTCGCCACGAATTCGCCGTCCGCGCCCAGCCGGCCGGTGACCACCACCGGCCAGTCGTTGCTGAAGTCGTCCGGTCGATCCCCGTGATAGATCACGGGCAATGCGCGCGACGTCGGATCATCCCGGACCTCGAATCGAAGCACCCGGGCGGCCGGGTCCCAGCGCACGGTCGAACCGACGATGGTACCGCTGACGGTGGCCTCCTTGCCGATTGCGCTTTGCCCCTCACGGTACAGCTCGTTGACGGTCAGATAATACGTCGCCGCCTTGGTCGCCGCGGTTTGAATCAGCACCCCGATGACGGCCGCAATCACGACCAGGAGGGCAATCAACTTGGCGCGCGTGGAAACATTCACGTCCCTGACATCCCCTCGCGAAAAATCGAGATGGTGCCACCCCATCGGGATCGTCCCGACCCCTCACAGGTAATCCCGAAGTCGGCCCGGCAGGTCCGGCGACACCTTGGGCGTCCCCTCGTCCGGACGGTCCTCGCCGGATGCGCGCGCGAAACGCCCGCAATCGGCCGCATCCGCCTCGTCGCGCAAGTCGTCATGAACGCACCGAGCCCCCGGCTGCGCC
The DNA here is from genome assembly GCF_023511815.1 of Alicyclobacillus sp. Taxonomy (GTDB): domain Bacteria; phylum Bacillota; class Bacilli; order Alicyclobacillales; family Alicyclobacillaceae; genus Alicyclobacillus_H. The sequence continues at coordinate 58,531 of NZ_JAIMAV010000006.1, forward strand.
GCGTTTACCGAATCCACCGCGCTGGCGGGCGTCCGCCGCCCGGCCACCAGGGCAAAGAGCGCCGCCAGCCCGGACAGGGCGATGAGCGGCACCCCCCACACCAGGGCGCCGAGTCCAGCAAACCGCGGTGCGGCCAGGACATCCGGACCGTACTCCGACTCCATCTGCGACAGGATTTCCGCCTTCGTTCGGCCCGCCAAAAGCGCCTGCTGAATCTCGTAGCGCATGTGCAACGCGGCGGGATCCGTGGATGCGGCGGCGGTGATGGTGTCCTGTTCCCCCGGGACACGCAACTCCGCCGCGATGGCCAGGACCTGTTGCTGAATCCCCACAGGCCTGTGCGCCCGCGTCCAGACCCACCACCCCATCGCCGCAACCGCTGCAGCGCACAACAGCCCGACCGCGGACATCCGACGACGGTTCAAGGGAAAACCTCCTGACGCAACTACGGCAAATGCAAAGATTCTATCCGCGTTCAGTATACAACATCCGCCCGGCACCGCACCAACCGGGGTGCCGGGCGGATGAAGGCAAGCGGCATCGGGGCCCCGCGCCAATGGCGCGGCGTCGTCACATCTTCCCCATCTTGCCGAGCTTTCCGCCCTGTTGAAACTTCTCCAACAAATCCGTGTCGAACGTGGTGACGTTCCGCCGTCTGCGCTCTGCGTCGCGCTTGGCGATGTCAATCAACTCCGTCAACAACTGCGTATACGTCAAACCCGCCGGTTCCCACAGATAGAAGGCAAAGGAGCCGGGAATGGTGTTGATCTCGTTGACGAACACCTCTCCGTCCTCCGTCACCAGGAAGTCCACGCGCACAACGCCCCGCGCCTGCACGGCGTGGAAGGCCTGCTGTGCCAGAGATTGGACGCGCTCGGTCACGCCCCCCGGCAACCGGGCCGGGATCTCGCGGGCCGCGCCGGACCCTTTGTTGAAGTTCCCGCGGATGTACTTGTCGTCGTACGTCAGGAACTTCTCCCACGACACCGGCCGCTCGCACAGCGACACTCGCGACGAGGTCTCGTCTCCCAAGACGGAGACGTTGACCTCAATCGGCCGCTCGATGCCCTGTTCCACCAGGATGCGTGTGTCGTAATGGCAGGCGATCTCGATGGCCTGGCGCAGCCCCGCCTCGTCCTCCGCCCGCGAGATGCCGACGGAGGACCCGAGATTGCACGGTTTGACGAACATCGGGTATTGCAGCCGGCCGGTCAGGCGAGTGAGGATGGCGTCCGGATCATGCTCCCAAGCGTCCCGCGTAAACCACTCGTACGGAACCACCGGGATGCCGCAGCCGCGAAAGACCGATTTCATGACGATTTTATCCATGCCCACGGCGGAGCCGACAATCCCCGCGCTGGTGTACGGGACCCCCGTCAGCTCCAGGAACCCCTGCAGGGCCCCGTCCTCTCCGTACGTGCCGTGCAGAGCCGGGATGACCGCGTCCACCGCGATCTCCGACACCTGCGGACCTTTGGACTTGCCGAACCAGCCTCTGCGCTCCTCCGTCTCCTGTGGCTCCAGCCGAAGGACCGAGCCGGGAACCGGTTCCCACCGCACACGGCTGGCCTGGCGCAGGAGCGAGGGCAGCCGGTCCTTGCGGAACGACTCCACCTTGGTGAACTCCGGATGGGAGTACCACATCCCGTCCTTCGCGATGTACACCGGCAGCGCATGGAACCGTTGCCCATCCAGATTCTCCATCACCTGCAGCGCGGTGACGACCGACACCTCGTGTTCCACCGAACGGCCGCCAAAGATCACCGCGATCGTCTCCATCGGGACACCCTCCTTCGCATGCCCCGTCCCATCATGCGCGTTCCAGATGGTCGGGCAGGTCGTTTTCGAACAGGACCACGTCGCCTGGGGCCAGCTGGTTCAGGTGTTTGGCCTGGGCCTCGGCCAGGGACGCCGCCAGCATCACCCGGTCCTCCGGGAAGCCGGCCTCGCGCAACCCGGCCAACATGGCGGACTGATTAAGTCGGCCGACCAGCACGACCCGGTCGCAGACGGCGGCCATCCGGCGGCCGAACTCCCGGTGAACCATCTCGCTCTCCGCGCCCAACTCCACCATGCCGGGCGTCACGATCCACTTGCGCCGCCCTTCGAACTGAGACAGCACTTCCAGAGCCGCGGCGGCGCCCTCCGGATTGGAGTTGAACGCGTCGTCGATGACGAGGATCCCGGTGCCGGGATCGATGAGCTGCAGCCGATGTTCCACCGGCTCAATCCGCTCAATCCCCCGTGCGATCTCTTCGAGGGTCAGGCCCATCCGCCGCGCCAACAGGGCAGCGCCCACGATGTTGAGCACGTTGTGCTGTCCCAACAGGCGTGTTTGGCACTCGACCTCGCCATCTCCAGGCAGCACCAGGGTGAACACGGTGCCTCGCTCCCCGACGGTGATGTCGCGGGCGTACGCCGACAGGTGATCCGCCTGCCGCAGGCCGTAGAACAAGGGCGGCCGCTCCAACGTCTTGGCCTCCTCGCGGCAGTGGGCGTTGTCTCCGTTGACGACGCACACCCCGTCGGGGGATGTGCCGCGGGCGAGATCGAACTTGGTGTGCGCGATGGCCTCCAACGAACCGAATGTCTCCAGGTGCGCCGGGCCGACCGCGGTGATGATGGAGTAATCCGGCTCCGCCAGCCGGACCAACTCCCGGATGTCCCCCTTGTGGCGGGCCCCCATCTCCGCGATGAACACCTGGTGATGCGCCTCCAGGTCGCTGTTGACCACCTTGCAGATGCCCATCGGGGTGTTGTAGCTGCCGGGGGTCGCCAGGACGTCATACTTCGCCCCGAGAATGGCGGCGAGGATGAACTTGGTGCTCGTCTTCCCGTAACTCCCGGTGATGCCGACGACGCGAAGCTGGTTCAATTGTTTCAGCCGGCGGATCCGCTGGTTCGCCCGCCGTTTGTAACGCGCCTGCACCCCGCTCTCGACCGGCCGGGTGAGAAGGAGCGCCAACAGCGCGTTGACCACCGCCAACGCGGCGGGTACACCTGCGAGGGCCGGCAACCAGAGCGCCACCACCACGGCCTCGATGGCCCCGACCGCCAGATGGGCGACCGCCAGCCGCTTGGCGCGCGCCGTCCAGACCAGCGGCACCTTCATGTTCGGCCGCCCCCGGCGCCATGCGGCCCAGTCGCGAAGTGCCACGCCCAGCGTCGCCGCCGACATCAACCACACGATGAGGGTCGCGCCCAGGACCACCGCCACCAGGTCGATGACGGCGATCGCCCACAGCAGCAGGTCCGGCATCCGCACCGTGCGGCGCAGGTGATGCCGTATGTAGCCCTGCACCTGATAGCTCTCCCGTTGGGCGTAATACATCAAGGGCGCCGTCCGGAAAGCCAAACTCAACCATCCGCACAACACAGCGATCCAAATCACTCCATGCATGGTTCAGGAACTCCCCGTGTAAAAGTGTTTGACGATCTTGTTGAAGGACCCGAGCTGGTCCAAATAACTGAAGTGGCCCGCGTCCTTCAACACGACCAGGCCCGCGTCCGGGATCAGGCGTTCCATCACCTTCCCGTCCCGAACCGGCGTCGCGGTGTCATTCTCCCCCCAGATGAGCAGGGTCGGGCTCTGAATGCGGGGCATCAGGGACTCCAGGTGTTGATTCACCACCCGCACCATGATGTTGCGCATCGGGCCGGCGTCCTGGTAATCCTTTGATCCAAAGCGGGCATACAGGCGTTGAAGCCGCTCATCGCTGCGCGGCCCGAGCAGTCCCCACCGGTACATCCGTTTGCACGCCTTGAACGTGTACACCTTGACATAATACTGGAGTGGACGCTTCGGTTTCACGCCGGCCGCGTTCACCAGCGTGATTTTGTCCACCATCTCCGGGTGGTGTGCGGCCAGCCAGATGGTGACCTTGCCGCCAAACGAATGTCCAATCACGTGCGTCCGTTCGATGCCCAGCGCCTTGAGGAACTTGTACACACACTCGGCGTACTCGCCCACCCCCCACACGGCGGGCGGTTGGTCGCTCTCCCCAAATCCCGGAAGGTCGACGGCGATGACCCGGAACCACTGGGAGAACGTCTGATAGACAGGCAAGAAACTCTTCGCGCTTCCACCCCAGCCGTGGAGCAACAACAGCGGCTGACCCTGTCCGTCGGTGTCGTACGCGATCCTCACGCCATCGATCTCCATGTACGCTCGCAATCCCTTGCCACCCCTTCTGTGCCACCGCCCAGGCATCTATACGCACGAACTGCCGATAGTGTACCACAGGGCGGGGATGTCCGTCTTTCCGCGCGCCGGTGCGCGCGCTAGAATAGACACAGTTTGGTGCCATTGCGGTTGGTCCGGGAGGTGATGGCGGATGCGAGAAAAAGGGGGTCGATCGTCCCGTGGGAACACGCCGGAAGCGTTGCGGGGCATGCACACCGAGGCGCCGGAGGCGGGAGTGCCGCATGTGCGCAACGACATGCGGGACGCGGATCTGCGCCTCGTTTTGATGGACATCTACCATCGTATGTACGCACGATTCGGAGACCGGCACTGGTGGCCTGCGAAAACGGCGGAGGAAGTGGTCATCGGGGCCATTCTGGTGCAGAGCGTCGCCTGGTCCAACGTGGTGAAGGCCATCGGACAGCTTCGTGAGCGAGGGTTGCTGTCCCTGCCGGCCATCCATGCCGCGAGCGCGGAGACCATCGAGGCGTGCGTGGTGCCCACCCGTTACTACCGTGTGAAAGCGAAAAAGCTGAAGGCGTTCGCAGCGCATGTCTGTGAGCGGTACGGCGGAGACCTCGAGCGGATGTTCGACCAGGACGCCGCGTCCCTCCGGTCAGAGCTCCTGTCCATCTACGGGATCGGCCCCGAGACGGCCGACGACATCGTCCTGTATGCGGCCGGCAAGCCGTCCTTCGTCATCGACGCGTACACCAAGCGCATCTTCGCACGGCTGGGTCTCGTCGACGAACACGTGGGGTATGAACCCCTCCGGCAGTGGTTCATGCGCCATCTGCCGGAGGACGTGGCGTTGTACAACAATTACCACGCCTTGATTGACGCAATCGGACATCACTACTGCGCGGCGAGGCGCCCACAGTGTCGGGTCTGCCCCCTCGCCCCCGTGTGCCGCCACGCGGCGACAATGCCGGACGAATCCGGCGCGGAGGAAACTCCCCCCGCGCCGCACCGATTCCATCAATAGACCGGCGTCGTCGTGCAGGTCGTGACGTTGTACGGGATCAACAGCATGAACAGCACAAAGATGATGAGGAACACGATCGCCCAGCGCGTGTATCCTCCCAGCACGCCATCGTACATGGACGTTCACCTCCTGTGCACGCTCTGCCCGTGCCGTCATCAATTGACAGCGGCAGCCGGATAGGCGGGGACCAGCAGGAAGAACAGGACGAAGATGATCAGGAACACCACCGCCCAACGGGTGTATCCCCCGAACACACCGTACATCCTCACTCCCCCCTTCCCAGGCGAGATGTTGTACTGTATGCCGGGGGGCCGATTGGACGGGGCGATGAATGTCCCGCTGCGATGGCCCATTTTTCACCGGGTCTCCATCGCAACTGCAGATCCAGGTCTGTTCCGTAGAATGCGCCCCATTGATGTTTGGTCACCACATGATCCAGCCTCGCCGCGTTACGAACCACTTCCTCGGTCGTGTACGGCGCCCCGTTGAGTGCCACCACGCTGTTTTGCAGATCGATCACGACGAGCGCCGTTGTGCGAGGGTTCAAACGTTGGAGATTCGCCACGTGGACCACCTCGTGCCATGATTTGCTTCATGCGATAGGAAACACCAAACAAACACCTGATCCCCCGGCCACGTGGGCGATGAACTTTCCGGCCTTCCCCTGCGTCCCTATGCCAGAAGACAATCCTTCGAGAGTGGGGGGCATCGAGGTGACGGCGTTGCTCACGCACGTGATACAGACTCTGGGTGAATTCGGGATCTTTTTGGCCATGGCGCTGGAGAGCGCCTGCATTCCCCTGCCGAGTGAGATCATCATGCCGTTCGGTGGGTTTCTCGTAGCAACGGGTCACCTGCACTTCTGGCCGGTGGTATTGTCCGGCGCGTTGGGCAACCTCATCGGATCGTTGGCGGCATACGCCGTGGGGTTGTATGGTGGGAGAGCGGGCTTTAAGCGGTACGGCCGGTATCTCCAACTGTCCGAGCGGCATCTCCGGCTTTCTGAGCGATGGTTTGCCTCCTGGGGGTCTATCTCGGTTTTGCTGGGCCGCATCCTGCCGATTGTGAGAACGTTCATCTCGCTCCCGGCCGGTCTGGCTCGCATGCCGGTCGGCAGGTTCTCCGTTTTGACATTTCTCGGGTGTTTACCATGGGTGTACGGACTGACCTGGGCCGGGGTGAAATTCGGCCAAGAATGGCAACGCATCGACCGCTTCGTACATCCCATCACGTACGGGGTGGCCGGGGCCCTCGGAGTCTGCGTGATTGCGCTCGTGACCAAGTGGTTCATCATCCGTCCCGCCAAGGCGGAGTGAGGGAGGGTTGCTTATGCACTTTCACGTACAACACCTGATTGCCCACTACGGCTACGCCGGCGTGTTCTTCATCCTGCTGATGGAGAACATCGGCATCCCCTTCCCGGCGGAGACGACGCTCACCATCGCCGGCTTCGAGTGGATGAGGGGCGCCTTCTCACTCGTACCTCTCCTGCTTGCCGCCACTTTTGGCAACGTGGCGGGTTCGACCATTGGGTATGGGATTGGGTACTTCCTCGGACGGCCGGTGATTGTGCGATGGGGACGCTATGTCGGGATGACGTCAGAGAAACTGGAAGCGGCGGACCGGAAATTCGCCCGCTGGCGCGGTACCCTGGTCCTGTTCGGGAAGTTCATCGCCGGCATCCGGGTACTGGTCCCGTACCTCGCCGGGATCAACCGCATGCCGTTTGCCGTGTTCTCCGTCTACAATGCCGTCAGCGCCCTGGTGTGGGCGGCGTTTTTCATCATCGTCGGCCGGTACGTGGAGGTGGCTTGGTCGCATTATCACAAGGTCCTGCACCACTACCTGTTGCCCATCCTCATTGCGGCCGTGGTGATGGTGGGCATCGTGACCGCCGTGAAAGTGCGGGGCAGGTGAAGGCCGAAGGCGTAGGCAGGGCAGCAGCCGGGCCATCGGGGGTGGGCGTCGTCTTTCAAGAGACGAATATGGATCTGTTGGTGTCGACGCCCTGAGCGGAATTGGCATCCTTCACCTTCCGCCCAGGTTCCGTTTTTGAAGTGTGGTATACCTCGTGGTCCATTTGCCTATCTGTCTCCATTCTACCTCGGCCGCCCCTCCCACGGCTCCAACGTTCCCACCACCGAGTGTTCCCAATCGTTCTGTATCGCCTGAATGACTCCGTCGGATATCTCTTGATGCGTGAGCCACCTAGAAGTCATGTCAGGTTCCAGTACGAACCCCAAAACCACTTGTCGATAGAGACACGCCGGCGGAACCGGTGGCGGATCAGGATTCAGGTGCGCTGAGCTTCCCCGAACGTGGAACAGCCGCCATGGATTCTCGGCATGGGTCGAAATTTCATCCGCAATGATTCGAAACGCATCTGGTGCATCGCTGTGAATCCAGAACACGGCGAGCTCTATTGGACCGTATTGTGCCATGGCCCCGGCGACGCATTGCCGCAACTCGCTGGACGAACGGTAGTCCACCGTAATTGAATGAAACGTTCCATGACAATCGCTTGTCACTGAAAACCGTCCCGGACGCCTACTGATCACCGAGACCGTGTGGCCATGCTCAGCCAACCAGGTTGTCACACCCGACAACATCCCAGTTCCGCCGACGACCACTGTATGCATGCGGCCGCTCACCTCCATTTTGGTGACGACATTACCTTGATCGGCTACATTTGTCCACATCTACGGGTGTTAATCCGTCGTTTCCTTGCCTCGGATCCAACCCTCACCTTGAACGACCGAGAACAACTGTGGCCTCTCCGCCTGATGTGATCC
>NZ_JAIMAV010000059.1 GCF_023511815.1 Alicyclobacillus sp.
GCGGCCATCGCCTCGTGGCGGTCGCTTGCTCGCGGCCATCGCGGCCGCCGCAGCGGCGACGTCGAGTAATATAGCACGGCACACACTCCCCGATCAAGACCTCGGCGGAACGAATTTTATTCCAGTCATTCATCCACGCCTACGGAATGTGCTCCACGCGTGCCGGGGGTCGCTCGCACCCATGCCGGAGGTCTCTGCAGAGGCGCGCCGCACACGGACGAGCTCACGTCGCACACCGCGATGCCAGCCCTGAACGCGCGGACGGACGGCGCGCCGGTTATCCCGGGTGATTTCACTCGGCATGCCGATGCATTCGGCGCCGGGCGGATGCGCTCCTGTCCCCGGTGTCCTTCACCTTGGGGGACCGCGGGGGATCCGGGGCTTCGGAACGGCGGCGCAACTGCACCTCGCTGACGACAATCCCGGCGAGGATCAGCACCACCCCCATCCAGCGCAACCAGGCCACGTCCTCGCCGAGCACCAGCCAGGCGGCGAGCACCGCGACCGGCAACTCGATGGATCCCAGAACGCCCGCCATGCGCCCGCCCGTGTGCGGGATCGCTTTCAACATCAGCAGCATGGGAAGCGTCTGACCGAACAGCGACACCAGCACCGCCCACAGCCACAGCCCGTGCGCCAAAGCGCCATCCACCAAGAGGCGCGGCGGAATCAGGCAGAAGATCACGACGGTCGACACCGAGACCGTGATGGCCGACCGCGTCAACGGCGACGTGTCCTCCCGCAGAAACGCGGACAGATACAGGGTCAGCGCGTAGGAGAGGGCGGACAAAAGCCCCAATGCGAACGCCCACAGCGGAAATGTCCCCATCGGTTGCCCGATGAGGCCGACCGCCAGGATGGTCCCGATGAAGATCGCCGCCGCCCCGATCCACTTCTCCAGGCTCGGCAGGCGCCGCGTCACCAGGATGTCGATCACGAGCACCATCCAGGAGAACTGAAACAGCAGCACAATCCCAAGGGAGGCCGGCAGGACCGAGAGGGCCTTGTAATACGCGAAACTGGTCACCGCCCCGCAGGCGCCGATCACCGCCATGAGCAACCACTGGCGCGGATCCCGCCACGGACCGGATCCGGGCCGCCCGGCCCACCCCCTCTCCGCAGGCTCGGGGCGCATCGCGCGCCTGTCCGCCCCGGCATGAAAAGCGGTGTCTCCGATAAACGCATCCCTTCGGTGCCGGAGTCGGCCTGTCCCCCAGCTCAGAAGCCGGATGGCCCAAAGAATGACGACGGCCGCCAGGTACTGGCCGTCCGTCACATCTTCCACAGAGAACCCGTGGTCCAAGGACAGCTTGATGAGCGGAGACACCAATCCATAGCAACTCCCGCCGAGGAGCACCAGGATCGCGTACCACAGGGACGCACGTCCCACACCGCCTGGTTGATTCAACGCATCCATCTCCCACTGGGCCCATCCGCCTTATTCGGGGACACGCGCCAATCCGTCACGCGTGGGGTGCGCGCCGGGCCCCGCGGGCCCGGCCTCACACGTTCATCACAGCGATGTCCCGCCGGCAGTGTTTGCCCGCAAAGTCGACGGCGTCCGCCACCCGATATGCATTCGATCTCGCTTGCTCGAGATCCTCCCCCACGCCGACGGCGGACAATACGCGCCCGCCGGCGGTCACCAACCTTCCGTCCGACCGCGCGGTGCCCGCGTGAAAGAGAAAGCCCGTCCGGGCCCCCTCCTGTCTATCGGAAGGCATGGCTTCACCGGAAGCCGGTGAAAGCCGGTCGGATCCCTCGGCGAAGAAGTTGAATCCCGCAAGATGGTCTTCGTGAATGGAGATGGCATCCCCTGTACGCGGGTTGGCGGGATACCCGTGGGCCGCCAGCACCACACACACCGCACTGTCCGCCGACCAGCGCACCGCCACGTCCGCCAATCGGTCTTCCGAGACCGCCCACGCAATCTCGAGCAGGTCCGATTGAAGCAGCGGGAGGACGACCTGCGTCTCCGGATCGCCAAACCGGCAGTTGAACTCCACCACCTTGGGGCCTTCGTCGGTCAGCATCAGGCCGGCGTACAGCACCCCTCGGTACGGGATCCCCTGCTGTGCGAGCGCCGAAAGCACCGGCCGGACAATCTCGTGTTGGACCCGTTCAACCAAACCCGCCTCGGCAAAGCCGGGCACCGGCGCCAACGCCCCCATGCCGCCCGTGTTTGGACCGGCGTCGCCGTCGAACACCCGCTTGTAATCCCGAGCCGGCAGCATCGGGACGACAGTGTGGCGATCCACGAAGAACATCATGGACACCTCGCGCCCCGTCATCCGCTCCTCCAGCACCACCCGGCGCCCGGCCTGCCCGAAGCGGCCGCCCGCCATCATGTCGTCCACCGCGGAAATCGCCTCGTCGACCGTCTGTGCGACGACGACCCCTTTCCCGGCCGCCAGTCCGTCCGCCTTGACCACAATCGGCGCGCCGTGCCGCCGGATGTGATCGCGGGCCTCCTCCGCGTCCTCGAACACGGCGAAGCGCGCCGTCGGAACCCCCTGCGCCTGCATCAACCGCTTCGCGAAGGACTTCGAGGTCTCGAGCCGGGCCGCGGCCGCCGTCGGGCCGAACACCCGGATGCCGGCCGCCTCGCACGCATCCGCCAGCCCCGCCGACAGCGCCGCCTCCGGACCGACGATCACGAGGTGCACCCCGTGCGCGCGGGCCGCGGCGACGATGTCCTGCGGATGGTCCACCTTCAACGGAAGCGGCGTGCACCAACCCTCCGTGCCGGCGTTTCCCGGCGCCGCGAACAGCACGGGACGATGCCGGCTCTGCGCGAGCTTCCAAAGAATCGTATGTTCCCGCGCCCCGTTTCCCACCACCAGCACGCGCGGATTCTCCGGAATCTCCGGTATCATGCCGCTCCCTCCTCAGTGCAGGAAATGGCGCTGGCCCGTGAAGACCATCGCGATCCCGTGTTCGTTCGCCGCGTCGATGCTCTCCTGGTCGCGGATGGATCCGCCCGGCTGGATGATGGCCCGCACCCCGGCCTGCGCCGCGGTGTCCACAGTGTCACGCATGGGGAAAAACGCGTCGGACGCCAGCACGCTTCCGGCGACGCGCGCCCCCGCCTGTTCAATCGCAATCCGCGCCGCCCCGACGCGGTTCATCTGCCCGGCGCCGACGCCGAGGGTGCCGTGCTCGTCGGCGATCACGATGGCGTTGGACTTCACGTGGCGCACCACGCGCCACGCGAATTCCAGCGCCCGCCGCTCCTGCGCGGTCGGCTCGCGCCGCGTGACGACGCGCCACTCGGCCTCGGGCGGGATGTTGGCGTCCTGCACCAGAAGGCCGCCGGAGACGCGCCGCAGCCATTTATCGTTGGGCCGCCAGAGCGGCTGCGTCATGTCGACCGTCAGCAGACGCACGTTCTTTTTGCGCCGCAACGCCGCCAGGGCCTCCTCGGAAAAAGCGGGCGCGATGATGATCTCCAAAAACATCTCCGCCAGCCGCGCCGCCAACGGGCCGGTGACCGGGCGGTTGAACGCGAGGATGCCGCCGAAGATGGACACCGGATCCGACTCAAACGCGCGGCCGAACGCCTCCTCCACATCGCGGCCGAGGCCCACACCGCACGGGTTGGTGTGCTTCACCGCGACCGCCGCCGGGCCGAGATCGTCGAGATCGCGCAGGATCCGAAGCGCCGCGTCCGCGTCCTGGATGTTGTTGTACGACAGCTCCTTGCCCTGCAGCTGCCGCGCCGCCGCGATGGTGCTCGGCAACGGGTCCCGCTCGACGTAGAAATGCGCTCCCTGATGCGGATTCTCTCCGTAGCGAAGATGCTGTTTGTGCACGTACTCCACGCGGTACACCCGCGGCCAGTCCGCTTCGTCGGCGGAGTTTCCGGAGGCCGCGCCATCCCCGGCGGTTGCGGCGTCCACGGCGTCCGCCTGGGCGGCCAGGTATTCGGCGATGGCCGCGTCGTACGCCGCCGTGACGGAGAACACCTTGGTGGCGAGGCGACGGCGTTCCGCCGCCGTGATGGATCCGCCGGCCGCAAGGCGTTCCCCGATCCACCCGTAGTCCTCCGGATCCACAATCGGCAGGACGAACGCGTGGTTTTTCGCGGCCGACCGCAGCATCGACGGTCCGCCGATGTCCATCATCTCCACCGCCTCGTCGAAGGTGACATCGGGACGGGCAATGGTCTGCCGGAACGGATACAGGTTGACCACGACCACCTGGATGTCGCGAATCCCGTGGGCCTCCATCGCCGCGCGGTGAGCGGGATCGTCCCGGCGCGCCAACAGCCCGCCGTGCACCATCGGGTGCAGCGTCTTCACACGACCGTCCATCATCTCCGGAAACCCGGTGTACGACTCCACCAGCGCACAGTCAATTCCATTTTCCTTCAGGTGTTTCGCCGTCCCGCCTGTGGACAGGATGCCGTACCCCGCCCGTTGCAGAATCCGACAGAACTCCAGCACACCCCGCTTGTCGAACACGCTCACCAATGCCCATTTGTCCGCCAAGGGTGACGTCTCCTTTCATCTGGTTCCGTGTGCCCCGCGGGCCTCACCGGCCGCGCCCAACCTCCTCCAGCCAACGGCGCGCCAATTCTCCCACGACGGCCGGATACAGCACGTGTTCCACCGCGTGGATTCGTTCCAACAGGGATTCCTCCGTCATCCCGGCGTCCACCGGCACCCGCCACTGGGCAATCACAGGGCCGGTATCAATCCCTTCATCGACGAGATGCACCGTCACGCCGGTCTCCCGGACACCGGCCGCCAACGCGTCGCGCACCGCGTGCCGGCCCGGGAACGCCGGCAACAGCGACGGATGCAGATTGACGATCCGCCCCGGATACGCCGAGAGCAGCGTCGGTCCGACAATCCGCATGTACCCGGCCAGGGCGACGCCCATCACCCCGCGCGCCCGCAGCTCGTCCAACACCGCCGCCTCGAACGCCGCCTTGTCCGGATACGCCGCGACGCGCTCGGCGAAGACCGGAATGCCGGCCGCACGGGCCACATCGCACGCCCGGCAGCCCGGCTTGTCCGACACCACCAGGACGATGCGCGCGGGCCACAGGGGATTGTGCTGTTGATGGCGCAGCATGGCCTGGAGATTGCTGCCTGTCCCCGAGGCGAACACCGCGATGGGGCACCGGCCCGCATCCCCGCCGGCCGTCACTCGAGACCCTCCCAGATCACCCGGTGCCCGCCCGGCACCACCTCGCCGATGACGAACACCCGCTCGCCGGCGGCCGTCAGGCGCGCGGTGGCGTCCGCAACCCGGGCCGGATCCACCACCAGCACAAACCCAATCCCCATGTTCCACACGCGAGCCGCCGCCGCAAATTCGACGCCCGCCTGCGCCTGCAGCCAGGTGAAGACCGGTGGCACCGGCCACGACCCGGCATGGATCCTGGCCGACACGCCATCGGGCAGACAGCGCGGCACGTTGTCCACCAGGCCGCCGCCCGTGATGTGCGCCATCGCCTTCACCGGCACCCCCGCCCAGAGCAGGTCGAGCACCGGCCGCACATAGATACGCGTCGGGCGCAGCAGCTCGTCCGCCACCGTGCCGCCCCATCCGGCAACCGTATCCGCCCAGCCGAGCCCCGCGTCCGCGACCAGTTTGCGCACCAACGAGTAGCCGTTCGAATGCACCCCGTCACTCGCCAGGCCCAGCAAGACGTCGCCCGGGCGCACCGTCGAACCGTCCAGCAGCCGATCCCGATTGACCACACCCACCGCGGTGCCGGCGAGATCGTACTCGCCCGGCGCGTACATCTCCGGCATCTCCGCCGTCTCCCCGCCGACCAGAGCGCATCCCGCACGGGCGCATCCCTCGGCCACCCCCGCGACAACCCGTTCGGCCACATCCACGTCCAGCCTGCCCGTCGCCAGGTAATCCAGGAAGAACAGCGGCTCCGCCCCGCTGGTCAGGATGTCGTTGACGCACATCGCCACACAGTCAATGCCGATGGTGTCGTGCCGCCCCGTGGCAAAGGCGATCTTCAGCTTCGTGCCGACGCCGTCCGTGCCGGAGACCAGCACCGGCTGCGGATACCGCGCCACGTCCAGCGCGAACCCCCCGCCGAAGCCGCCGATGCCCCCCTGCACCTCGGGCCGCCAGGCGCGGCGGGCCAGCCGGGCATAGCGCGCCGCCGCCTCGTTGCCCGCGTCGATATCCACCCCCGCGCTGCGGTAAAGGTCTTCCTTCGCCTGCGTCATCCGGTCCTCCTCCTATCGAACCCGGCTTCCCTTACGTCCGCGACCGCCTGCGTCCTTGACCCGCCTGCGTCCTTGACCCGCCTGCGTCCTTGACCCGCCTGCGTCCTTGACCCGCCTGCGCGCGCACCTTCCGCGCCGCGCCTGCGCGAGGCGCCTCGCCCGCGCGCCGCTTGCGCCGTGCGCCCGGTCCATCACCGGGCCGCGCCGGCCCGTTCGTTCGCCCACTTGTCCGCCTCGTACACCTCGGTCGGGTACTGTCCGCTGAAGCACGCGTTGCAGAACGGCACCCGATCCCCCTCCCGGAATCCGAACGCCTGCATCAGCTCCGACAGCGTGAGGTATTCCAGCGAGTCCGCGCCGATCTCCCGGCACGTCTCCTCCACCGACATCCGGGCCGCGATGAGCTGTCCCTTGGACGAGGTGTCGATCCCGTAGTGACACGTGCTCCGGTACGGCGGACTGGAGATCCGCACGTGCACCTCGCGCGCCCCCGCCTCCCGCAACAGCTGCACGATGCGGCGGCTGGTGGTGCCGCGGACAATCGAGTCGTCGATGAGGACCACCCGCTTGCCGTCGACCACGGATCGCACGGCGTTTAACTTCAGGCGGACCCCCACATCGCGCAGCTCCTGCGACGGTTGGATGAAGGTACGCGCAATGTACTTGTTCTTCACCAACCCCATCTCAAACGGGATCCCGCTCTCCTCCGCGAACCCCGAGGCCGCCGAGATGCTGGAATCCGGCACCCCGATGACGATGTCGCCCTCCGCCGGATGGTGCTTGGCCAGGATGCGCCCGAGCTGCTTGCGCACCGCGTGCACGTTCCACCCGTCGATGTCGCTGTCGGGCCTCGCGAAGTAGATGTGCTCAAAGGTGCACATCGCGTGGCGCGTGGGATGCGCCGGCGGGAAGGTGTGAAGTCCCTCCCCGTCGACCGCAATCAGCTCGCCCGGCTCCACATCGCGGATGAACTGTGCACCGATGGTCTCAAACGCGCAGGATTCGGAGGCCACCACATACCCGTCGCCCAACCGGCCCAGGCACAGCGGGCGGAGCCCCAGCGGATCGCGCACCGCGACCAGCTGATCCTCCGTCAGAAACACCAAGGCGTAACCGCCCTTGACGAACGACAGCGCGTTCTGGATGTTCTCCACCAGCGTGTCGCGCCCGGCGCGGGCCACCAGGTGGACCACCACCTCGGTGTCGGCCGTCGACTGAAACAGGCTCCCCTGCTTCTCCAGCCAGCGGCGCAGGTCCCCCGCGTTGACGAGGTTGCCGTTGTGCGCCATCGCCAGGTTGCCGCGGTGCGTCAGGACGGTGATGGGCTGCGCGTTCTGAACCGTGTTCGATCCCGCCGTCGAATACCGCACATGCCCGATGGCCGCGCTGCCGCGCAGGCCCGTCAGCTGACCCTCGCGAAAGACGTCGCTGAGCAAGCCCAGCCCCTTGTGGCTGTACATCCGGGACCCGTCCGTGCTGGCGATGCCGGCGGCCTCCTGACCCCGGTGCTGCAGGGCGAGCAACCCGTAGTAGGTCACCTCGGCCGCACGCGGATGGCCGAACACCCCGAACACCCCGCACGCCTCGTGCGGGCGGTCATCCCCGGCTTCGTCGGCGTCCTTCCGGTCACGGGCGTCGTCGGCGTCCCAATCGTCCTCACGAAACGGCATCCACATCCCCCCCTTTGCCATCCAGCGCGCGCGGCAAAACCCCCCGGTACGTATCCGCGGCCACCGCCAGCGGCACATCGAGCCACACGCCGTCCCGCGCCGTGACCCGGATCCGGTGGCCACCCGTCGCCCCGAGACGCACAGACGGAACCCCGGCCTCCCGCGCCAAGCTCATCACCCGCGCCATGTCCGCCTCGGCGACCTCCACCACGGCGCGGCCCTGCGCCTCCGAAAACAGCCATCCCGCCCGGATGCGCCCGTCAAGCGATGCCGCATCCCCCTGGTGCGCCTGCGGCACCGCCACCGTCACGCCCACGCCGCCCGCGATGGCCATCTCCGCCAGCGTCACCGCGAGCCCCCCCTCGCTGACGTCGTGCGCCGCGCGCACCAGACGTTCCTTCGCGAGCGCCTGCAGGAGCTCGATGAGGCGACGTTCGGCCGCAAGATCGCACCGCGGCGCGTCCCCCGCCGGGCGCCCGGCGGCCAGTTGCCAGTACAATGATCCGTCGAGCGACGTGTCCGCCTCGCCCAAAAGCACCACCGCCGAGCCCTCACCCTGGAAGTGGTTCGGGACCACCCGGTCCGGGTCGTCGATCACGCCGACCATCCCCACCACCGGCGTGGGATGGATGTCCACCCCGCGGCTCTCGTTGTAGAAGCTGACATTCCCGCTGACCACGGGCGTGTCGAGCGCCCGGCAGGCCTCGCCCATGCCGGCGATGGCCTCCGCGAACTGGTGCATGACCTCGGGCTTCTCCGGATTTCCGAAGTTCAGGCAGTTGGTGATCGCCAGCGGCCTTGCGCCCACGCAGGCGATGTTGCGGGCGGCCTCGGCCACCGCGATGGCCCCGCCGCGGCGCGGGTTGAGGTACACGTACCGCCCGTTGCCGTCCGCGACCAGCGCCACGGCCTTCGACGTCCCCGGGACGCGCACCACCGCCGCGTCCCCGCCTGGCCCCACCTGCGTCGCGGTGCGGACCGTGGTGTCGTACTGGGCGTGGATCCACCGCTTGTCGGCGACACTCGGATGCGCGAGCAGGCGCAGGAGCGCATCTCCCAGGTCCGCCTCCGGGGCGGGTGTGGGCGCATCCGCCCCCGGCGGGCGTTCGGGCGCCCTCGCCGGCCGGCGGTACACGGGCGCCTCGTCCACCAACGCCCGCACCGGCACCTCGGCCGCCACCCGGCCGCCGAAGTGCAGCCGCAGCATGCCGTCGTCCGTCACGCGGCCGATCTCGCCGATCTCCAACCCCCACTTCTCCATAATCTCGAACGCCAGGTGCTCGTACCCCTTCTCCATCACGACCAGCATCCGTTCCTGCGACTCGGAGAGCATCATCTCGTACGGCGTCATGCCCTCCTCGCGGACCGGGACGCGGTCCAAAAACAGCTCGATGCCGCCGCCCGCCCGGCTCGCCATCTCGGCCGACGAGGACGTGAGACCCGCCGCCCCCATGTCCTGCACGCCGACGACGCGCCCGGTGTCGAGCAGCTCCAGGGTGGCCTCCATCAGGAGCTTGCCGAGAAACGGATCGCCCACCTGCACCGCCGAGCGCTCCTTCTCCTGCGGATCCTCCGCGCTGGCGAACGTCGCGCCGTGGATGCCGTCGCGTCCGGTCCGCGCTCCGATGACGAAGACCGGGTTGCCGACGCCGGACGCCACGCCCTTGACGATTTTGTCGGCCGGCAGGACGCCGACGCACATGGCGTTGACGAGCGGATTGTGTTGATAGACCGGATCGAACACCGCCTCGCCGCCCACCGTCGGGATGCCGACACAGTTGCCGTATCCGCCGATGCCGGCCACCACGTGTTCAAACAGATAGCGGGTGCGGTCGTCGTCGAGCGTGCCAAACCGCAGGCTGTCGAGAAACGCGATGGGCCGGGCCCCCATGGTGAACACGTCGCGCAGGATCCCGCCCACCCCCGTCGCCGCGCCCTGATACGGCTCGACGGCCGACGGGTGGTTGTGGCTCTCCATCTTGAACGCGATCCCGACGCCCTCGCCGATGTCCACCACGCCGGCGTTCTCGCCCGGTCCCTGCAACACCTGCGGCCCCTCGGTCGGAAAGGTCTTGAGGTACACGCGCGAGCTCTTGTAGCTGCAGTGCTCCGACCACAGCACTCCGAACAGCCCCGCCTCCACGTAGTTGGGCAGGCGTCCGAGCAGCGCGACGGCGCGGTCGTATTCCTCATCCGTCAGGCCGAGCTGGCGGTAGATCCGCTCCGCCCGAATGCGCTCCGGCGAGGGCTCCTGATCCATCCGGCGAAGGCCCTCCGCCACGCTGCGCGACGCCTCCGCCGACGCATGTCCGTCACGCGCACCGTCCGTCCGTTGGCGATGCACCGTCGAGCGATCCAGGGACACACCCTCCGCCGAGGCGAGACTCGCCGGCGTCCCCGTCACCGGCGCGTGCTCCGTCCGCGCGCGCGTCGCGGACGCCGGGAGGACCCGGTCCACGTGAACCTGCACCCGGGTCGGCGTGCCCGCCACCGCCAGGTGCATCGAGCGCAGCAGGATGGCGCCGTCCTGAGAGGCCATCCAGTCGGCCACCGCGCGTTCCGGGTGCGGCATCAGGCCGAGCACATTGCCCGCCTCATTCAGGACCCCCGCGATGTCCCGCTCCGATCCGTTCGGATTGTCCACATACCGAAACGCAATTCGGCCTGACGCGGCGAGCCGGTCCAGTTCGGACGGCTCCGCCCAGTAGCGGCCTTCCCCATGGGCGATGGGGACGCGGATGACCTCGCCGGCCCGGTACCCGGCGGTGAAGGGAGACCGGTCGTTCAGCACCTGCAACTCCACGACCTCACAGCGAAAGCGCAGGTGATGGTTGCGCAGCAGGGCCCCCGGCAAAAGGTGGCTTTCCGTCAGCACCTGAAACCCGTTACAGATGCCGAGGACCAACTTCCCGGCGGCGGCCGCCTCGCGCACCGCCCCCATCACCGGCGAGAAGCGGGCGATGGCGCCGCTGCGCAGGTAATCGCCGTACGAAAAGCCGCCCGGCAGGATGATGGCGTCGTAGGCGGACAGATCCGATTCTTGGTGCCATATGGCCTCGACATCGTCACCCGTGACCTCGCGGACCGCCCGGATGGCGTCGATGTCACAGTTGGACCCCGGGAAGACCACGACCGCCCACTTCACCGGCTTTCACCCGCCTTGGCCACGCCGGCAGGCCCCGCGTTCCGGATCGATCCCGCCGGCTCCAACACCGCCGCCCCGGCGAGCGAAACCGGGTCCGCATCCGGGCCGTACGTGTCCGGTCCCGGTCCCGCGGCGTCCTTCGCGGCGGCCGGCGAGAGGGAGAAATCGAACGTCTCGATGACCGGATTGCACAACACGCGCTCGCACATCTCCCGGACCTTGGCCTCGGCCGACGCCCGGTCGGCCGCCTCCACGGTCAGCTCCATGTATTTGCCGACCCGGACCCGCGCCACGCCTTGGTACCCGAGCGTGTGCAGGGCTCCCTCCACCGCGTGTCCCTGCGGATCGAACACGCTCGGCTTCAACCACACATGCACCCTGACGTCGAATTTCATCGGCCGAGGCCTCCTTCCACGCGCCGCATCATCTCTTGGTACGCCTGTTCCACGCCTCCGAGATCGCGGCGGAATCGGTCTTTGTCGAGCTTCTCCCCGGTTTTCAGGTCCCAGAACCGGCAGGTGTCGGGTGAAATCTCATCGGCCAGAACGATCCTTCCGTCCCCCGTGCGCCCGAACTCCAGCTTGAAGTCGACCAGCCGCACGTTCTGCGCCGCCAGAAATTCCCCGAGCACCTCGTTGACCCGCAGCGCCAACCGGCGAATCTCCTCCAACTCCTCGGCCGACGCCCAGCCGAGCACCTCGACGTGGTCCGGGGTGACGAGCGGATCGCCCAGTTCATCGTTCTTGTAGTAGAATTCCACAATCGGCCGCCGCAGCGCCGTCCCCTCCGGGATGCCGAGGCGTGCCGCCATGCTGCCGGCCGCCAGGTTGCGCACGACGACCTCCACCGGCACAATGTCCACCCGGCGCACCACAGTGCGCCGCTCCGACAGCTCCTCCACGAAATGGGTCGGCACCCCGTGCGCCTCGAGCAATCGGAAAAACAGATTGCTCATGCGGTTGTTGACGGCCCCCTTGCCCTCGATGGTCCCCCGCTTCTGCCCGTTGAACGCGGTCGCGTCATCCTTGTACTCGACCACCACCCGATCCGGCGACGGCGTGGCGTACACCTTCTTCGCCTTGCCCTCGTACAGCAGCGCCCCTGGTTCCACCATGGCGGCCTCCTCCCTGTCGTATCCGCCGCGCGCCCGCGGCTTGCCCGATGTCCTCTCGCCTTTGCCCGGCCCCGGCACCGCGTCACAGGCCGAGGCGTTCGAAGATGGTGTCCACGTGTTTCAGGTGCCACGACGGATCGAAGCATGCCCGCAGCTCCTCGTCCGTCAGCCACTCCCGCACCACCGGCGACTCGCGCAGGATGTCGATGAACGGCCGGCCCTCTTCCCAGGCGCGCATGGCGCACGGCTGCACCGTGTCGTACGCCTCCTCGCGCGAGAGGCCCTTGTCAATCAGCGTCGTCAGCACCCGCTGGCTGAACGGCAGGCCGAAGGTGCGCTCCATGTTGCGCCGCATGTTCTCCGGATACACGTTCAGGTCGCGCAGGATCCGGTTCATTCGGTGAAGCAGGTAGTCGAGCAGGATGGTCGCGTCGGGCAGGATCACCCGCTCCACCGACGAGTGGCTGATGTCGCGTTCGTGCCACAGCGGCACGTCCTCCAGCGCCGGGATGACGTACCCGCGCAGCACGCGCGCCAGGCCGCTGACCTGCTCGCAGGAGACCGGATTGCGCTTGTGCGGCATCGCCGAGGAGCCCTTCTGACCTTTGTAGAACGGTTCCTCCACCTCGCGGACCTCCGATTTCTGCAGACCGCGGATCTCCGTCGCGATCTTGTCGAGCGTCGTCCCGGTGAGCGCCAGCGTGAAGAGAAATTCCGCGTGTCGATCCCGCTGCAGCGTCTGCGTGCTGATGGGCGCGGGCTTGAGGCCCAGGTGATCGCAGACGTAGCGTTCGACGAACGGATCGACATTGGCGTACGTCCCGACGGCCCCCGAGATCTTGCCGTAGCGCATCCGCTCGCTGGCCGCGTCGAACCGCTCCAGGTTGCGGATCATCTCGGCGTACCACAGCGCCACCTTCAGCCCGAACGTCGTCGGTTCGGCGTGAACGCCGTGCGTGCGGCCCATCATCACGGTGTACTTGTGGCGCTTCGCCAGGTCGGCCAGCGTGCCGAGAAGTTGCTCCATGTCCTGGCGCAGGATCTTCACCGCCTGCTGCAGCTGCGCCGACAGCGCCGTGTCGACCACGTCCGTCGAGGTCAACCCGTAGTGCACCCACTTGCGCTCCGGGCCGAGCGACTCCGACACCGCCCGCGTGAAGGCGACCACGTCGTGGCGGGTCTCCTGCTCAATCTCGAGCACCCGATCCACATCGAACCGCGCCTTCTCGCGGATGGCCCGCACATCCTCGCGCGGGATCACTCCCAGCTCCGCCCACGCCTCGCAGGCGAGGATCTCCACCTCCAGCCACCACCGAAACCGTTGCTCCAGCGTCCACAGGCCCGCCATCTCCGGGCGGGAGTACCGATCAATCACGCCGCTCCCTCCGTTCGCATTCGTCCAGTGTCCGTCCTCCCTACACGCGATCCCACACGCCCAGGCGCCGGATCTGCGCCAGCGCTGCCTCGACATCCTCCGCGAGCACGTTGACGTGCCCCATCTTGCGGCCCGGCTTTGCCTCGCGCTTTCCGTACAGATGCACCTTGACGTGACCGGGCCAGGCGGCCATCTCCCGCAGCACCCCGTCGAGGTGCTGGCCGAGCACGTTGACCATCACCACCGGGCTGGTCAACTTGGGCCGCGCCAGCTCCAGGTGGCAGATGGCGCGCACGTGTTGCTCGAACTGCGACGTGTCGCACGCGTCGAGCGTGTAATGCCCGGAGTTGTGCGGGCGCGGGGCGAGTTCGTTGACGAGCACCCGACCTTCCCGCGTGACGAACATCTCCACCGCCAGCACCCCGACGGCATCCAGCGCCCGGGCCACGCGCTCGGCCGCCTCCACCGCCGCCGCCAGAACCGCCTCCGGCAGCCGGGCCGGGACGATGGACAAATGCAGGATCCCGTCCCGATGGATGTTTTCCGCAGGCGGGAAACTCACCATTCGCCCGTCCTGGCGTCGGGCGACGAGGACCGACAACTCCGCGGCGAAGGGAACGAACCCCTCGACAATCAGCGGCGCTTCGTCCACCTCATCCGGCTCAACCCGCGCAGATGCCAGCGTTGCCCCCGGGGCAGGGTCGCCACCCGCCCGTGCCGCCGATTCAGAGCGCGCGGAGAACGCGGACTCCACGACGGCAGCGAGATCCTCCTCGCCCCGAATCACCCACTGGCCCTTGCCGTCATATCCGCCGCGCGTGGTCTTGACCACGCACGGCAGGCCCAGCGCCTCGACGGCCGCGCGCAGCGATGCCGCGTCCCACGCCGGCTGAAACGGCGCCACCGCGACCCCGGCCGCCCGCACCGCCGCCTTCTCGCGCAGGCGGTGCTGGGTGATGTGCAGGAGCCGGCTGCCCTGCGGCAGGTGCGCGTCCTGCTCCAGGGCTTTTGCCACCGCCGCGTCCACATTCTCGAATTCGTATGTCACCACGTCGCTGCGGCGCGCCAGCTCCCGCGCCGCCTTTGCGTCGTCCAGCGCGGCCACCACCTGGTGATCCGCCACCTGGCCGCAGGGGCTGTCTGGCGTCGGATCGAGCGTGACCACCCCGTAACCCATCTGCCGGGCGGCGATGGCCATCATGCGGCCCAACTGCCCCCCGCCGAGGATCCCGATGGTCTGCCCTGGGCGAATGACGCGCGCCTCACGCATCGCCCTCACCCGGCACCGAATCCGCCAGTACGTTTTCCTCGACCTGCCTGCGGCGATCCCGCAGGCGCTCCCGCACCTGCGGATGGCGAATCCCGAGGATCTCCGCCGCCAGAAGTCCGGCGTTGGTCGCGCCGCCGGGTCCGATGGCGACGGTGGCCACCGGCACGCCGCCCGGCATCTGCACGATGGACAGCAGCGAATCGAGCCCCTGCAGGGCGGAGGTTTTGACCGGCACCCCGATGACGGGCAGAACCGTCTTCGCCGCCACCATCCCGGGCAGATGCGCGGCGCCGCCCGCACCGGCGATGATCACCTCAAGCCCCCGGGCCTCCGCCGTCTCGGCGTATTCGAACATCCAATCGGGCGTCCGGTGGGCGGAGACGATCCGCGTCTCGTACGGGATGGACAACTCCTCCAACGCCTGGCAGGCGTGCCGCATCGTCTCCCAGTCCGACCGGCTGCCCATGATCACGCCGACCCAAGGTTGCACCGCACGCGCCTCCTTCTCTCGTGTCCTTTCCCAGTCTAGTCGTCCCCCAAACGGTGTGTCAATGTAAATAACGAACATTACACAGATGCGTAACATGATTGTTCGCCGATAGACACAGACGTTTCGGCAGCTAAATCCGCTTCGCGTAATAAAAAACCGCCGCCCGAACGAGCGGCGGGAGGTTTGTCACAGCATCCATCCGTAGCGCCAGACGGCGAGGATGACGATGACGACCATCAGCCAGTGAATGCGCGTGTACAGATCGCGCCGGAAGACGGCGAGCAGCGCGTTGATCACCACGAACGCCGTGAATCCGACGGCGATGCCGTTCGAGATGCTGTAGGTCAGCGGCATCGTGATGATGGTCAGAAAGGCCGGAAGGGCCAGTCCGAAATTGTCCCAGTCAATCTTGGTCACCGCGCTCATCATCAGGACGCCGACGATGATGAGCGCCGGGGCCGTCGCCTGATCCGGGACCACCAGCGCGAGCGGCGCGAAGAAGATGGACAGGAGGAAGAGCACGCCCACGGTCGAGGCCGTCAGCCCGGTGCGCCCCCCGGCGGCGATGCCCGAGCCGCTCTCGACGAACGCGGTGATGGTGCTCGTCCCGAGCAGCGCGCCGAAGCTGACGCCGAAGGCGTCGACCAACATGGCGCGGCCGAGCCGCCGCTTGCCCTCCTCCCCCTCCAACAGACCGGCTTTGTTCGCCGTGCCGACCAGGGTTCCGAAGGTGTCGAACAACTCCACGAAGGTGAACGTGAACAGCGCCGTCACGAGCCCATAGTCGAACACCCCGCGCAGATCCAGAGACCCCACCGCGAGATTTGTAAAGTGCGGGACGAACGACGCGCCGCGCAAGCCGCTGAGGTCGGTGACGCCCATCGGAATGCCGATGAGGGTGGTCACCAGAATGCCGATGAGCATCCCCGCCGGGACGCGCAGGGCCATCAGCGCGCCGGTCAGGAGAAGGCCGATGAGCGTCAGCAGCACACCCTTGTCGTGCAGCGACCCCAGGTCGGGCAACCACGAGTTGTTGTCGATAAACGATCCGGGCGCGTACTGCGTGGGCTGTCCGCCGACGAACTGCATCGTCATCAGGCCGCCGATCTTGAAGCCGATGATGGTGATGAACAGTCCGATGCCGGTTGTGATGGCGTACTTGAGCGAGTCCGGCACGGCGTCGACCAGCATTTGGCGGATGCGCGTGATCGTCAGGATGATGAAGATGATGCCGGAGATGAACACGCACCCCAACGCCACCCGCCAGTCGATGCCGCCCGGGTGCCTGCCCGCGATGACCGCGAAATACGCGTTCAACCCCATACCGGGTGCCAGCGCGATGGGATAGTTGACGAACAGACCCATCAGCAGCGTGACCACGCCGGCCCCCACGCAGGTCGCGAAGAAGACGGCGTTTTTGTCCATACCGGTCCCGCTCAGGATGATCGGGTTGACGAGCAGGATGTACGCCATGGTGAAAAAGGTGGTCAGGCCGGCGATGATCTCGCGGCTGACGGTGGTGTTGTACTTTCTCAGTTGAAACAGCGTCTCCACATTCATTCCTCCCTGTAGGACCTGCGGCCGCGGTGCGGCCGGAGCATCGGGATCATTCCCATTCAATCGTCGCCGGCGGTTTCGACGTGATGTCGTACACCACCCGGTTGACCTCCGGCACCTCGTTGACGATGCGCGCCGACACCCGCGCCAGCACCTCGTACGGCAGGCGCGCCCAATCCGCGGTCATTCCGTCCTGAGACGTGACGGCGCGAATGGCGACGGTGTGCGCGTAGGTGCGCTCGTCCCCCATCACCCCCACGGATCGAAGCCCGGTCAGAACCGTGAAATACTGCCACACGTCCCGCTCCAGCCCCGCGCGTGCAATCTCGTCGCGCAGGATGGCGTCCGACTCGCGCACGATGTGGAGCTTCTCCTGCGTCACCTCGCCCAGGATGCGAATCGCGAGCCCCGGCCCCGGGAACGGCTGGCGCCAGACGAGGGCCGGCGGCAGGCCGAGCGCTTCGCCCAGGCGGCGCACTTCGTCCTTGAACAGCTCTTTGAGCGGCTCGATGATCTCAAACTGCATGTCCTCGGGCAGACCGCCGACGTTGTGGTGGGACTTGATGGTCGCCGCCGTGGCGGTGCCGCTCTCGATGATGTCGGTGTACAGCGTGCCCTG
>NZ_JAIMAV010000060.1 GCF_023511815.1 Alicyclobacillus sp.
TGGCTGACGTCGTACTCCTGGCCGGGCAACGTGCGCGAACTGCAAAACTGTGCGCTGTATGCGCGGGGCGTGGCCGAAGGCAAGATTGGGTTGGAGGAACTGCCGCCGACGTTGCGCCACGCCCTGGCCGATGGCGCGGGAGGTCCGGCGAGCCGGGACCTGACAGCGGATCGGACGAGGATGGATGCGCATCCGGAGCGGGTGGCGGCGGGAGAAGCGGATGGGCGGAGGCCGGCCGAGCGGGCGGACGCACTGCAGCTTTCGCCCGGTACCGTGGTGGATCCGGGGCGATTCGAGCGGTTGCGAAGCCATCCGGCGCTGCAGGAGATTCTGATGCTGCTGGCGCAGGCGGAGCTCGCGGGCCAAGGTCTGGGCCGGCGCGCCCTGGCGGAGCGGGTGACCTCCGAGCGCCTGTCGCCGGAACAGGTTCGATCCCGCTTGAAAACGCTCGCCGCCCTCGGCCTCGTGACGTCCTCCAAGGGGCGGCGCGGCACGGTGCTCACGCCCCTGGGGCGGGCGTATGTCGAGCGGCGGCTTGGGGACGATGGCCGGACGGAAGCCTCGGCGACGCGGGGGCCGTGCCGGTGAGCGGGAGGTGGCGGGGCCCCCGAATGCCGCATCCCCGGTTTGGCGGGCTGCCCAAAAATCACCCATTTAGCACCCGTTTATAACCTGAATTGACCCCATTGCGTCCATTCCCCGTCTTTCGCCCCGGTCGGCGGGGCCGGGCGTCGCCATCGGCCCGGCCCCGCATGTTTCTTGGCCCCCGCTCGAGACACCCCTCGCGGACGCAAGGCGCAACATCCGGTTGGCACGCGGATTGCTACCAATAGTCCGATGAGACCGAACGACGCTTTGGACGAAGGAGTGACCGCGTTGCTGCCGTTGGAAGGCATCCGGGTGTTGGATCTGTCGCAGATCATGGCCGGTCCGTTCTGCGCGATGGTGCTGGCGGATCTGGGCGCCGACGTGATCAAGATTGAGAAGCCGAACGGGGGAGACGATTCGCGCCAGATGGGCCCGTTCGTCAACGGAGAGTCGGCCTGCTATTTCCAGATCAACCGCAACAAGCGGGGGGTCTGCCTCGACCTCAAGTCCGAGGAGGGGCTCTCGCTGTTCTATGAACTGGTGAAGACGGCGGACATCCTGATTGAGAATTTCCGGCCGGGGGTGACCAAGTCTCTGAAGATCGATTACGAGACGCTGCATGAGATCAACCCGGGTCTGGTGTACGGGTCCATTTCCGGGTACGGACAGACGGGACCGTACGCGCACAAGGGCGGGTTCGATCTCATCGCCCAGGGCATGACCGGCCTGATGGCGATGACGGGATATCCCGACAAGCCGCCCGCCAAGGCCGGGGTGGCGGTGTACGACATCGGCGCGGGGCTGACGGCGGCTTACGGGGTGTTGGCGGCCTACATCCAGAAGCAGCGCACGGGGGTGGGCCAGCACGTCGACGTGTCGCTCGCCGAGGCCGGGCTGCCCTGGTACGCGTGGGAGGCGGCCGCCTTCTTCGGGGCGGGTGAGTTGCCGAAGCGGACGGGATCGCGCCATCGGGTGTCGGCGCCCTATCAGGCGTACCGGACGAGGGATGGGTACGTGGTGCTCGGGTGCGCCAACCAGCGCAACTGGGAGAAGTTCTGCCGGCAGGTGGTGGATCGGCCCGAGTGGATAGACGATCCACGTTTTCGGACCAACTCCGACCGGGCGCGCCACGCGGATGATCTGGAGGTCCTCATCGAGGAGGTGTTCGCCACCGCGGACTCGGCCCATTGGTTGGAGCGCTGCGAGGCGGCGGGGGTTCCGGCCGGACCCATCTACACCCTGGAGGACGTGGTGCGCGATCCGCACTATCTGGCGCGGGACATGGTGGTGGAAGTGGAACACCCGGTGATTGGCCGGATGAAGATGTTCGGCATCCCCACGAAGTATTCGGATGAACAGCCGACCGTCCGGCGCGCGGCCCCGTTGCTCGGCCAGCACACCGACGAGGTGCTGGCGGAACTCGGGCTGACGGATGCCCAGCGGCAGGCGCTGCGGGACAAGGGGATCGTTCGCTGAGACGTTGGCCGCCGCGGGGGGGGTTGGCCACAGGACGAGCCAGGGATGAGAGGGAGGATGCGACGTGTCGGACGTGGAGAGATGGCTGTATCTGGAGAAAGACGGAGACATCGCGACGGTGGTGTTCAACCGCCCGGACAAGCGCAACGCGCTCAACCACGCGATGTGGGTGCGGCTCGGGGAACTGATGCGGGAGTGTGAGGCGGACCGGTCCATCAAGGTGGTGATCTTCCGCGGCGTCGACGCGACGGCGTTCGCGGCGGGCGCGGACATCAGCGAGTTTTTGACGCTTCGCGCGACCAAGGAGGGCGCGATGCAGTACAACCGGGCGACGGTGGCCGCCGAACACGCGGTGCACCATCTGTCCAAGCCGACCATCGCGATGGTGCAGGGGTATTGCATCGGGGGCGGCTGCGAGATTGCCGTCGCGTGCGATTTTCGCTTCGCGGATCCGACGGCGAAATTCGGCATCACGCCGGCCAAGCTGGGGCACGTGTACAACCTGCCCGCCACGAAGACGTTGGTCGATCTCGTCGGCCCCGCCAAGGCCAAGGACATCCTGTTCACCGGACGGCATCTGGACGCCGAGGAGGCGCTGCGCATCGGCCTGATTGACCGCATCGTGCCGGCGGAGGATCTGGAGCGGGAGACGTGGTCGTACGCCCGGATGATTGCGCGCAATGCGCAGTTCTCGGTGCGGGGGTCGAAGTACGTGATCGGCCGCATTCTCGACGGCGTGACGGAGGAGACGGAGGACATCCGCCAGCTGGTGCTCGATTCGTACGAGACCGAGGACTATCAGGAGGGCGTGCGGGCGTTTTTGGAGAAGCGGCGCCCGAATTTCACCTGGTCGTGAGGAGGGAAGGGCATGCTTCCGCTCGACGGCGTCAAGATCCTCGACATGACTCAGTTTTTGGCCGGGCCGTACTGCACGATGGTGCTCGCCGACATGGGCGCGGAGGTCACCAAGATTGAGCGGTTTCCGGCGGGCGACGATTCGCGCCGCCTGGCTCCGTTCGTCAACGGGGAGAGCTACTGCGCCGCCATGCCGAACCGCAACAAAAAGAGCCTGGCCGTGGATCTCAAACATCCCAAGGGGAGGGAGGTGTTCTTTCGGCTCGCACAGCGGGCGGACGTGGTGATAGAGAACTTCCGGCCGGGCACGACCAAAAAACTCGGGGTCGACTACGAGGCGGTTCGGGCGGTCAATCCGAATGTCATCTACTGCTCCATCTCCGGCTTCGGACAGACCGGGCCGCTGGCCCATCAGGGCGGATTCGACATCATCGCCCAGGGGTTCACCGGGCTGATGCGGATGACCGGGGAGCCCGGCGGGCGGCCGGCGAAGGTCGGCATCGCCATCGCGGATCTGGCAGCGGGCAACGCGGCGGCGCAGGGCATCCTCGCGGCGTACGTCCACCGGTTGCGCACGGGGGAGGGGCAGTACCTGGAGACGTCGCTGGTCGACGCGGTGCTCGCCTGGACCGTCTGGGAGTCGGGCGCGTATTTCGGCGGCGGCGAGTTGCCCGAGGCGACCGGGACGCGCCACCGCCGATCGACCCCCTACCAGGCGTACCGCACGCAGGACGGGTACGTCACCGTCGGCGCGGGCAATCAGCGGCTGTGGGAGCGGTTCTGCCGGCAGGTGGTGGAGCGGCCGGAGTGGATTGAGGACCCGCGGTTTGTCGATCTCGGTCTGCGCATGAAAAACATCGACGAACTGGAACGGGAAATCGAGGCCATCACGGTGACCCGGCCGACGGCCCACTGGGTGGCGAAGCTCGACGAGGCGGGCGTCCCGGGAGGCCCGGTGTACCGGTACGACGAGGTGCTCGCCCATCCGCAGGTGCGGGCGCGCGAGATGGTGGTGGAACTGGAGCATCCCGTCATGGGGCGGATGCGCACCCTCGGCCTTCCGGTCAAATACAGCGGTACGCCACTGGCCATCCGCACGCCGGGGCCGTGGTTAGGCCAGCATACGACCGAGAAGCTGCGGGAGGCTGGCTACGCCGAGGAGGAGATCCGGACCCTGTACGACGAGGGGGTGGTGTACGACAAGTACCCGGACAGGCCGCGCGAGTGACGGCGTTGTCACTTTGCAAAGGCGGCGCAGACAGGGCGGTGGCCGCCGGGCAAAGCGATCAAGCGGGTGTGCCCGGTGGCGCCGGCCGAACGAAAGGGGGAAAACGCATTGTTTGCTGAAAAAATGGATCTTCGCCTGCCCGGCCCCGTCCAGGTGCCGCGCGAGATCCAGCGCACCATCCTGCGTTCTTTCGATCACCCGATGATGGATTACCGAACCGGCGCCTTTCAGGAGGTGCTGCGGGCGGCGGAGCAGGCGGTCAAGCCTGTCTTTCAGACGCAATCGGATGTGTACATCCTGTGCGGGAGCGGCGCGTCGGCCCTCGAGACCGCCATGGTGAACCTGGTCGGCCCGGACGACACCATCGTCATCTGCAACATTGGGTACTTCGGCGACTATCTCGTGGACATCGCGGCGCACATCGGCGCACGCGTGCTCGAGGTCAGGGCGGAGTGGGGACAGGTGGTCGATCCCGACGCCGTCCGCGCCCTCCTTCGCCAACACCCGGAGGTCAAGGCGGTGTTCGCGACCCACTGCGAGACGTCGACGGGGGCCACCAATCCGGTTCGGGATCTGGCGGCCATCGTGCGGGAGACGGACGCGGTGTTCGTGGTCGACGCGGTCAGTTCGCTGGCGGGGACACCGCTGTACATGGACGCGTGGGGCATCGACGTGATTGCCACCGGGGGGCAGAAGGCGCTCATGCTCCCGCCCGGCATCGCGCTGGTCGCGGTCGGCGAGAAGGCGTGGCGGGTGATGGAGCGGCACAGGTGCCCGTCGTTTTACCTCGACCTCAAGAAGTACCGGGCGCTGCTGCCGCAGGGGCACACGCCGTACACGCCGAACATCGCCCTGGTGAACGGTTTGCTGGAATCGTGCCGGCTCATCGAGGCCGCCGGGGGCATGGAGGCGGCGTACCGCCGGCACGCGGCGCTGCGCGACATGACGCGCGCGGGGGTGCGTGCGCTCGGCATGCCGCTGCTGGTCGACGACGCGCACGCGAGCCCGACGCTGACTTCGGTGGTGTGGGACGACGCGGGGATGGATGCGGACGCATTCCGCAAGGTGCTGCGCGAGACGTTTCACGTCGCCGTCGGCGGCGGACTCGGAAAGCTGAAGGGGAAGCTCCTGCGCCTGGGGCACATGGGCTACACGGACGCGGGCGACGTCCTGAAGATGCTTGGCGTGCTGGAGTTGGGCCTGGCGCGCATCGGGCGCCCGGTGACGCTCGGGGCCGCGGTGCGTGCGGCCCAGCAGGTGTGGCTGGAGCGCCCGGAGTGCTGAACCGACGCGTAACGCTATCGACAAAACCGGTTACTTAAATTACGAAAATGCAGAAGGTTCCGTTCAAACGGTATAATTTTTGTAATCGGATTCCATGCGGGTGCTCGGCCCGCTTCAGAAAACAAGGGGGTTCAACAGGATGAAGAAGGCGCCTCGCGTATTTGCGACCATCGCCACCGTTGCGCTTGGGCTCGCGCTGACCGCCTGCGGGAGCACCGCCAAGCCGGCCGCCAGCCAGAACACAGCCGGCGGAGGCGGGGGCGGCGGATCGCAGAATGTCGTCAAGATCCGATTGGCCTTCGTGTCCGGCAAGGGATCGATGCCGTACGACGCCGCGCAGATGTTCAAGAAGGAGATTGAGGAGCAGTCACACGGGCACATCCAGGTGACGGTGTATTCCGACGGGCAGCTGGGTCAGGACCTGAACGTGCTCAACGCGTTGAAATCGGGATCGATTGAGATGGACATTCCGTCCACCGTCATGGCGCAGGTCATCCCGGAGTTCGGCGTGTTCGACATTCCGTTCCTGTTCAAGGACCGCGACGCGGTGGCCAAGATTGCGCACGGAGACATCTGGAACAAGGATCTCAAGGCGAAACTCGACGAGAAAGGATTCGTCGGCCTCGGCTTCTGGGAGAACGGGTACCGTCAGATCACGAACAACAAGCGGCCCATTTACAAACCGGATGACCTGAAGGGGCTGAAGCTGCGCGTGCCCGACAGCAAGATCCGCGTGGCGCTGTTCAAGGAACTCGGGGCCAACCCGACTCCGATGGACCTGACGGAGGTGTTCTCCGCCCTGCAGCAGGGGGTCATCGACGGACAGGAGAACCCGCTGGCCACCATCAAGGGGAGCAAATTCCAGGAAGTGCAGAAGTACCTGTCCATCACCAACCACGTGTACACACCGTCGTACCTCATCGCCAGCAAGGTGTGGTTCGACAAGTTGTCGCCGGACGACCAGAAGCTGATCCAACAGGTGGCCGATCACGTCGGTGACGAGATCCGCCAGGAGGGCGCCACCGTCGACAATCAGATCATCGAGGAGTTCAAGAAGGCGGGCATGCAGGTGAACCAGGCCGACATCCCGGCGTTCCAGGCCAAGGTCGGGCCGGTGATTGACCTGATGAAACAACAGATTGACCCGGCGTTCGTCGACAAGGTGATCAAGGAGGCGCAGAGCTGAGCGTTCGCTGGCTCGACCAGCGCCACAGCAGATGGTGTGGGGCCGATTTTCGAGGGAGGGACACAGATGCGCCCGATGCAAGAGGAGATGACGGCGGATTCGACGCCGAAAACCCGGCCGCCCGGCCCGTCGTTGGCGCACCGGGCGTTGATCGCCGGGATGCGCGTGGTGCTCATCATCCTCATGGTCATCATGATCTTCGACGTGTGCTGGGGGGTGTTCACCCGCTACGTGTTGAACCAGGCCGCGACCTGGACCGGGGAACTGGGCGGATACACCCTGGCCTGGATCACGTTCCTCGGGTCGGCGTGGGCCACGTTTCAAAAGACGCACATCCGGTTTGAAACCCTGATTGAGAGTCTGCCGCGGCGCATCGCGGTACCCATTGAGCTGGTGTTCAATCTGATCACCCTGGTCTTTTTGGGGGTGGTCGCGTATTACGGGTTCGTGCTGGTCGGGCAGTCGGTGGGTGAGGTCATGGAGACCATGCCCTTCTCGAAGGCGATTGTGTATGTGATCCTGCCCGTGTCGTGCGTGATCATGATGATCGGGTACGTCGCGGAGTCCGTGCAGATGCTGAGGCGGCGAGACACATGACAGTCCTCTTGATTCTGGCCATGATTGCGTTGGTCGTCCTGGGCATGCCCATCGCCCTCGCGCTCGGTGTGGTGGCGATGTTCCTCATCCTCGGGACCGGCGAGGCGCCCGGCAACATCATTCCCATCAGCATGTTCGGCGGCACGAACAACTTTCCGCTGTTGGCCATCCCGCTGTTCATGGTTGCCGGCGAGCTGATGAACGCGTGCGGCCTGGCGGAGCGTCTCATCAATTTCGCGACGAGCCTGGTCGGGTTCATCACCGGCGGGCTGGCTCATGTGGTGGTCGTCACCTCGATGTTCTACGCGGAGATCTCCGGGTCGTCGGTGGCGGACGCGGCCGCGCTCGGCAGCGTGTTCATCCCGGAGATGAAGCGGAGGGGTTATCCGGGCGGGATGGCGGCGGCGCTCTTGTCGTGCGCCTCGACGATGGCCATTCTGATCCCGCCGAGCCTGCCGATGATCCTGTACGGCGTGATCGCCGACGTGTCCGTGGCGAAACTGTTCCTGGCCGGGTTCGTCCCGGGCATCCTGGTCGCCATCGCCCTGGGGATTCTCTCTTACCGGATGGCGAAGAAAAACGGCTGGGAGATTCCGACCACCAAGTTCAGCTTTCGCGAGGTGGTTCGCACCTTCCTGCAGGCGTTCTGGGCGCTGTTTCTGCCGGTCATCATCCTCGGGGGCATTCTCGGGGGCATCTTCACCCCGACGGAGGCGGCCGGAGTGGCGGTGTTCGCGGCGCTCATCATCGGCCTGTTCATCTACCGCCAGTTGAACTGGCGTGACCTGCCGCGTATCCTGGTGTCCGCGGCCAATCAGACGGCCGTGGTGATGCTGATCATCGCCACCTCGGCGGTGCTCGGCTGGTATCTGACGAGTGACCAGGTGCCGCAGCAGCTGGCCGACGCCATGCTGTCTCTCACGAGCAACAAATACGCGATCCTGCTTCTGCTGAACATCTTCTTCCTCATCGTCGGCATGTTCCTGCACTCGACGGCGGCCATCATCATGCTGGTCCCGATTCTGATGCCGCTCATCAACAACGTGGGGATTGACCCGGTTCAGTTCGGATTGATTCTCACCATGAACCTCGGCATCGGCCAGCAGACCCCGCCGGTGGCATCGGTGCTGCTGACGACGTGTTCGGTGGGCAAGGTCTCGCTGGCGCAAACGTTCCCGTACCTGAAGTACTACGTGACCGCCATGCTCTGCATCCTGGCGCTCATCACGTACATTCCGCAGTTGACCATTCAATAAGCAGAACGAGGAGGGATGGGGGTGCGCTATCGGCTGGAGGAGACGGAACCGAGGTGGGATGATTCGGTCTTCATCGCGCCCGGGGTGCACATCAGCGGCGACGTGGAGATTGGCCCGCGCTCCAGCGTGTGGTTCAACACGGTGATCCGCGGGGACAACGCACCCATCCGCATCGGCGAGGCGTCGAACATCCAGGATGGATGCGTGTTGCACGTGGACGCGGACGCGCCGATGACCATCGGGAACCGGGTGACCGTGGGCCACGGGGTCATTCTGCACGGTTGCACGATTCACGACGGGGCGCTCATCGGCATGGGGGCGATTGTGCTCAATCACGCCGAGATCGGCGAGGAGGCCCTGATCGGCGCCGGGACGCTGATTCCGGAGGGCAAGCGGATCCCGCCTCGGGTCCTGGTGCTCGGCAGTCCCGGACGGGTCGTGCGGGCGCTGACGGAGGAAGATCTCGTGCGTCTGCGCCAAGGTGCGGAGCACTACGTGCAGCAGAGCCGCCGCTACATGCGCCACGGCATTGGGGGCCAGGCGGCCTCCTCGCCGAGCCCGTGACGGGTGCGGCCCCGTCGCCCGGGGCCGCATCACGGCACCATACGGCCGAGTCCTCCCTCACGGCCGCCTCACGGCCGCGGCGCGCGAGCCGATGCCGTGAGCGTGTACAGCTTGGTGGGGCGGCCCTTGTCCTGATACCGCAATTCGAGGGCCGCCCATCCGCGATCGCACAGGTACTCGAGGTACTTTCGCGCCGTGATGCGCGACAGCCCGAGGCGGTCGGCCACATCCTGCGCGGAGATGCCGGTGGCCTGGTCCTCCAGCGTCTCGAGGATCCGCTGCAGGGTGAACGGCTCAATCCCCTTCGGGAACTCGGGATCCTCCGGCGGGCCGGGGGCGTTCGGCCAGGCGTGAACGTGTTCGTCCAGGAGATCCTGATTGAGCGAGCGGTGTTCGCGAAACAGCGCGAAGCGCCTGCGGAACGCCTCCAGCGCCTGATGGAATCGCTCGAAGTCAAACGGTTTGAGAATATAGTCGACCGCGCCGAGGCGCATCGCCTGTTCGACGGTGGCGGGATCGTCCGCGGCCGTGATGAGGATGACGTCGACGTTGGCGTCCGCCGCCCGCAATTGGCGCAGCAGGTCCAATCCATTGTGGGCCGGCAGATAGACGTCGAGCAGGACCAGATCCGGTGAGGTCGCGGTGAGCATCCCCAGGGCCTCGGCGCCGTTGCGCGCCGTCCCGACGTGGGCGAAGCCGCGAAGGCGCGACAGGTACTGCTGGTGGATGCGGGCGACCATGGGATCGTCCTCGACAATCAGCGTGCGGATCAGCAAGTTGGGCCACCTCGTTCTTTCTCCCACGGTGCACGGGGGATCTCCACCACGAAGGACGTTCCGGCGCCGGGCTCGGTGTGCAGGTGCAATGTGCCGCGCAGAACGTCCTCCACCTGTTGCCGGACGAGGTGGAGGCCGATGCCGCGCCCGTGGCTCTTCGTGGTGAAGTATTTCTGGAATGCACGCTGGCGCACGTTCTCCGGCATGCCGCAGCCGTTGTCCTCGACGGACAGCCACCACCGGTCGGGTTCCTCCATCAAGGCCACGGTCACCTCCGGATCCGCCACGTCCTGACAGGCATCGATCGCGTTGTCAATCAGGTTGCCGAGGATGTGCACGACGGCGTCCGATACCGTCGGAGGCAGCGCCCCGATGCGCGTCCCGGGTTCGATGATCAGCGCGACGTGCTTTTCTTCGGCCAACTGCAGCTTGCCGAGCAAGAGCGCGGAGGTCTTCGGGTCGCGCACGCGCCGTGTGAGGAACTGCAGGGCCTCCTGCTGCGCGCGCTGCGTGCGGGTGATGAACCGCTTCGCCTCCTCGTACTCCTCCATCTCCAACAGCCCCGCCACCGTCTGCAGCCGGTTCATGAACTCGTGCGTCTTGGCGCGCAACCCCTCCATGTACTGCTTGACCCCGGTCAGCTCTTCGGCGAGCGCCCGCACCTCGCTGGTGTCGCGGAGGGTCGCGACGGCGCCGACGACCTCGCCGCCGGCCTGGATGGGCGCCCGGTTGACAATCACGGTGACATCGTGGATGGTCATCTCCGCGTTGGACTCCGGCTCGCCCGTCTCCAGGACGCGGCCCATGCGTGTGGCCGGGATGATGTCGGCGATGGGACGGCCGACCGCGTCCTCGCCGATGGACAGCAGCCGCCGGGCCGATTCGTTGACGAGCGTGACGCGCTGGCCTTTGTCCACGGCGATCACGCCCTCGTGCAGACACTCGAGGAGGGCCTGCCGCTCGCGAAACAGCCGGGCGATTTCATCCGGCTCCAACCCGTGCATGGTGCGTTTGATCCGGCGCGCCAACAGGATGGCGAGCACAATGCCCACCGCCAGCCCGATGGCCAGGTTGCCGCCGATGGCGTACAGGTAGGTTTCGGCCACCTGATACACGTGCGGCTTGAACATCCCGACGATCACGACGGCGCGCACGACCCCATCCTCGACGATGGGGACGAACGCCCGAATGGAAGGCCCCGAGATGCCGACGGCGCGCGAGATGTAGGTCTGCCCCTTCAGCGCCGGACCTTCGTCGCCGCCCGTGAACGGTTTTCCGATGAGACCCTCGTCGTTGTGCGTGTAGCGGATCCCGCGGTCGTCGGTGATCACGATGAAATCGGCGTGGGTGAGCGCCTTGAGCTCCTGTGTCCGCGGCTGCAGGATTCGGCTCGGGTCGGGTTGGTGCAGCGCCGAGCGGATGTCGGGCAGCTCGGCGATGAGACGGGCGACGTCCAGGGCGTTTTTCCCCATGGAATCTTCCACCGAGTGCACCAACAGGGCGTTGAACCGATAGCCGACAATCGCCAAGGTGAAGAGAATCACCGCCACCACCAGACCGGTGATCCGCGTCTGCAGAGAACCCAGCCGCCGCATGGCCATCCCTCTCTCTATCGACATTCTAACAGCAAAATTCGAAAGATTGCACACCAA
Organism: Alicyclobacillus sp.; assembly: GCF_023511815.1. Taxonomy (GTDB): domain Bacteria; phylum Bacillota; class Bacilli; order Alicyclobacillales; family Alicyclobacillaceae; genus Alicyclobacillus_H. The sequence continues at coordinate 11,463 of NZ_JAIMAV010000060.1, forward strand.
AGGCTGGGAAACGGACATCTCCCCGGCGGAGGAACGTGGCGCCGCCTTGCGGTAAGATAAGGGAGGACACCCGGCGCCGGCGGGATCGGGGGGATGGACACCCCCGCGGATGGGAGACGCCGGCAGAGAGGAGGGATGCGGGTGCAGACCACGCTGTTGTACGGGCGGGACGGCCTGACCATCGAAGTGCCGGACGACGCCCTGGTGATTGAGCCGAAGCACCTGCCCGGGCTTCCGGATGAGAAGGCCGCCGTGTTGGGGGCGTTGCGGGAGCCCATCGGATCGAGGCCGTTGCGGGAGAGCGTCAAGCCGACCGACAGGGTCGTCATCGTCATCTCCGACATCACCCGGCCGACGCCGAACCACAAGCTGGTCCCCTGGCTGCTGGAGGAGCTGTCGCACGTCCCGCTGGAGAACATCGTCATCCTCAACGGGACGGGGACGCACCGCGATCAGACGCGGGAGGAGTTCGTCCAGATGCTCGGCGAGTGGGTGGTGGATCACGTGCGCGTCGTCAACCATCACTGCCACGAGCGGGACGAGCTGGTGAAGGTGGGCGAGAGCCGCTTTGGGTGCGACGTGTACCTCAACCGCCTGTGGGTGGAGGCGGATTTTCGCATCGTGACGGGGTTCATCGAGCCGCACTTCTTCGCCGGGTTCTCCGGCGGGCCCAAGGGCATCATGCCGGGGATCGCCGGCATCGACACGATTCTCACCTTCCACAATGCGCGCATGATCGGCCATCCCCTGGCGACCTGGGGGCAGATGGACGGCAACCCGCTTCAGGAGATGGCCCGTGAGGTCAACGCGATGTGCCCGCCCGATTTCATCCTGAACGTGACGCTCAACCGCGACAAGGACATCACCGCGGTGTTCGCGGGCGATCTCGCCGCCGCCCACGAGGCCGGCTGCCGATTCGTGAAGGAACACGCGATGATTCGGTGCCCGCACCGGTTCGACGTCGTCATCACGTCCAACTCCGGATATCCCCTGGACCAGAATTTGTACCAGGCGGTCAAAGGGATGAGTGCGGCGCACAAGATCGTCAAACGCGGCGGCACCATCCTCTGCGCCAGCGAGTGCTCGGACGGGCTGCCCAACCACGGCAACTACGCGAAGATCCTGCGCATGCGCAGGACGCCGCGGGAGCTGCTCGAGATGATTGAGGACCCGTCGTTCCAGATGTTCGACCAGTGGCAGGTCCAGAAGCAGGCCGTCATCCAGATGTGGGCGGACGTGTACGTGTACTCCTCCCTGCCGGACGAGGATGTGCGGGCGGCGATGCTGTCGCCCACACACGACATCGAGGCGACGCTCGAGCAACTGCGCGGGAAATACGGACAGGACATGAGCGTCGCGGTGCTGCCGTTGGGACCGCTGACGATTCCTTACGTGGAGGAGTGATGAAAGCATGGAGATTCGGCACCTGGGGCGCACCGGACTGCGCGTGACCAGCCTTTGCCTGGGGACGATGACGTTCGGCAATCAGGCGGATGAGCGGACGTCGCACGCCATTCTCGACAAGGCGTTTGACGCAGGGGTGTACTTCATCGACACAGCCGACGTGTACCCGCTCGGCGGAAACTGGGATCAGCTCGGGCGGACGGAGGAGATCATCGGAAGGTGGCTGAAGGGCAAGCGCGATCGCGTCGTGCTCGCCTCCAAGTGCCACGGCGCGATGGGGCCGGGCCCCAATGAACGCGGCCTGTCCCGAAAGCACATCTTCGATGCCATCGACGCGAGCCTGCGCCGCCTCGGCACGGACTACCTGGATCTGTACCAGGCGCATCAGTTCGATCCGTCGGTCCCCATGGAAGAGACGCTTCGGGCGTTCGACGACCTGGTGCGAGCGGGCAAGGTACGTTACATCGGGGTGTCCAACTGGCGCGCGTGGCAGGTCGCCAAGGCCCTGGGGCTTTCGCAGCGGTTTCACTGGGACCCCATCGCAAGCGTGCAGCCGCGGTACAACCTGTTGTTCCGCATGATTGAGGAGGAACTGGTGCCGCTGTGCCAGAGCGAGGGCGTCGGCATCCTCACGTACAACCCGTTGGCGGGCGGGATGCTGACCGGCCGCTACCGCCCCGGGCAGGAGGTGGAGGCGGGGACGCGCTTTGCCCTCGGCGGCGTGTCCGGTGCGGGGCGGATGTATCAGGAGCGGTACTGGAACGACGCCGTGTTCTCCGCCGTGGAGCGGTATCGGGCGTGGTGCCAGGAGCGGGATCGGGACATGGCGACGACCGCGGTGCAGTGGGTCATCCAGCAGCCGGGCATCACCTCCGCCATCATCGGTGCGAGCAAGCCGGAGCAGCTGGACGCGTCGCTCCGGGCGGCCGAGTTGGCCCAAAGTCACCCGCTGACGGACGAGGAGCTGGCCTGGCTGGATCAGCTCTGGTTCTCGCTGCCAAGACGGCGCGAGTTCCGGTGAGGCGAGCGCGCCCAATGCGGACCCTCCGGGACGAGGCCGAGGCACACCCGGGGGGATGCGTCGCTCAGCGATGGCGGCGGTCTGACGGCGGGGGCAGCGGATGGAAGGGCAACCGCGTCAGACCGTCCGCCGCGAGATAAATGAGGAACAATAGGACGAACGTGTACAGGTGACGCCAGTGGTCCGGGTGATACAGGCCGATCCACTTGAAGAGCGGCTCGGCGATGAACGCCACCAACGCGCCGAAGAGGGCGGCCTTTAGATAACGAGAGCCGTGGGGCTTGACCTGAAGGAAGGTCATCAGCGTGACCGGATAGAGGGTCAGGTCCCAGGGCAGAAACGACGGCATCATCGGGAGGATCTCGTTGTCGTAGTGCCACAGGCCGAGGGCGACACCGGCGGAGTCGAGCCACTCGGCGAGCGCGGCGATGAAAAACCCGGCGCACAAAAGGCGGCCGCTGGACGCGCGGTTGCGCCAAAGCAACCACAGCATCCACGGCACCGTGGCGCACATCAGCGCAATCCACCAGCGCCAGGTGAACACCACGTGGGTCAGCCAGAGTTGGAACACCTGGCGGTGGAGGCGGACGATCTCGTCGTAGGTGTGCTCAAACACGGCGTGCAACGGGCTCACGGGCCGGCTCTCCTTTCGGGGACCCGCGGCGCGGGCTGCGCGTCCGGCCACAGCCGGCCGACGCCGACGGCGTGGTGTTCCCACATCAGGGCCTGGACGAAGTCCGCCTGATGGGGCTCACAGCGGACCATCACCATCACCTCCGACGGAATGCGGCTTCGCCCGGAGACCTCCAGGCGCGCCTCGCGCCGAACGAACAGCCACTTCACGAAAAACCCCACCAGCGCGCCGCCGATGAGGCCGATGAGGCCCCACAGAATCGGACCCCACGTCAGCACGAATCCGTAGATGGCGCCGAGCAGCATCCCGCAGGTGCCGAGGATGGCCGCCACGTCGAACAGGCTGAACCCGTCCGCCCGGTGGATGGTGTCGAACAGGCGGCGCGGTTCCTGGCGCCGATCCAGAGGGACGGCGAGGATGCGCGACCTGGGGATGCCCTTCTGTTCCAACTCGGTTAAAAACAATTCCAGGTAGATGGTGTGCTCAAACGACGCCACCAGATACATGATTCCTCACCCCAGCGTTGAACATCGCGGGCAGTCCCCGCGGCCGCACCATCGATCCCGGAGGCGGAGTCCTTCGCCTATGTCGCGTTCGTTGCCCGGTCTTTGGGCGAGGGCCGCCCGCACCCGGGGTTCCGCAGCGTACGGGCCTTGACTCAACGCGCCTCAGACCGGCATCTCGAAGTCCCGCCGCTGATACCGCTGGCGCAGATGCAGGGATTGCTCCTTCTGGAACACGCGATTCAATTCGACGGCACCGACGTACGAGCTGTAGATCTCGAACCCGTAGATGGACGGGATGTAAAGAAACCACTGGATGTCGAGGATCGCCGCCGCCGCCGCGGTGTGACCGGTGAGCGACAGGTGAATGGCCTGCAGGGTGTGCGACTGCACCATGACGAAAATCGTCCAGGCGACAAAGAAGAACCCTTCGACAATCCGATGCAGGTAAAACGCGCCGAGTCCGGGCATCAGCGCCGACCAGAGCGCGGCCACCCACGGGTGGCGGCGATCCAGGTAGTTGATGTCCAGGGTTTGGATCACCATGACCGGAATGGGGGCGTCCTCGCGATCCGCGAGGAGATACAGGTTGTTCAGGTCGACTGTCCCGCGGAAGGCGGACCAGGCGGAGTAGGTGTACACCGCCAGATACAGCAGCAACCAGCGCGTGTCGACCGTGTGTTTGGCGAGATCGAACCGGCCGGTCAGCGAGTGGTGAACGCCGAGATTGACCTTGGCCATGGTGTTGACGGCGAGGCCCCACAGGATGAGGATCAACCCTTTGGCCTGCCGGTCCTGCAGCATGTTGCCAAGCCCCGGGGTCAACAGCGACCAGGCGGTCACCACGTACGGGTTCCGCCGGTGCATGACGGTGGTGTGAAACTGGGACAGATGGGCCCGCCGCCGGCGGGGCCGGATGGACAACCACATGAGACCGCCCTCTCATTTGGTTTCTTTTTTCGTTATGGCCGAAGTTTTCAATCCTTAACCCGTGCGGCGGACCCGACCTTCGAACCCGGGTGACGGTCGTGTCCGCCCCGCGACGGGCCCCGGCAGGGGTTGTCCGGAGCCCTGGCGCGTCAGAGCGGCATCGGGAACCGGGGAGACTGATAGCGGCGGCGCATCCACTGCGACTGCGCCTGCTCCATCAACTTGTTGTGCTCCACGGCCGTGCTGTAGCTGTCGTAGATGACGAACCCGTAGATGGACGGCAGGTACATCAGCCATTGCATGTCAATCATGCGGCGGCCGGCGGCGAGATCGCCCGTCAGCGTGGCGTGCACCGCGGGCAGGACATTGCTCTCGTAGATCACGAGGATGGTCCAACCGACCATGAACAGCCCGACGGTGACCTTGTGGACGTACAGATGGCCGAGGCCGGGGGTGAAGAGAGACCATGCCGCCGCGAGCCAGGGATGCCGCTTGTCCAGATAGTGGATGTCCATGTCGTTCATCCGCAGCACGGGGATGGGCGCGTCCTCGCGATCGGCCAACAGGGATTGTTGGTTGAGATCCACGGTCCCGCGGTAGCTGTCCCAGATGGCGAACACGTACAGCCCGATGTACAACAGCAGCCAGCGGGGGTTGACGGTGTGTTTGGCGGCTTGGAAATCTCCCAGCAGAGAATAGAGAATGGACAGGTTGATGTGCGCGTTGGTGTTGACCAACAGCTCCCACAGAATCAGCAGCATGCCCTTCAGCTTGCGATCCTGGACCAGCGCACCGCATCCCGGAAAGGCGAACGACCAGAAGGCGGCCACCCAGGGGTTGCGCGGATGCAGCATCGTGACGGCGTAGGGCGAGACGTGGGCGCGCGGTCTGCGGGCTCGCTGAAACGCGGCCAATGAGATCACCTCGGACCTGATGCAGGGCTCTGGTTGGCGTGAGGCGGCTGGGCGACAGTAGCGTTCTGACCGTTGATTTCCTTGTGATTTCCATTCTTGTCAGAATTGGGGCTGGTCATTCCGAGGATCGAAGAACTTTGCAGAATTTTGGGCAGGGTGGCGCTGGCCATTGGAGACCGGGCTTTGAGGAGGCCCGGTGCGGCGGGCGCGCGGGGCGGGGGACCGGGGAGGACGTGGGAGGCGGGGTGGGCGTGGAGGGGGCACGGCCAGGGAGAGCGCGGCGCGGGGGGGGCCCCCGGGGGGGG
>NZ_JAIMAV010000061.1 GCF_023511815.1 Alicyclobacillus sp.
CCCATGGGGAACGTACGAATATCCTGGAACAATTGGAAGTCCTCCTGCCGACGGATTGCCGAGAAAGAGCATTCCACGTCCACGGCCTAAATCCTTCCCCAAAAATGATTCGCGCCCGCGTTAGGGGCGCGAAATGTGGGTCACGAAGTTCCTCCAACTCCGTTTTTGTCATGAAGATCCCTCCCATATACGGCTTTGGGGGGATCATCTTTCAGGAGAGGGCCCGGCGCTAGGTGTGCGCTATTTGACGCTCACGACCCGCACGTACGGTGGTGTGAGAGGACGGGGGCTAGGCGCCCCCTCCTACTCGATGATTCACCGTCCCGCCTTGTTCGGCTGCTTACGGAGCAATATGGAGAGAACGAATGCAACGAGGGCAAGCAAGGTGGCTACTCGGAAGGCGTCGTTAATGCCTTCAATAGTGGCGTTCATGGTCACGATTCGACTCCAGAGGACACGTGCCACTTCTAAACCCACGCCTAGCGGAACGGACATTTGATGAGCCATTCCTGCCGCCACCGAATTGAATCCGACGGAGAGCGAGCGATTTCCGATATTCATCATGTTGGCGTAAGCGTCAAAGTGTGCCGTCGTCTGACTGGACATAATGGATACTAACAGGGCGGTGCCCAGCGACGAAGCGACCATCCGGACGGTGTTGGAGGCAGCTGTGCCGTGACTCACCAAGTGACGCGGCAGTGCGTTCAGACCGGACGTCATGATAGTCATCGCAATAAATGACATACCAAACATGCGGACGGTGTATAGAAGCATCACGTAGCTGTAAGGGGTGTCTACGCCGAGCTTGGTGTACATCCACGTCGTCACGGTGGTAATAGACAGGCCGATTAATGCAAGTAACCGTACCCCATATTTATCCATTAGGATGCCAGAGATCGGGGACATGATGGCCATCACAATTGAACCCGGTAACATCAAAAGGCCAGATTGCAGGGCTGTGTAGCCGCGGATGTTTTGCATGTAAATCGGTATTAGCAGGGCCCCGCCGAAGATGGCCATATTCAGAACAGAACTTACGATAGAAGCGATGGTGAACTGGGGCTCAGAAAACACCCGGAGGTTCAGCATAGGTGCATCGTAAGTCAGTTCCTGAATGACGAACAGGACAAGAAAAAGCAAGCCACAAGCAATGGACAGCTCGACGACCGGGTCAGTCCAATGTTTACTGCCAGCCTCACTAAACCCGTACAACAGTGTTCCGAAGCCTATCATGGACGTGATGAGCCCTACCGTGTCGAACCGCATACGTTTCGGTTCCCCAACATTGGTGAGAAATAGAAATGCCAAAATGATATCTAAAATCCCGATTGGAATAGTTATATAAAACAACAGGCGCCATGGCCAGTTTTCAATCATCCATCCAGACAGGGTGGGACCGACCGCAGGGGCAAAAAACATCGAAATTCCGATGACCCCCATCATCTTTCCACGTGTCTCGGGAGGATAGATAGCCATAATGACCGTCATCATCAACGGCATCATTAATCCTGCACCGATGGCCTGCACGACACGTCCAAATAGCATCACAGAGAACGTGGGCGAGATGCTGCAGATCACGGATCCAACGGTGAAAGTGACCATCGCACCAAGGAACAATGTGCGCGTCGTCAAGGTGGCAATCAGAAATGCGGAGACGGGGACCACCATTCCATTTGTTAACATGTATGCGGTCGATAACCACTGTACAGTGTCTGCGTCAATCCCAAATGAATTCATTAAGTGTGGGATTGCCACATTCAACAAAGTTTGATTTAACAGGGCGACGAAAGCCCCCAAAACCATCACCGCGACAATTGTGCCGCGATGGATGGTCGCGTCCCCTCTCTTCGCCGTCACGGCGATTGACGTCATGCTTTTCACCTTTCTTCCGATCATCCGTTATCTACGAACGGAAGTGATAAGACACCACGGACAGAACGACCTCGTCCGTGGTGCTAAGCGATCTACCTTTTAATGCCATCGGTAAATTGGAACAATTCAATTTCATGTCGCAGGTTGCCCAGCATACGTTCATTCAGTTGGATGAGAAAATGGGCTTCCGGTTCCGTAAAGTCGAACACCTGCGATATGATCTCGTCAAACTGAGAGTGTTCCCCCATGACCTTATGCAGGAATTCTGCACCTTCCGTTCGTAGCCGAAGGATCAGTCGGCGGCGGTCTTCTGAAGATCGAATGCGATCGACCCACCCACGGGTGACCAATTCGTCTACCGCAATGCTGGCCATGCTTTCGGACACACCCGCCAGTTCTGCCAATTGCCTTAGGCTGATCTCCTGGTGGCAAATCAACATAGACAGCAGAAGCAGATGAATGTCCGCGCAGTCGTGCATCTCAGAAATTGACTTGATGAGCGCCTTAAACTGCAGTTGCAACCGCCTGTAGGACATCATCAGTTCAATCCGCAAGTTGCGATCCAACGTCGGATCCCATCCTTTCGCACATACCTGCGAGGAACCACCACCTGTGTGACATGGGTGACTACGCATTAGTCATCAGTCATTTGCCTCTGGCGGTCGGGTGCCGTCCTGGCCCACGATGAAGCGAGCTACGCCGAGAAGTACCTGGTCGCCAGGACGCAGGCCGGCAGTGACCTGGACCTGCGCATTTCCCTGGTAGCCAATGCGAACGGGTTGAAAGTACACGCCGTCGGGCAACTGCGCATCAATTTTATTGAGCTCGGTCTCTGGCACAGGTGGCACACCGGCCGCGGTGGCGTCTGCTCCCCGATCAATCCGTTTGACGTTCTTGCGAGCCACTTCATACACGCCAAAGTAACCATCCACACTCTGAAGAGACATCGTAGGAATCATCGTGCCTTGGTGCTTGAGATTGGTATGAATCGTGACTGTACCATTCATTCCTGGTTTCAGTTTGTCGTTGGCAGAAGCGTCGAGAGTGGCCTTGACGCGGTACTCAGTCATGCCCGAGGCCCCATCAATGGGCTTCGGATCAATTTCGTACACGGTTCCCGTGAATGTTTGCCCCGGCAGGGCTGAGATGGTCATTTCAATCGGATCCCCCACTTCAACGTTGCGTAATTGCGCCTCCGAGACGGCGATGAATACGTGCAGTTCGTTCACATCCATGGTGAACACGGGCTGTCCGGGCTGCACTACGTTCCCTATAGCAACGTTTTTCGCTGTGATGACGCCGTCCACTGGCGCTTTGAGTTGAGTGAATCCATCCTGTACCTGTAGTTGTTGGAGCTGAGCCTGAGCGGCTTGTACCCCGGCCTGTGCAGTGCTCACGCCAGCTTGGGCAGAGTTAATATCCCCAGGGCTTTGCGGGTGAAGCACCTGTTCAAGTTGTGCCTTAGCGGTTTCCAACTGGGCTTGCGCTTGCTTTACCGCGTTAGCGGCTTGGTCCACGGCCGCTTGCTGTTGCGTGCGGTCGTCATACGTTTCCTGAGCCGTCTGTAGGGCGTTGAGGGCGGCCTGGTACTGTGCCTGGAGATTCGATACGCTCGACTGCGCCTGGGTCAATGCCTGCTGCGCCTGGGCCACAGCGGCTTGGTCCGCCTTCACGGCGTTCTGATCCGCCTGCAGCTTGTAATATCCTGTACTGTCACTCTGATACACCTGCTGCGCGGTCTGGAGTTCTTGTTGGTACGGATTTGCTCCAACAAAGCCACCGTGCTGCCAGGACTGAAAGTGAGACAACGCAGTCTGATACTCCTGGTATTCGCTCTGGACTTGTTCAAGCGTGATATTCCCGTAGAGTGCTTGGTCGGATTGCAAATTTTGTTGGTCGACGGCAAGCTTGTTTTGCGCAGCTTCAAGCGCCTTTTGGGCCGATTCGATAGCGGACTGCTGGTTCTGTTGGGCCGTGTCTAGTGCCGTCTTCGCCTGGTTAACCGCGTTCTGAGCAGCGACCAATTGTTGTTTCTGGGCCGTCCGATCATTGTACTGGTTCAATGCATCCTGATACGCCTTTTGTGCGTTAGACAGCACCGTTTCAGCTGCCTTGACCTGTGTTTGAGCAACTTGCACGGTCTGGGGGGTTGGCCCATCCTGCACAATCTGCAGATGCGCCTGGGCCTGCGCTAGGTTTCCTTGTGCCACTGCGACGTTGGCCTTCGCCGCTTCCATCTGCGCCTGTATCGCTGAATCGTCGAGGACAGCAAGCACCTGACCAGCCTTGACGTGATCGCCGACGTCTACGTTGATTTTCTTCACGATGCCGCCGACGTTTTGAAATGCCAGTTGAGACTCTGACTTGGACTCCACCGTACCGGTCGTCTGAATGGTTGTCACTTGTTGACCGGACGCGACTGTGTAGATGTCCGTCGGCGGAATGATGGGGGCTGCTTCCACAGCACGCAACGTCACGGCGGTCCCTGTGCCGAGAACCACCACCACGGCGATTCCCGCGGCCACCCAGCCCTTCCGAGACAGGGTTCGCTTTCCGCCGGTGGGCTCCACATTCAATCCTGTTTCGGCCATTGTATATCCCTCCGAATTCATGAATTACGGTTCCACCGTTCACGCATGCTTATGGACGCGGACCTCCACGCTCAGCCCGGGCACGAGGCCAAGACCTTGGTATCCATAGAGGGCGATTTTGACGGGTACAACCTGTTGAACCTTGGTGAAGTTGGCGTTGGTGCTCTCCGTAGGCAGTAGGGCAAATGTATTGGCCGTCGCCAAGCCGATGCGTACCACTTTACCGTGTAGTACCAGGTGGGGGTATGCGTCCACCGTGATGTCCACCGGATCACCCACGGCGACTGTATGTACCAGCTTTTCTTTAATATTGGCGGTCACCCAGAGGTTGTTCATGTCGTACGCGTATGCCAACGGAGTTCCCACGGCGACGAATTCCCCATTAACCGCGTCATTCTGTACAATGGTTGCATTTGCAGGGATTGGGACAGGTACGGATGAAGACGCGTCTCCCGTGCGAGTTACCACTTGGCCGACGGTGCTACCTTGCTGAAATGTATTTCCAACTTGGCCGGTCCATCCTTGCAATTGACCCGATGCTGGCGCGGAAACAACAATTTGCTGCCCGTCTACATATGCATCGTCAGTCGACAGATAGAGTTGAGATTGGTGGTAGAGCCAGGCGCCGATGCTCCCGCCTACTACGATTACAACGGCGAGAATGGACAAGATAATCTTCCGCCCTCTGGGGCTCATTCATCTAACCTCCTCTAGTCTAAAAGTCCTCCCTGAACCGCACCGGCATGGGCGGCCCGCCTCTCGGAGAATAATTGCAGAGGTATACAAACATGGGCCGAGTTGTGTGACTGGGTGCAGTGGGCGATAGGCGATTTCGATTATAGCACGAACGATTTGCAGAAAAAACGTTTAGTTCATAAGCTAAGTTTTGTATTCTCGCCGGCGGTACGTACGTCACGATGCCTTTGAAGGCTAAGGAAATTTGTGAATGGCCCATAACTCCAGCACCTGGTGCACAAACACGGAATTGACTTTGCACCTTCTCAGCTTAGCAGGTATAGTGGGGGGCGAAGGCTCCCGAGAAAGGGATGATGTGTTTTGGAAAAAACGAAATGGATATTATCCGTAGTCGCGTTTGCGATCATGGCCACTGGTTGTGGAGAGTCCAAGGTAACCGTACCGGCGAACATCACGAATCAGACCACCAGCGCGCAGGTTGCCGGAACGGCCCCCTCGGTTTCCACGAACGGACATGGTGGGCTCATTGTTGGAGGGGAAGCCTATCAAGGCCAAAATAATCTTGCGAATTATGAAAAGGCTGCGGAAGCCCGACCATCCGACGCGCAAGCCCAGATCCAGGCAGGCATCAGCGCGTACGTGAACGGAGACATGCAAAAAGCCATCGGTTACTACCAAAGGGCGATTTCCGATGATCCCAAGAACGTTATCCCGTATAACAACCTGGGCAACGTGTATTATCGGGGCCTGAAGCAGCCCAAGGAGGCCCTGCAGTACTATCAAAAGGCGACACAGGTGGACCCCTCATATGGATTTGGCTGGTTGAATCTCGGCCTTTGCGAACTGGACCTCGGGGACAAGTCTGCTGCAAAGGCTGCTTTCCAACATGGACTCAGCAAGGTTTCAAAGAATGATCCGCTCTATAAATCATTTCAGGATAACTTGAAGAAGTTGGGCTGAACGCTGTCCTCCATCCATTCCCGAATCGCGCCAATCCAAATGGGACCCTCCTGCTGTCGCCAGGGTCCCATTTGCTGATCAACCGTCCAACGTCACTAGACGCTCGTCGGCCAGTATGGGAGACCAACGGTTTTTCGGCCCTATCGGTGTTATCTTAAGAATCTCATGGACACCTGGGAATCATGGTGGTTTCTTTATGTGCCGAATCTCGGATTAACGCCCGGCGATTCGACACATACTCCCGATGATTGAACTCTTCCACAGTTTTGCTTTTGGTCTTTGTTGTGATCCATATCCATCGACCGTCGGTCCGTCAAGAGTTGCTGTCGCTGGGGGCGGTCCGATCCGTGGCGTTGTTGATGAGCAACGCCTTGACTCGCAACCACACGGCAGCTTGCAAGGTCCTGGAGCCGCTCTGTCGTGAAGGATAGGACCCCAATCCAGATTGTCAAACAACTCGGCGATGACGGGGCCTGCTTCCATGAGGAACGTATGGGTATCCTGGAACAATTGGAAGTCCTCTCGCCGACGGATTGCCGAGAAAGAGCATTCCCCTTCCAGGGCCTAAATCCTTCCCCGAAAATGATTCGCGCTCGGATCAGGGATGCGAAAACTGGGCTGGACGGTTGGTGGCGTTGAGAAGGCGTTCAATGTGTTGGTACACCTGCTCCACAGCCTCATGTTGACCCCGTTCTGCGTACCAAGCGAGCGCCAGCCCCAGGATCGCCGCGGACTCGCGCGGGGCGTCCTGCTGTTCGAGCTCGTCGGCCACCGTGAGCAGGCGGGTGAGCGCGAGATTGACCGTGCCCGCCCGGTATTCGGCGCGGGCCCGCGCCGCCTGAATGTGGGCGCGGTATGTCTCCACCCAGCGCGGATACGCCTCCGGTTCCTGCGCGTAGTCCTGCAGGATGCTCTCGCATCGGTCGAGCCGGCGCAGGGCGTCGTCCACGCTGCCGGATTGAATGAGGCGGTCAATGCGGAGCAACTCCGCGTCGAGAAACGGCCCCGGAGATGCGGCGACGGTGGCGCGCGCCGCGTGGGTCCACGCGTCGGGGGCGGGATCGTGCTGATGAAGGCCCAGGTGTGTGCGAAGGGTCATGTGCAACTCGGCGAGATGGAGACCCTGCAACAGATGGATGGCCCGTTCAACCGCCTCCTTGGCGCGAACCGCATCGTGTTCCAGGACGGCCTGCGCCTCCTGAACCAGAGCGTCCGCGACGTCATGCAGGCGGGAGAATTCCTGAGCGAGCTCGGCCCCGCGCTGCAGGATCCGCATGGCGGCGTCCCATTCGCCGCGCCGGACGTGCAGGGGATACAGCCACAGGCACAGCTCAGCCAACTCTCCCTTGAGCGCAACGGGTGCGGGCGGGTCCTGGCCTGCAAGCTCCTCTCCTAATTGGAGGGCTTTTGTCCATTCGTGCATTGCGCCGTCCTCGTTCCCCGTGTCATACTCTAGGCGACCGGTCTGTTTCCGGACATGGAACAGAAGCCGCGCATCCTGGGTCCGCAGCGCGTGTTCGCGCAATTCTTCCAAACAGGCGGTCGCTTGTCGGACATCGCCGACAGCTCCGTGAGCCTGGGCGAGATGCAGCAGGTATTCGTGGCGCAACAGGCCCGGGGACGCGGGCTCCGGGGAAGCCTGAAGCGCTTCCAAGGCGCGGGCGGGTTGATGCCGTCGGACGAAGTATTCGCCGAGGCGGATGTGTGCCTGTAGGGTGAATTTGTCGTCGAGATCATCCAGGAAGTACTCCACGGGCATCCCCAGCCGGTTGGCGATGGCGGTCAGGAGCGGGTACGAGGGCCGCGTGCGATCGGCCTCAATCTGGCTGATCATGCTCGGAGAGACCAGACCTTCCCCGAGTTGGCTCTGCGTCAACCCACGCTGCAATCTGATTTCGCGGATTTTTTCGCCGATGGTCGGCATGTGCGCTGTCACCTCGTGCGATGTCGTGCCATGTTCCGTCCGGGGCCTTCGGCGGCGAGGCCTGGCCCATACTGCCATCATTGAGATTATCACAGATTGGTGGATTTGTGTGGGATTCACCTGAGATTCACGCAACTTATTTTTTAAGGATGAGGGATGCAATGGAACGAATTGCATTTGTCACGGACAGCACCGCGTATCTGACGAAGGAGCAGCAGGATGAACATCGGATCACGGTAGTCCCCCTGAGTGTGATCTTTGAGGACGGCGCCTACCGGGAAGGGGTGGACATCACCGCGGAGGAGTTTTACCAGAAGCTGGCGGAGGCCAAATCACTCCCCTCGACCTCGCAGCCGCCCGTGGGGGAGTTCAAGGAGGTGTTTGAACGGCTGCTCACCGATTACGACACCATCCTCTGTTACCTTTTGTCCAGCAAACTGAGCGGCACGTGCCGGGCGGCCGAAACCGCCTCGCGCATGGTCGAGGGCGACGTGCGGGTGGTGGATTCCGAGTATGCCAGCTATGGGATTGCCGGTCCGCTGCTCGACGGTGTGCGGATGGCCGAGGCCGGGCGGTCGGCCGACGAGATTGTCGCGTACTGGGAGCGCATCCGCGCCGAGGTCAAGTCCCTCTTCATCATCGACACGCTGGAGTACCTCCATCGCGGCGGTCGAATCGGGGGAGCGGCCGCCGTATTCGGGGCGCTGTTGCAGATCAAGCCCATTCTGACGGTCATCGACGGCAAGCTGGAGCTGTTTGATAAGGTCCGAACCCATCGGCGGGCGATGGAACGCATGCTCGCGGAGTTTGACGCGGCGGCATCGACCGGACGCCGATTGCGCGTGGGCGTTGTGCACAGCCGTCGGCCGGAGGACGCCGAGGCGCTGCGCGCCCAATTGGTGGACAAGTACCCGAATGTCGAGGCGGAGGTGAGCGAACTGGGACCGGTCATCGGGACGCACACCGGACCGGGCGTGCTCGCCATCCTGTATTATCCCGCGTTGGAGTTGTGACCCGTGGGACCGCTGACCTGGTCGTTTCGCGCCCGCCGCGGATGGAACACGCTGCTCAACTGGGTGTTCCCCGGGGAGAGCGCCTGGTGTATTCTGTGCCGCCGGCCGGTACCCTTCGACTGGGACGAGGCGGATGTCCCGGGTGGGTTGACGCGCGGAGTCGGGGACTCCGATTCGGACGGTCCGAACCGGGGTGCGGGCGCGCACCGAGTGCTTCTTTGCCCCTTTTGCCAGCAGGATGTGGCCAAGATCCGCCTCGCCCCGCGCGTGCGTCATCTGGTGCATCCACCTCGTGGGGTGTGGGTGGTGGCGGCCGTGCGGCACGACGGATTGGTGCGCAATCTCATCCGGCAATGGAAGTACGACGGGGCGATCGCGTTGACGGAGTGGTTCGCCGACTGGGCGCACGCCGCCTGGCGGAAGGCGGACGCCACCTGCTATCTCTGGCCAAAGGCGGCGGGGCCCCGGGGCAACCCGGCGTGGCCGGGGACGGACGGGGCCCACAGTCACGCTGCGCCCGCGGGGGAGCCGCCCGGTGGGAGGCGGGGGAGGGAGTCCGCGGCCGCCATCACGCCGCAGGTGCTCGTCCCGGTACCCGCTGCACCTGACCGGCTTCGGATGCGCGGCTATGACCACATTGCGCTGCTCGCCGCGGCACTCGGCCGCCGGCTTGGCATCCCGGTCTGTCCCGCGTTGCGGCGACAGGCTGGCGAGGCCGGCACCGGATCGCAGACGGCCAGGCGCCGGGACGAGCGGTGGCGAAGTGTTCAGGGGGCGTTTGATGTAGCGGCGCCGGAGGGCGTGCGCGGCCGCCGGGTCCTGTTGGTGGATGATGTCGTGACCACCGGGGCGACCCTGATGGCCTGCGCGGGCGTCCTTGCCGACCACGCGGCATCCGTGGCGTGCCTGGTGGTGGCGGATGTGGACTAGTCTGGTTCGCCTATGGTGATCCCGCGGGATGGGCGCTATAATTTGGACACAGCGGAAGGAGGGGATGGGGAGTGCCCATCGCCAACTGCAAGCGATGCGGCCGGCTGTTCAACAAGATTCGAAGGGACATCTGTCCGGCGTGCGTGGCGGAGGAGGATAAGGCGTTCGACATTGTGCGGCAGTATCTGCGGGAACACCGGGACGCCACGATGGCGCAAGTCAGCGAGGAGACCGGTGTCGGCGTGGACCTGATCATCTCCATGATCCAGGACGGCCGCCTGATGCTCAGAGACAATCCGAACCTCCACTACCCGTGCGAACGATGCGGGAAACCGACGCGGGCGGGCCGGTTTTGCCCGGCGTGCACCAAGGAGCTGTCCGCGGGGCTGGGAGCCGCCGCGCGCGAGTTGCGCAAAAAGGCGGAGCAGACGGACAGCCAGGGGAGAGGCTACTACTCGCGCGGTTGAGCCTTTTCTTGCAATCATTTCCGGTGCATGACCACCTGGTGCGACCAGCGGCCATCCGATATAATGGGGCAAAGGAGGAGTATTTTATGAATATTCAAGTGCGCGGTGACCATTTGGACGTAACCCCGGCGATGCGAGATTACGTCGAGAAGAAGGTCAGCCGGCTCGAAAAGTTCTTCGATGCTCCGCCTGAACGAGAGGTTGCTGTGACGATGTCGGTCGAACGTGGCATGCACCGGGTCGAAGTGATGCTGCAGGTGCACGGGGTGTTGTTCCGGGCCGAGGAGGCGTCGGACGATATGTACGCCTCTGTCGATCTCGTCGTCGACAAGCTGGAACAGCAGTTCAATAAATACAAGACTCGCTTAAACAAGCGATTTCGCGATCAGGGCGTGCGCACCCGCATCGCGGCGGGCGGGCGCACGGTGGATCGCTTGGAGGATGACGGTGCGGACGGTGGAGAGCGGGTGGTGCGCGTCAAGCGCTTCCCCATCAAGCCGATGGACGTGGAGGAAGCGGTGATGCAGATGAATCTGCTCGGCCACGACTTCTACGTCTTCACCAACGCCGCCACCGACGAGGTCAACGTCGTGTACCGGCGCAAGAACGGAAACTACGGATTGATTGAGCCGAAGTGAGCCCGGACGAAGATTCGGGTGACACCGCCCGGGCCGCGGCCCGGGCGGTTTTTTCAAAGAGGGGGCGGGGATTGGCTCCATCGCTGGGCCGCAGCATCGCGCGCAGCGGGCGGTTGGCCAAGGGCTCGGCGGATGGAGTTGGTCTTTGTACCCGCGCGCACGCCCGGCGTCCCACGGGCATACGATGTATCACCGATGGGCGGATGCCCATGTGCACCACGATCCGCGAAAGGGGCTGGCACAGATGATCGTGTTGGCGTGGATCGGCCAGATCCTTCTGTTCTTCGTCGCGTGGAAGGCGCTGCATTGGGCGGTGGTCGCAGCCAAGCGCTGGCTGGGACCCGGTCCGCTCGTCCGGGAGATGGTGGTGAACGTCGTGCTGTCCGTGCTCCTGTTGATTGTGCTCAGCAGCGTCGGATCGGTCTGGTGGGCGATGCTTTTGGTCGGCGCCATCGTCGGGGTGATCACCGGACAGATGGCCCTCCGTTCATCATGAGGCCTCCCGGCGCCGCTTGACAGAGCGCCCGCTCACAAAGGGTCCGGACTTTGCGCCTGAACTTGTTTTGAGCCTTCCAGCACCGCGCCAGGGCGGTGCTTTTTCACGACTGGAGGATGCTTCCTCCGGGCACCCGCGGTGTTGTGATATCCACAGGCCCGATGTACAATCATCCTTTAGAAGACTTCGCCGGGTGGGCATGCCCGGTTTTGAAAGGGCGTGACCTTCAGGTGGCACTCCTGAAACGGCTTGTGGATAGAAACGAACGCGAGGTGCACCGGCTGCGCAAAATGGTGGCGCGGATCAACGCGCTGGAACCGGATCTGCAGCAGCTGTCGGACGAGGATCTGCGCGCCAAGACGGCTGAATTTCGCGAACGGTTGGCATCCGGCGAGAAGCTGGACAACCTGTTGTTCGAAGCGTTCGCCGTCGTGCGCGAGGCGTCGCGGCGCGTGCTCGGATTGCGCCATTTTGACGTGCAATTGATGGGCGGCATCGTCCTGCACGAGGGACGCATCGCCGAGATGAAGACCGGCGAAGGCAAGACCCTGGTCGCGACGCTTCCGTCGTATCTGAACGCGCTTACCGGAAAGGGCGTGCACGTGGTCACGGTCAACGATTACCTGGCCCGGCGCGACGCGGAGACGATGGGGCGCATCCACCAGTTCCTCGGCCTGACGGTCGGATTGAACATCCCCGGAATGGATTACAACCAGAAGAAGGCGGCCTACAACGCCGACATCACATACGGGACGAACAACGAGTTCGGATTCGATTACCTGCGCGACAACATGGTCATGGCGCTCGATCAGATGGTGCAGCGAAAACTCCACTTCGCCATCGTCGACGAGGTGGACAGCATCCTGATTGACGAGGCCCGCACACCGCTCATCATCTCCGGCCCGGCGGAGAAGTCGGCCGACCTGTACTTCCGGGCGGACCTGTTCGTCCGCTCGCTCACGTCGGAAGACTTCGAGGTCGACGAGAAGATGCGCACCGTCAACCTGACGGAGGATCGGGGCGTGCCGAAGGCGGAGCGGTTCTTCGGCGTGGAGAACCTGTTCGATCCGGAACACGTCCAGCTGATGCACCACATCACGCAGGCGCTCAAGGCGCATCACCTGATGAAGCGCGACAAGGATTACGTGGTGCGCGGCGACGAGATCGTCATCGTGGACGAGTTCACCGGCCGCATGATGGAGGGCCGCCGCTACAGCGAGGGGCTGCACCAGGCCATCGAGGCCAAGGAAGGCGTGCGGGTCCAGAACGAGACGAAGACGCTGGCGACCATCACCCTGCAGAACTACTTCCGCATGTACGAGAAGCTGTCCGGGATGACCGGTACGGCGAAGACGGAGGAGAAGGAGTTCGTCGAGATCTACGGCATGGACGTCGTGGTCATCCCGACCAACCGGCCGATGATCCGACAGGATTTGCCCGACATCATCTACAAGACGGAGCGGGCGAAGTTCAACGCGGTGGTGGAGGAGATTGTGCGGCGGCACCAGACGGGACAACCCGTGCTGGTCGGCACGACCTCCATTGAGAAATCGGAGATCCTCTCCAACCTGCTGCGCCGCCGCGGCGTCATGCATCAGGTGCTCAACGCCAAGCACCACGAGCGTGAGGCGGAGATCGTCGCGCGCGCCGGCCAGCCGCACGCCGTGACCATCGCCACGAACATGGCGGGGCGCGGCACGGACATCCTGCTCGGCGAGGGTGTGGCGGAACTGGGCGGGCTGCACATCATCGGCACCGAGCGGCATGAGAGTCGGCGGATTGACAATCAGCTGCGCGGTCGCGCGGGCCGCCAGGGGGATCCGGGATCGTCCCAGTTTTTCCTGTCGCTCGAGGATGACCTGTTGCGCCTGTTCGGATCGGAGAACATCTCGCGGATGATGGATCGCCTGGGACTCGAGGAGGACCAGCCGATTGACGCCAAGATGCTGACGGGCGCCATCGAGCGGGCGCAGAAAAAGGTCGAGGCGAACAACTACGACATCCGCAAGCACGTCCTGCGCTACGACGACGTGATGAACAAGCAGCGCGAGGTGATCTACCGCCAGCGCCGGCAGATCCTCGAGCAGGAGAACCTGCGCGAGATTGTCGAGGGGATGGGCAAGGACCTCATCGATCACATGCTCGATGTGTACTGCTCGGAGGAGCAGGTGCCGGAGGATTGGGACATCCCGGCGATGATCAACTACGCGGAGCGGCACTTCCTCCTGCCGGGGCAGGTGACGGAGGAGGAGCTGCGGCGGCTGGATCGCGACGAACTTCGGGAGAAACTGTACGAGTTGCTCGCCGCCAACTACGACCGGCGCGAGGAGGAGCTGGGGCCGTTTTTGCGCGACCTGGAGCGCGTGGTCGTGCTGCGGACGGTGGACTCGAAGTGGATGGACCACATCGACGCGATGGATCAGTTCCGCCAGGGGGTGCACCTGCGCTCCTACGGCCAGGCCGATCCGCTGGTCATCTACCAGAAGGAAGGCTACGAGATGTTCGAGGCGATGATCCACAGCATCGAGGAAGAGGTCATCCTGTACGTGTTCAAGGCGACGGTGACGATGACCCCGGCGCCGGTGCAGATCCACGACTCGGTACCGGTGCAGGGAGGTTGAGGGGTTGCAGGTTGCGCCGACGCAGGTGGGCCTGTCAGGTTGGAGCCACCGGGCGTGGGGGCCGGCATGGGCAAAGGACCGTTGCGCCCTCGCGCGGCCTGGGATATCATGTACTCTCGACGCCGGCCCGGCCGGCGATGAATGGGATGAGGTGATGATTCGTGGCGGAGACGTTCGGCGAGCTTCGCGCGGAAGTGCAGAGTATGGCCAAGCGATTGGCGGAAATCGGGAGGTCTCTTTGACGTAGCGGGGAAATCTGCCCGCATCGCGGCACTCGAGGAGAAGATGGCCGCGCCCGGGTTTTGGGAGGACCAACAGGCGGCGCAGAAGGTGATCGCCGAGGTCAACGGACTGCGCGGCGTGGTCGAGCGGATGAACGAACTCGAGAAGCGTCAGGAGGACCTCGAGGTCACCTTGGAGCTGGCGGCGGAGGAGGACGACCAGGACCTGTTCCGTGAGGCCAACGATCTCGCGGCGCGCCAGCAGGAAGCCATCGAGAAGTTCGAGCTGGAGCTCATGCTCAACGGCCCGTACGACGCGAACAACGCCATCGTCGAATTGCACCCCGGCGCGGGGGGCACGGAGTCTCAGGACTGGGCGGCCATGCTGTTGCGCATGTACGTCCGCTGGGCGGAGGACAAGGGCTTCAAGGTGGAGACGGTCGACTACCTGCCAGGCGACGAGGCGGGGATCAAGAGCGTGACCCTGCTCGTCAAAGGCCACAACGCGTACGGGTATCTGAAGGCCGAGAAGGGCGTGCATCGGTTGGTGCGCATCTCGCCGTTCGACGCCTCGGGCCGCCGGCACACGTCGTTCGCGTCGGTGGACGTGATTCCGGAGATCAACGACGACGTCGAGGTGGAGATCCGGCCGGAGGACCTGAGAATTGACGTGTTTCGCTCCTCGGGCGCGGGCGGCCAGCACGTCAACACGACCGACTCGGCGGTGCGCATCACGCACATCCCGACCGGGATTGTCGTGACGTGCCAGAGCGAGCGGTCGCAGATCCAGAACCGCCAGGTGGCGATGAACCTGCTCAAGGCGCGGCTGTACGAGAAAAAGCGGCAGGAGCAGGAGGCGCAGTTGGCGAGCCTGCGCGGGGAGCAGAAGGAGATCGCCTGGGGCAGTCAGATCCGGTCTTACGTGTTCCACCCGTACTCGTTGGTCAAAGACCACCGCACCGGGTATGAGGTGGGCAACGTGCAGGCGGTCGTCGATGGCAACCTGGACGGGTTCATCGACGCGTACCTGCGCTGGCAGCTCGCCCTGCAGCAGGGCCGGGAGGTCGCCCGCGCGGACACCGGATTGGATGTGTGAGCGGCGGGATCGAACCATCGGAGATGAATACCACGGAGTGGATGGCCATCAAGGGTCGCCTGCGGGCGGCCCTTTTTGTGTGGTCCCGCTCCGCGATGGAGGGGACATCGCGCGCCGCTTGGCCATGTTCGTTGCTCCGATTGGGCACACTGGGATTGTCTGACCCATAGGGAGGAGGCGCGGGGCCGTGCGTGCGGTCACCTATCAGGGGTACAAACGTGTTGAGGTGCGCGAGGTTCCCGATCCTGCGCTAGAGCGCCCGGACGATATGATTGTCCGGATCACGCGCACCGCCATCTGCGGCTCAGACCTTCACCTGGTGCACGGGATGATCCCGAATTTTCCGGAGGGGTACATCATCGGGCACGAGCCAATGGGGGTGGTGGAGGAAGTCGGCCGCGAGGTCACCAAGGTCAAGCCGGGCGATCGCGTCGTCATCCCGTTCAATGTGGCGTGCGGATCGTGCTGGTACTGTCAGAATCAACTGGAGAGCCAGTGTGACGCCTCCAACCCGAACGAGGACTGCGGCGGGTACTTTGGGTATTCGCACACGTTCGGCGGCTATCCGGGGGCGCAGGCGGAATACCTGCGTGTGCCGTTCGCGAACTTCACGTCGTTCCGGGTGCCCGAGGATTGCGAGGTGGAGGACGACGCGCTGCTTTTGCTGGCGGACGCGATGCCGACCGCGTATTGGAGTGTGGACAACGCGGGGGTGAAGCCGGGGGACACGGTGGTGGTGCTCGGATGCGGTCCGGTGGGCCTTTTGACACAGAAATTCGCGTGGTTGAAGGGGGCTGAGCGGGTTATCGCGGTGGATTATCTGGAGGATCGGCTCGATCACGCGCTTCGCACGAACCATGTCGAGACGGTGAAGTTCGATGAGAGGCGGGACACCGGGGCATACCTGCACGAGATGACCAAAGGGGGAGCGGATGTGGTCATCGACTGCGTGGGCATGGATGGAAAGATGACGACGCTGGAGAGGGTGGAGACGGCGCTGAAGCTGCAGGGAGGGACCCTGGGAGCGATTGAGATGGCCGCGCAGGCGGTGCGCAAAGGGGGGACCATTCAGATCACCGGCGCGTACGGGTTGCGGTACAATCTCTTTCCGCTGGGACACCTGTTCAACCGGAACATCACCGTGCGGATGGGGCAGGCCCCGGTGATTCATTACATGCCGTATCTGTACAATCTCATGGCGGACGGAAAGATCGATCCGACGGACATCATCACCCACCACCTGCCGCTGTCGGAGGCTCCCCGCGGATATGACCTTTTCGACGGCAAGGAGGACGGGTGCATCAAGGTCGTGATGCAACCGTAGGGCGGATGTCCGCAGTCGCCGGCGATCATGTGAGGAGAGGGTGGTTTGAGCCACGGTGGTCCTCGGGGACGACCTTGTCGGGGATCCATAAATTACCCGGTTGATCCCGCGCACCTTCGTGTGCTATATTACTCGACGTCGCCGCTGCGGCGGCCGCGATGGCCGCGAGCAAGCGACCGCCACGAGGCGATGGCC
>NZ_JAIMAV010000062.1 GCF_023511815.1 Alicyclobacillus sp.
ATCGCAAACATCCCGATCATCCTGCAATCGGTGATCCGCACTTTGAAACAGATGGGGGCCGACCCGTTCATCGTCCCGGCCATGGGCAGCCACGGCGGCGCCACGGCCGAAGGCCAGCGGGAGGTGCTGGAGAGCCTCGGCATCACCGAAGCCTTCTGCGAGGCGCCCATCCGTTCGTCCATGGAGGTCGTTCAGATTGGCGAGACACAGGCGGGGGTGCCCGTGTACATGGACGCGCTGGCGGCGGCCGCGGACGGTGTGGTCGTGGTCGGGCGGGTGAAGCTGCACACCGATTTCAAGTCGCCCATCGGCATTGAGAGCGGACTGATGAAGATGATGACCATCGGCCTCGGCAAGCACCGCCAGGCCCTGGCCCTGCACGCCCACGGGGTGCCGGGCATCCGCGATCACATGCCGGAGGCCGCGCGCATCGTGATCGCCTCGGGGAAGGTCCTGTGCGGCATTGCCATCCTGGAGAACGCCTTCGAGCAGACCGCGCACATCGAGGCCATCGAACCGGAACGAATCCCGGAGCGGGAGCCGGAGTTGCTGCGCCAGTCGGCCGCCTGGATGCCGAAGCTCCCGGTGGACGACGTCCATCTGCTCATCGTCGACGAGATGGGCAAAAACTACAGCGGCACCGGCATGGACACCAACATCATCGGGCGTCTGCGGATTTACGGTGTGCCAGAGCCAGAGACGCCGCGCATCCAGTACATCTTCGTCCGCGATCTGAGCGAGGCGTCCCACGGCAACGCGCTCGGCATCGGCCTGGCCGATCTGACGACGAGGCGGCTGTTGGAGAAGATCGATTTTCAGAAGATGAACGAGAACGTCATCACCAGCACCTTCCTGCAACGGGCCGCCATTCCGATTGTGCTGGATTGCGATCGCGACGCCATCCAGGCGGCCCTCCGCTGCCTGTGGGGCGTCGCTCCAGAGCAGGCGCGCATCGTGCGCATCCCGAACACGCTGCAGCTGGAGCACCTGTACGTGTCGGAGGCGGTGTGGGCGGACCTTAAGGGCAAGCCCGGCGTGGAGGCGGACGGGCCGTGGGCGGAGATGACCTTTGACGCGAGCGGAAATCTGTTGCCGTTTTGAACACGCGGGCAAGGGCGGCCCCGCTCGAGGGCGGCGGGCGCGTGTGACAGGCGCGATAAACCAAGGAGGGCGACGAGATGAAAGTGATCTGCATCGGTGACGCGATGATTCCGGGGGCGGATTTCACAAGGGCGGCGGAGGCCCTGGGCGCGGCGGAGTTCGTGACCGCCGACTGGGAGTCGGATTGGCCGAAGCTGCAGCACCGCCGGCTGGTGGTGGAGCAGCAGGGACCGGGCGTCGAGCCCGTGCCGGAGACCTTTTTGGCGCATCCGGACGCCGAGATGGTGCTGGGCCTCTTCTGCCCGTTCTCCGCGGAGGGGATGGACGCCCTCAAAAACGTGCGCCTCATCGGCGTGGCCCGCGCGGGGACGGAGAATGTCGATCTCGCCGCCGCCACCGAACGCGACATCGTGGTCCTAAACGTGCTCGGGCGCAACGCGGAGGCGGTCTCCGACTTCGCGGTGGGCCTGATGCTGGCCGAGGCGCGCAACATCGGACGCGCCCACGCCGCCATCAAGAGCGGGCAGTGGCGCAAACAGTTCCCGAACTCCGCCTTCGTTCCCGAGCTGCGCGGCAAGACCGTCGGCATCATCGGGTTCGGCCACATCGGCCGCCTGGTCGCCAGGAAGCTCTCCGGGTTCGGAGTGAATCTCTTGGTGTTCGATCCGTGGGTCAACCCCACCGACGTCGAGGCGGCGGGGGCCCGGGCGGTCGACAAGCCCACCCTGTTTTCCGAGTCGGATTTCATCACCCTGCACGCGCGGCTGACGCCGGAGAGCCGGCATCTGGTCGGGCGCGAGGAGCTGGCTCGCATGAAGCCGACGGCCATCCTCGTCAACACCGCGCGCTCCGGCCTGGTGGACACCGACGCCCTGGTGGAGGCGCTGCAGGAAGGGCGGATCGCCGGTGCGGCGCTCGACGTGTTCGACGTGGAGCCCATCCCGGAGGGCCATCCGCTGTTGGCGCTTGACAACGTCACCCTCACCTCGCACATCGCGGGCACGACGCGCGAAGCCCTGACGCGCTCGCCGGAGCTGCTGGTGAACGAGGTGCTGAACCTGCTCGAGGGCCGCCGGGCCGCCGTCAAGAACCCGGAGGTGCTGGAGAGGCCGCGGGTGCAGGCGTGGCTCAAGCAGGCGCGCGCGGCGCTGGGGCGGGGTGGACAGGATGCCGAGTGACCGGCGCGTGGACACGGATCTCGGGGGTGTGGACCGCGTG
Source organism: Alicyclobacillus sp. (assembly GCF_023511815.1). Classification (GTDB taxonomy): domain Bacteria; phylum Bacillota; class Bacilli; order Alicyclobacillales; family Alicyclobacillaceae; genus Alicyclobacillus_H. Next base: position 2,320 of record NZ_JAIMAV010000062.1, read on the forward strand.
GGCGCGGGCTCCGGAGCCACGCACGGCTTCGGCCCGGCGACGGCGGGGGCCTCTTCGGCGCCTCGGTTTGCCCCGTTCGGGCCGATGCTCCGGCAGGCGGTGGCGGATGGGTACGCGGTCGCGGCCTTCAATGTGTACGATCTCGCCACCTTCCGCGCCGCGGTGGCGGTGGCGAAGCAAACCGGCGCGCCCGTCATCCTGGCGCTCGGGGAGCGGTACTTTTCCCTGATGCGGCCGCGGACGGCCGTCGCCCTCCTGCGGTCGCTGCTGGCGGAGGCGGGTGCCATCCCGGCGGGTGCCATCCCGGCGAGCGCCATCCCGGCCTCGTCCGGCCCGGTGGTCGGGCTGCACCTCGATCACGCGGCCTCTCCCGAACACTGCCTGGAGGCGATTGAGGCCGGGTTCAGCAGCGTGATGATTGACGCCTCCCACCTGCCATTCGAGGAGAACGTGCGCGTGACCAGGGCGGTGGTCGAGGCCGCGCACGCCCGCGGCGTCGGCGTCGAGGCGGAGCTGGGCGGCATCGCCGCGGGGGATGCGAGCCACGAGTTTTCCACCGGCACCGAGGCGCTCACCGACCCCGACCAGGCGGCGGCGTTCGTCGCGGCCACCGGCGTGGACGCCCTGGCGGTGTCGGTCGGCACGGTGCACGGCCTGTACCGGGGCGACCCGCACATCGATCTCCCGCGCCTCCAGGCCATCCGCGCCCGGGTCGACGTGCCGCTGGTGCTGCACGGCGGTTCGGGGACGCCGGCGGACCTCCTTTCCGCCGCCATCGGGCGCGGTGTCGCCAAGGTGAACGTCAACACCGAGGTCGCCCTGGCGGCGGTGCGCCGGATTGCCGAGGCGGTGGCGGCCAAACCGAAGACGCATCTGTCGGAGCTGACCGGAATTGCCGAGGCGGCCGCGCGGGAGGTCATGGCCGACTACATCGCGCGCTTCCGGTGGCGCGGGGGGACCGGGCGCGGCGCCACCGGACCGAGCGAGGGCCGCGCGTCCGGGGAGGCCGGGCGGTGAACGGGCGGTGGGTTCTCGTCCTGGACATCGGCACCACGGGCGCCCGGGCGATGCTGTTTGACGCGGACGGGCGCGTGGGCGGGTTCGCCTACGAGGAGTACCAGAGCGTGTTTCGGGCGCCGAACGTGATCGATCACGATCCCGCCACCTGGCTTGGCGCCGTCTCCCGGATTGTGCCCGCGGCGCTGCAGGCCGGCCGCGCCGGGGCCGGGGATGTCGCCGCGATTTCCGTCACCTCGCAGCGGGCGACGGTGCTTCCGGTCGATCCCGCCGGTCGCCCGCTCGCCCCGGCGGTATTGTGGCAGGACAAGCGTACGGTCGCACAGTGCGAACGGCTGGCGCAGACCATCGGAGAATCCGAGGTGTACCGGCGCACGGGCCTGCGAATTGACCCGTACTTCTCACTGCCGAAGTTGATGTGGTTCGCGGAGCGGATGCCGGAGGTGTACCGGGCGGCGCACCGGTTTCTGACGGTGCACGACCTTGTGATCCACCACCTGACGGGGGTGTTCGCGACCGAGTACACGCAGGCGTCGCGGACGATGCTCTTTGACGTCACGCGCCTGGCGTGGGACCGGGAGCTGGCCCGCGCCGCCGGGCTGCCGGGCGTGCCGTTGCCGGAGGCGGTGCGGCCGACGGGAACGATCGCGGGCGGGGTGACGAGCGAAGCGGCGAGCCGGCTCGGGCTTCGCCAGGGGACGCCGGTGGTGATGGCCGGGGGTGATCAGCAGTGCGCCGCTGTGGGCCTGGGCGTCGTCGCGCCCGGATTGGTCAAGGTGACGACCGGGACCGGGTCGTTTCTGGTGGCGCCGGTCCCGAAACCGGTGTTCGATCCCAAACGCCGCGTCCTTTTGTCGGCCTCCGCCCTGCCGGGGCAGTGGATCCTCGAGGCGGGGATCTTCACGACCGGCGCGGTGCTGCGCTGGTTCCGGGATCAGCTCGGGCACGCGGAGGTGGAGGCGGGTCGCGCCGGCGGGGTGGACCCGTACGACCTGTTGACGCGGGAGGCGGCGGAATCCCCGCCGGGCGCGGGGGGATTGGTGTGGCTGCCGCATTTCGCGGGCAGCGCGGCCCCGCACTGGGACCCGCAGGCGCGCGGTGTGGTGTACGGGCTCACGCTCGGCCACACCCGCAGGGACCTGGCGCGCGCAATCCTGGAAGGGGTGGCGCTGGAGATCGGCATGAACCTCGAGGTGATGCGCGGCCTCACGGGGCGGGTGGACGAGGTGCGGGTGAGCGGGGGCATGGTCCGAAGCGACCTGTTCAACCAGATCCAGGCGGACGTGTACGGGTGCGAGGTGGTGCCGGGGCGGTTGGAACAGGCCACGGCGCTCGGCGCGGCGGCGCTCGCCTTCACGGCCATCGGGGTGTACGGGGATCCTGCGGAGGCGTCGCGGCGGATGGGCGGCCTGGATGAGCCGCGCCGGCGCGTGCCGGACGCGGGGCGGTGTGAGTTCTATCGGGATCGAATGCGGATACACGAACAGGTGTATCGCGCGCTGGCGGCCACCGCGGGATAATTCCGGAGGCGGGGTGTAAGAGTGTGGACAGGCGGCCTACGCGAGGTAGGCCGCCTTGACGTCTTCGTTTTCGAGCAGCGTGTGCGCGTGGTCGGTCATGAGGATCTCGCCGTTTTGAATGACGTATCCGCGGCGGGCGAGCGACAGGGCCTGGAACGCGTTTTGCTCGACGAGCAGCAGGGTGGTGCCGCGCTCGTTGAGCTCCTTGAGGATGTCGAAGATCTGTTCGACCACCACGGGCGCCAGGCCCATCGACGGCTCGTCCAACAGCAGAAGCGCGGGTTCGCTCATCAGGGCGCGGCCGATGGCGAGCATCTGCTGCTCGCCGCCGCTCAGGGTCCCGGCCTTCTGGTGCAGGCGTTCCTTCAGCCGAGGGAAGCTCTCGAAGACCTGCTCCTGACGGCGCTTGACGAGGGACCGGTCGCGGACGGAAAAGGCCCCAATCTCGAGGTTTTCCTTCACGGTCAGCCGGGAGAAGATCCGCCGCCCCTCCGGGACGTGTCCGATGCCGAGGGAGACCACCTCGTGGGTCGGCAGATGGGTGATGTCGCGCCCGCGGTAGGTGATGCGCCCTTGGCGCACCCGGGCCTGGGCGCAGATGGCGCGCAGCGTGGTGGTCTTGCCGGCGCCGTTGGCGCCGATGAGGGTGACGATCTCCCCCTCTTCGACGGTCAACGAGATTCCCTTGAGGGCATGCACGCCGCCGTAGTACACATGAACGTCCTCCAGAACCAGAAAGCTCACGGTGCGCTCCCTCCTTCTCTCATGCGCCAGACACAGCTGCCCGGCCGAGGTAAGCCTCGATGACGCGCGGGTTGTTGCGGATCTCCTCCGGTGTCCCCTCCGCGATGGGCCTCCCGTAGTCGAGCACCAGGATGTGTTCCGAGATGTTCATGACGAGCTTCATGTCGTGTTCAATCAACACGACCGTCAGGTCGAAATCCTCCCGGATCCGGTGGATCATCTCCGTCAGCTCCCGGGTCTCGCGGGGGCTCATGCCCGCCGCGGGCTCGTCGAGGAGCAACAGCTTCGGATGCGTGGCGAGGGCCCGGACCATCTCGAGCCGCCGCTGCGTCCCGTAGGGGAGGTTTCGGGCGATCTCGTTGGCGTACGGGGCGAGGCCCATGTACTCCAAGAGCCAGTACGCCTCGCCGAGCGCTTGGCGCTCCTCGTGACGGACCTTGCGACGGCCGAGCAGGATCCCGGGGATGCCCGCCGACAGGCGCCCGTGCATGGCGATGAGGACGTTGTCGAGCACGGGCAGATCCGCGAACAGGCGGATGTTCTGGAACGTGCGCGCAATGCCGAGCATCGTCACCTGGTCGGGCCGCAGGCCGACGATGGACCGCCCCTCCAGCCGAATGTCGCCTTGGTCGGGTTGGTAGACCCCGGTGATCAGGTTGAAGAACGTGGTCTTGCCTGCACCGTTTGGGCCGATGACGGCCGTGACAGAGCCTTTGCGCACCTGAAGGTGGACGTCGTCGACGGCCACGAGCCCTCCGAATTGTTTGCGGACACCGCTGACCTCCAGCGCGTTCACAGCGTCGCTCCCTCCTTCGCTCCGTCCTGTCCCTGCGCGCGGGTGACGGCTCCGTGACCCGGGGCACGGGCCGTTGCGTCTTGGCCGTCCGCCGGACGGACGCCCGCTCGGAACGTTCCGCCCGTTTGCGCCTGCCACTCGGCCGCGAGCTTTGCGAGCGCGGCGGGGTCGTGGCGGCGTGTCTTTGAGGGGATCATGCCCTGCGGCCGGAAGACCGCGAACAGGATCAGGATGATGCCGAAGATGAGGCGCTGCATCTTCGACGGCGACAGCGCCGAGGGGAATTGGATCACGCCGGCGGTGGTCAGGGTGTTCAGCCAATTCGTCAGCTCCGGCATCAACTGGATGTTCAGCAGCGTCACCAGGCACGCCCCGACGACCACGCCGGGCAGGCTGCCCATGCCGCCGAGGATGACCATCACCAGAATGGTGATGGACTCGAGCATGGTGAAACTGGTGGGGTCGATGAACGCCTGTTTCGCCGCGAACACGACGCCCATGAGGCCGGAGAAACTGGCGCCCACGGCGAAGGCGACGAGCTTGGTCCGCGTCAGGGGGACGCCCATCGCCTGAGCGGCGATCTCATCCTCCCGCACCGCCTTCCAGGCCCGCCCAATGCGCGAGTGCTCGAGGCGGCGGACAGCGTACAGCACCAAGGCCAAAAGCGCAAGGACCAGATAGTAGAATTGATGCGGGAACGACAGCGACACGCCGAAAAACCGGGGCGCTTCCACCGACGAGATCCCGATGGCGCCGTTGGTGATGTTGACCGGCTTGTCGAGGTTGTTGAAGATGATGCGGATGATCTCGCCAAAACCGAGCGTGACGATGGCCAGGTAATCGCCTTTGACGCGCAGCACCGGGAGGCCAAGCAGGACGCCGAACAGCGCGGCCACCAACAGGCCGGCGGGCAGGCACAGCCAGAACAGATCCGCCGGCAACGGGAAGTGATGCCCGGGGATGAAGTGGTTCGCCTGATCGGAGAAAAAGATGGCGTACGTGTACGCGCCGAGCGCGAAAAACGCGATGAACCCGAGATCGAGCAATCCGGCGAAGCCGACGACCACGTTGAGCCCCAGCGCCATGGCGACATAGATGCCCATCTGAGTGGCGACTTCCATAAAGGACTCGAAGGACGATCCGGTGGAGGCGCACACCGGCAGCAGAACGGCCACCACGACTCCCGCCCACACCCACTTCACGGCGCCCGGCAGGTCGGTGTAATACAGCAACAAAAGCGATGCCAAGAGGAGCAGAAACCACACGATGGGCGGGCCCGCGAAGGCGAGTCCCGCGGCCGACAGGACGGTGTACGCCGCCAGCAGGACGGCCTGCGTGCGCGGACGGCGAAGGCGCGTGCGCAATCGTGTCATGCCCTGTTTCATCCGTCACACCTTCTCCTTGACGGCCTGTCCGAACAGACCTTCCGGTTTGAAAAGCAGGACGGCAATCAGGATGAGAAACGCGAAGACGTCCTTGTACTCGGCCCCCAGCACCCCGCCGGTCAGAGGTCCGAGTTCGGCCGAAGCGAACATCTCCAGGATGCCGAGGACGAAGCCGCCGAACATCGCGCCGCGGATGTTGCCGATCCCGCCGAGCACGGCGGCGGTGAACGCCTTGAGGCCGAGGATGAAGCCGATGTACGGATCGATGGTGCCGTACTGTTGCGCGAACAACACACCCGTAGCCCCGCCGAGGGCGGAGCCCATGAAGAACGTCAGGGCAATCACCCGGTTGACGTTGATGGACATCAGGGCGGCGGTATCTTTGTCCTGCGCGACCGCCCGCATCGCGGTGCCCCACCTCGTCCTGCGCACGAAGAGATCCAGTCCGGCCATCATCAGCACGGCGGCGCCCAGCACAATCAGCGTGTTCGTCTTCACAGTCAGCGAGCCGAGGTTGAGCTCCGCCCCGTACAGCGTGACGCCCGTGACGATGTAGTTGCCGGTTCGCCATTCGGCGATGAACCGGACCACGTCCTGCAGGACGAAGGAGACCCCGATGGCGGAGATGAGCGGGATGAGCCGCGGGGCATTGCGGAGCGGGCGGTAGGCGACGCGTTCGATGCCCATGCCGAGCAATCCGGTGAGCCCCATCGCCACCGCCAGGGTCAGCAACAACACCAACAGTTTCGGCAGGTGGCCGAGCCAGCCGGCGCTGTTGAGTCCAATCAGGATGGCGGTGCCGATGAAAGCGCCGCTCATGAAGATCTCCCCATGGGCGAAGTTGATGAGTTCGAGGATGCCGTACACCATGGTGTAGCCGAGGGCCACGGTGGCATACACGGCGCCGAGGGTGACCCCGTCCACCAGGACCTGCGGCAGGCTGTGCAGAAGTTGTGGAATCACCCGCATCCCTCCATGTGGAACGTTCTTTCCGCCGATGCGCGGGTGAAGGCGAGGGCTGGATCCGCCCGTCCTTCCCCCGCGATGGCGGCTCATGCTGTCGACCGGGATGTCCGGGCGCTAGGATTGCTTGGACATGGCGGCGACCTGCGTCCCCGGGTATTTCTGTCCGTCGAACTTGTACACGTACACGTTGGCGAACTTGTTGTCGCCCTTGTCGTCAAAGCCAACCTTGGTCACGATGCCCTGGAAGTCCTGAATGGCGCGGACGGCGTCGCGGACCTGCTCCCGGGTCGGTTTCTTGCCGCCGTTGGCCTGAATGGCGTTCTCAATTCCCTTGAGGAGCACCTGCGCGGAATCGTAGCCGTACGCGGAGTAGGACTCGACCGGTTTTCCGAATTTCTGCTGATACCGGTCCGCCCACTGCTTGCCGCTGTCGGTCTTGGTGACGTCCGCCGCCACGGAGGTGTAGTACGTGTTGGCGATGTCGGCCCCGGCGATCTGCACCATCGTCGACGAGTCAAGCCCGTCTCCGCCCAGGATGGGGATGTTGAGGCCCTTCTCGCGCGCCTGTTTGACAATCAGGCCGCCTTCCGCGTACAGCCCTCCGAAGTAGATGAGGTCCGGATTGGCCGCCTTGGCGTTGTTGAGCACGCCGTTGAAATCCTTCTCTCCGACGGTGATGCCCTCGTACCCGACAATCTGCGCACCGAGCTTCTGCGCGGCATCCTTGAACGCATCCGCCAGGCCCTGTCCGTACGCCGTCTTGTCCTGGATCACGAAGATCTTCTTGGCGCCGAGCGTCTGCACGGCGAACTGCGCACCCGCCGGGCCCTGGAAGTCATCCCGTGCGCAGATCCGGTTGACGGTCTTCAACCCACGGTCGGTCACCTGGGTCGCGGTGTTGGCGGGGGACACCATCGGGATGGCGTATTTTTCGTAGACTTCGGAGGACGGAATCGCGACGCCCGAGTTGAGATGGCCCACGACGCCGAGGATGTCCTGGTCGGAGGCGATCATCTGGGCGTTGGCCACACCCTTCTTCGGATCGGCCTGGTCGTCGTAGGGAACCAGTTGCAGGGTGAATCCGAGCTTTTTAAACTCCTCCTGTTTGTCCTCGACGGCCAGCTGGGCGCCGAGCTTGATGGCCTCGCCGAGGGTCGCGCTTCCTCCGGAAAGCGGCGACTGGGTGGCGATTTTGATGACATTGCCGCCTCCTCCGCCACCCCCGCCGCTCGAGGCGGTGTTGCCCCCGCCTCCACCCGCGCCGCACGCGGATAACAGCATGACGGCCGAAGTGACAGCCACCCACGAAAGCACCCGATGTTTCTTCACATCACGACCTCCCTTTTCTCCCTGCCCCGTTTGCGAGGTTTAAGTTGAAAATACTATTTCGATAATTCGGTAAATATGTGGTGTGTTGGGTGCCACCCCCCTCCCGGTTCGATGCCCCGGCCGAACCACCGGGGATCGCGCGGTTTTGAGGATAAACTCTCGCAACCATGCGAGGAATAGGTTCTATGCGAAAATTGTACCGATCGAACGATGGAAGTCAAGTTTTATTGCACAGGTGAGGCGAATGTTTCGCGGGACGTAAGGGATGTGGGCAGAAATATGTGAGAGATTGAGTCGGGAATCTAGAATGCGGAGAGAATCACCAAGTATAGTTGGTTCGTGTGTTATATAAAATAACACAACCTCCCGGTACAAGGGATGTGCCGGGAGGCGAAGCGGTGGGAGTTCTTGGCGATGCGTAGATTCTTGCGAGTTCAAAGGACGTGTCGCTATTCGGCTCAGGAACCGTGTGGGAGAAAGCGACGATTTGTCCGTTCGTGTCCAGAGCCACATAGAAGAGCCTTTTGAAATGCGCGATGTCCCTGTTGATGGAGTTAGTCAAGTTCTCGGCGGAATATGCTCTCGCAACAAATTGATGGATGACGTGTTCTGGATAAATGGAACCATAGGTGTACTTCCAGGATTCCAGTGCGATGGACGTTATGGCGTCAATATCGCCATGAACGGCTGGGCGGACTTGATAGAGTTTCACAACACGCTCACCCCTTTTCCACTGATCGTAAAATAAAACCAACGTTTCTTGAGAATAATATGTGAGGAATTGAGGCGAGAAGCAAAGGTATGGCGGTATTCGCCAGAAACGTTTGGGAAGTATGTCATATAAAATGACACATCCTCCCGGCGCGAGGGACGTGCCGGGAGGCGAAGCGGTGAGAGTGTTTTTTGCAGACAAGATCATTGTCCCATGTCAACGAATTTGAGGGATTTCACATGCCGGTTTTCCACCTGAACCACGGTGTATCCATGCAATCCGTCGCCGTTCTGATCGAAGTTGTATAGTCCCTCAACACCTTGGTATCCCTTCATAGACAGAATCCCGGTTCGAATCTGGTCCGGATCAGTCCCGTATTTGGTCATCACTTCTTTCAAGATCATGACCGCATCATAGGCCCAACTGGCAAAAAGGTCTGGTTGCTCATTGTATTTCGATACGTAATCTTCAGTAAATTTTTTTGCTGCATTATTGGCATCCTGTACAAAGTCCGATACGCCGTATACCCCATTCACCGCATCCCCCGCGAGTTTTATGGTTACTGAAGTTGCGATGGACGGTGAACCAAGAATTTTCGTAGACAACCCGAGTTGGCGAAATTGGCGAAGCATCTGCGCTGCATCCTCGGAATTGGTCATGTATGTGAGTAGGACATCGGCGTGGGATGATTTGACATTTTCCAGATATGGTGTAAAATCTTTAGTCGCAGTTGTATAACCTTGGTCGCTAACGATTTGAACGCCGTTTTGCGGAAGATAAGTCTTTAATAAGGTGTCACCTCCGGAACCGAACGCATCGGTGTCGTGGAGGATTGCGGCTGTCTTTGCGTGCAAATCTTCAGACGCGTACCGAGCCATGACCTGAGCTGCATACTGGTCGTTGGGACGGCAGCGAAAAACCCACCGGTTTCCCGTGTGTGTCAGCCCGACATTGGTGCCTCCAATCATAACGGGAATCTTTGCCTGCTGTACGTAGGGAAGGGTTGCCTGCACGATGGTACTTCGATTTTCTCCGATGATAGCGACAATATCCTGGTTTGATGACAATTTTTGGAATGCAGAAACGCCAGCCTGGTTCTGACCTTGGTCGTCTTCGGCAATTAGCTTCAGCGTCTTACCCTGAATGCCACCGCTCGCATTGATCTGATCGACAGCAAGTTGTGCTCCGTTTAGATCATGGTGGCCACTCAACGCTGAAGGACCCGTCAGGTCTGTCATCAGGCCCAGGCGTATTTCGTTGGTCCCGGTGGATGGCGCGGTTTGCATCTGCGATCCGGAGGTGTTGGTACCTACAGGCCCTCCGCAGGCGACTGTCAAGAGACATAATATTCCGGTAAATATTTTTACTCGGTGCTTGCTGTTACGTAGCCCGTATTTCATCGTGTGCACCCCCGATTGAAATTGTTAAGGTTCTTTTCCGGTCTCAGTGTGTTCACGCAGTACCCGGTTGAGCCGGTTGGCGGCCTCAATGACGTGGAATCGCATAGCCATAATGGAGGAGGATGGATCACCGGATCGAATAGCCGCTAGAATGGCCTCGTGCTCCTCGATCGCGCGTTCCTTCGTCTCAGGATTGCGGTAGGCTCGGGGATACCACAGCCGCACGATGGATTGGATGGTTCCGGCCAGATTGATGAAGATCTCATTTTTAGTGGCTTGGGCGATGTGCTGGTGAAACCGATTGTCCCACTCCATGAAGCTCGGGTCGTCCGCGCGGTGCCGCCGCATGCACTCCAGGGACTCCTCTATCCGGCGGATATCGGCTTCGTCTCTGCGCTCGGCGGCCAGTCGAGCGCATTCCGATTCTACGGATGTCCGCACTTCGGTCAGGTCCTGCAGGTTGTGGGGGCTGAGCAGCAGCCCCCACCGAAATGCACCAGACAGAAGCTGAGAGTTCGGCTCCCGAACCCAAGCCCCACCTCCCGCACGTGTTTCCAGAACCCCGATGGTGACGAGGCTCTGCAGGGCTTCCCGGATGGTGGATCGGCCGACGCCAAAACTCGCCGCCAATTCTTTCTCAGAGGGGAGGGCGGATCCTGGTCGCCAAACGCCTTTCATCATGAGGTCGGTGATCTCATTGACGATTGCTTGCGTGAGTGTAGTCCGGCCTACGGGTCTTATGTTGTCTTGCGGCACACCGAACCCTCCCTCAGGAACGGTCACGTGAAAAGGGAATCCTGGAGCTGACGCAGCTGATACAGGACTGTGTCTGTACGGAGGTCCACCATATCGTAGGTGATAACCTGGTCTCGTTTCACGCTGCAACGCAAGCGTGCACCTGGTAGTAAGCCGAATGGAACGAGCCGTTCCTGTTTAGCTACCGCATAGAGGTCATTCAAGGCATAAAATTGTGATTCTCCTTGTCCGGTCACCACCTCCCCCGCATGCAGGTCCCGTTTCGCCGCCGCGATGACTTCCGTCACCAATCCATCCTTCGCCACCACGGTAGGGTGTTGGTAGAGGGCAGCGTGAGCGATGGAGATCGGGATTTCCGTCGTGACGAGATGGTATGGCGTGTACAGCAGGTAGTAGCCGTCGCCTCCGCTAACGACGTCGAAATACTGAAGATCGGCTTGAATCTGTGGGTGTTCCGTGCGAACCACGAGGAACACCCCTGGGGTAACGCTTCGCATGAAGTCAACCCGACCGTCCGGCGTCATGAGCGGTCGCGCGTAGTCCACAACGCCGCGACGGTGCAGAAGGCCACCTTCGGATTCGAGCTTGAACAGCCTCGGAATCTCTTCAACGCCCGCGATCGGTCCGTGCATGCCACGGATATCGGGCACGAGGCCGGTGTAGTTGGAGACGCAGGCCATTTCTATCATGGTTTTGGTCGCATCGCGGAAGGTAACCAGAAAATGTGGGTTCACTCCGAGAGCGCGCGCCTCTTCCTCCAAACTGTCTGGTGTAGCGTAACGATCGAAGGAACCGAGGCTCGTCGGCGTCTTGCCCACCGCAACCACTTCCAAACCGAGTCCGGCATAGCGGTCGTACAGCTCGGCGATCAGGCCAGGTTCATCGCCAGAAGAAACGGTGTACACAACCCCTGCGTTTTGAGCCATGCGATGCAGGATGGGCCCAATCACGACGTCGCTCTCGACGTTCAACATAACGATGTGGCGCCGGTGCTGAATGGATTGGAACGCAATTCGTGCGCCGAGCTCCGGACTGCCCGTCGCGTCGACGACCACCTCCACGTCCAGCTGGGGGACCAGGTTGGCATCTTCGGTGACGACCGGGTGTCCCTGTCGGACGGCATCCGCTGCCGTCGAGAGCTTGTTGGTCACGACGACATCGTCCGGACGGTAGCCGCTCAGCGAAAAGGCGCGGATTGCACGCTCAGCCTGGATGTCAGCGATCACGCTGACGGTCATTCCGCGCATGTGTGCGATCTGGCAAATTGCCCCGGTTCCCATTCTGCCAGAACCGACGAATCCGACACGTATCGGCTTTCCCGAAGATTCCCTTTTGATCAACCCTTGACGGAACATAACATGCCTCCCCCGGCGGCCCGGCCCCGTTCGTGGCACACGGGACGCTCAAATGTTCCAAAATGCCGTAGTTACACCTGATTACATATCTGATAATCTGGTTGTCAGACAGATTTCACAACACAACAATATCATGACTCCTCCTGTATTTCAACAAAATTATGTGAATGATAACACGCGTCCTGTATCGAGACACCGGGCGCTGTACATGCGGACGATGGACTCCGGCCGAGGCCCCGACACTTCTTGTTTGTCTATCTTTTCACGGCGCGGGACGTACGAGGTAAACTGGATACAGGAGAACCACCTTCTGCCGGGATGGGGGCGATGAGCGATGAGCGATGAGCGTACTTCAACTCGGGCAGACGGCCGACGGGAATGGAGGCGATGCATGTGACAGGGCTGTTGGGTAAGGTTGCGCTCGTCACCGGTGGCGCAAGGGGCATCGGGGCAGGGATTGCCTTGGAGCTCGCGCGAGCGGGTGCGGATGTGTGCGTGGTGGATATGGCCGGTGACGAGGCGCTTGACCAGGTCGTTTCGCGGATTCATTCGTTGGGCAGAGGTGCGCTGGCGGTTCGGGGGGATGTGAGCCACCGCGATGAGGTGGAGGCGGCGGTGGCCCTGTGCGAGTCCCGGCTGGGTGCCGTCGACATCCTGGTGACGAACGCCATACGGAGCACGCGGGCGAATCTGCTCGAGACCCGGTTTGAAGACCTGCAACGGACGGTTGAGGTGGGCGTTTACGGCGTGTTCCACGCGATGCAGGTCGTGGCCAGACGTATGGTCGCGAGGGGGACGGGTGGGGTCATCCTCCACATCTCTTCACCGCATGCGCGAACGCCGTTCAAGGACGCGGTGGACTACAACGTCGCCAAGGCGGGCGCCCACCACCTGGCCCTGTCCGCCGCCAATGAGCTGATGTGGCATGGCATTCGCGTGAACATTCTGGAGCCCGGGTGGACCGATACCCCGGGGGAGCGAACCTGGTACACCGACGAAGTGATGGAGGAAATGGGGCGGCGGATGCCGCTCGGCCGGATGGGGCTGCCCTCCGACCTGGGGAAGGCGGCGGTGTTTCTCGCCTCCGATCAGGCGGCATACATCACCGGTGCGGTGTTGCGCGTGGACGGCGGGCAATTCATCGAGGGGGGCGCGAGCTGGGATTCCGCCGGACGGCACGGGACGGTCCGCCATTGAACGAGGCCCTGGGCCGACGCTGGACAGGTTGGGTCAATGCACAAGGCGCCACGGACGTTTCGTCCAGTGGCGCGTCCTATCTCGTCATGCGAAAAGGGGGCGCGTGCGTTGCGGGAACTGTCATTGGTGGTGGACGCGAAAGCACAGCTGGGTGAGGGACCGAGCTGGGACGACGTGTTGCAGTGCCTGTACTGGGTGGACATTCTCGGTCGGAAGTTGCACGTGTTCCATCCGGTAGACGGGCGGGATCGGGTCATTGAACTGGATTCATACGTCTCATCGGTCGTCCCGGCACGGCCTGGCGAGGTCGTGGTGACGCTGGCGGATGGGGTTTACCGGGTGGAGTTGGAGACGGGTCGAACGGCGCGGATGGCCGAGGTGGAGGGGGATGTGCCCGGCAACCGTTTCAATGACGGCAAGTGCGATCCCGCCGGCCGCCTGTGGGCCGGGACGATGGCCCTGGATGAGTCACCCGGGCGCGGCAGCCTGTACCGGATCGACGTGGACGGGCGGGTGACACGCGTCCTTAAGGGCGTCGGCATCTCGAACGGGCTGGCGTGGACGGCGGACGGGAGGACGATGTATTACATCGACACGCCGACCCGGGAGATCGTAGCGTTCGACTACGACGTGCGGACGGGTTCCATCGCCAATCGGCGCGTGGTGATCCGGATCCCTGAGGACAGGGGATTCCCGGACGGGATGACCATCGACGCCCAGGACCGGTTGTGGATCGCCCACTGGGAGGGCGGACGGGTGTCGCGGTGGGACCCGCGGACGGGGGCGCTCCTCGAGGAAATCTTCCTCCCGGCGACCCGCGTCACCTCCTGCACCTTCGGGGGCCCGAACCTCACGGATCTGTACGTCACCACCGCGCGCACGGGGCTTGACGACTCGGCGCTGGCCGCGCAACCCATGGCCGGGGGCCTGTTCGTGCTGCGCACCGACGTTCAGGGGACGCCGACGGTAAGGTTCGCCGGGTGATCGGCCGGGTTTCCGGACCACCTCGTCGGCGACCTGCCGCCGACTCCGTGAATCCTTGGGCTGCGGCACGCGGAACCGTGGCGTGAGGATTGGCACAGTTTATGCTACTGGTGGTTGGGGGTTGGATGGAACGTGTGCGATTCCGGATGGGACGCAGGCGCATCCGGATGCGCACGCGTTCCAATTTGAAATGCGGTGAAACGGACCGGGTCCGGGCGGCTGTCCGGAAGGGCGCTCCGGACGGCGCGCCCATCAGGCCGGATGGACGAGTGGCAGGGATGCCCGGGGGACCGTGCAGAAGGAGGAGAGACGCGGATGGCCGAACGGCTTCGGATCGAAAGCCCCATCAATCCATATCAGTGGAATGTGCAGGGCAAGGCCAACGAGCCCATCACGGTGGCGGGGTTGCTCGACAAGGCGAGGCTGGTGTTGGGCGAGGAGGTTGCGCACCTGCCGGTGACGTGGACGCTCGACGAG
>NZ_JAIMAV010000063.1 GCF_023511815.1 Alicyclobacillus sp.
GATCCGGATCGTCCGAAAACTCCATGCCCGAAAACAGCGGATGGCGTGTCAAGGCTTCATACCGCTTTTTCAAATAAGTAACGTTTTCTTCACCGTGTACAAAGCTCATGTGCGGGATCGGGCGAATAAAGTCCTGGGGGTGGGAAATCAAATTGCGCTGCACCAGATACGCCCAAAACTGCCGCGAGACTTGAAACTGTTCATTAATTTGGATGGCCTTGCGAATATCTACCGTGCCGTCCGCTTTTTCCGGGGTGTAGTTCAACTCGCACAATGCCGAATGGCCTGTGCCTGCATTGTTCCACTCGTTGGAGCTCTCTTCACCCGCTTGGGTGAGTTTTTCAAAAACCTTTATTTCCCAATCAGGTGCCAACTCTAACAACAAAGCCCCTAACGTCGCGCTCATGATACCAGCACCAATTAAAATGACGTCCGTTTTGCTGCGTACGGTGCTCATGGTAACCTTCCTTATCCCGTATTTGAAAATAAAGCAGGCGCCTCTGCTTGGGTCCGCAGCAAGCAAGCGCCACCCGTTGTCCACCCTGACCTGGCTATTATACCACATCACAGAGATAAGAGAGGTTGGAATAAGCCGCCTGATGTGAGCGCTGGCAGAACACGACGCAACGTTTCACGAAAAAGTAAGCCCCCAAAAAAAAAAAAAAAAACCAAGCACCTGTTTGTGCTTCGAGACAATCTAGAGAATGGATGGTGGAGGCGACGGGAGTCGAACCCGCGTCCGAAGACCTCGCCACATCAACTTCTACGGGTGTAGTACATCTACTGAATGTCCCCGCTGTCTGCGGATGCACACGCTGACGGGCGGGCTAGCTCGCTTTTGTTCAGCGGCGGCCTGCGAGCGCGACCGTCACCTAGCCCGCAAGGGTGACGTCACACAGCCAGCGCGGGCAGCTTGCTATGCGACGGCCTGGGTGCATTAAGCAGCCAGGGCGAGATTGCTGGTGGAAAAGCGTTTCGCTTTGCCAGTTAATTTAGGTCCGCGTTTTTCACGTGGCCTCGCAGCCCCACGACCCGCCGTTCATGCTCGAACAATCCCCGTCGAATCCAAAACGCCCCCATGTCGTCCGGCAAAGAGTCCTGGATGCATCACCCGGGCCGCCGTCAGAGACCCCCGGGGCAACGCATCTGCGACTGATGTAAATCATACTACGCCCACAGGCACTTGACAATGGTCACGTGGTACCACCGTTGCCATCGGACCTTGGACGGCACCTTGGCAACGCCATGTCGCAACAGACCATTGCACGAGGCGGGAGTCACCGGTTGCGCTCCCGCAACGCCCGCTCGATCTCGCGGTTGGCGTCGCGCTGCTTCATCGCCTCGCGTTTGTCATGCAGCTTCTTGCCCTTCGCCAGTCCGATTTCGACCTTGCAGAACCCGTTTTTCAGATACAGGCGCGTCGGAACCAGGGTGTATCCCTTCTCTTTGACGGCACCGATGAGTTTTCGGATCTCCGAGCGGTGAAGGAGAAGCTTACGCGACCGAAGCGGTTCATGATTGAAGCGGTTGCCCTGTTCATACGGGCTGACGTGCATGTTGTGCAACCAGACCTCGCCATCCTCGACGCGCGCGTACGCGTCCCGCAGATTGACAGACCCGCGCCGGATGGATTTGATCTCGGTGCCCTTTAGCACGATGCCCGCCTCATAGGTCTCCTCGATGAAATAATCGTGATACGCCTTTCGGTTCTGCGCCAACGTATGCCCATCGTTCGCCTTGGCCACCGCTCATCCCCCGCCTCACCGCCGATTTGGCGCAACCTTAATCGTATCACGGCAGACGAACGGATGCAACGCACGATCCGATGGCGCCCGAAGGCTCGTCGGCGCAAACCAAGCGTCCTTTCACACCAATCCGTCGCGCCATCTGCCCGATCCCGTCAGTGGGGCGGATCCGGCCACGGCACGCGGCGCGGTGTGTCAGGGCCGGTTCCAACCATGGATGTCGGCGTCTTCTTGCCCGCCCTGCCTTTCCGGCCCCGTGCCGCCGGACCCTTTCTACCCCGGCCGCCGCGGGCCGCCAGACCGGGGACATCCACCTCCACCGCCCCGCCGCGGTTTCTCCGGCGTCGGGATCCGCCGGAATTGTCGTCCGTCACCGGGATGGCCGAGCCGCGCCCCCTGGCCCCGGTACCGGTCCTGGAGGACCAGCCGTTCGTGTCCCCGCGCCGGGCGCCCTCCCCCCGCGGCCGCCTCGCCTTGGCGGCACGTTCCGCCACGGCCCGGCGCCGCTCCCTTGGCGACAGGTCCTCGTCGTACACCACCGACTCCACGCCTCGCGTCACCACCAGCGTTCCCTCCCGGTGATGCGCCACCAGCTCGAAGTCGATGGTCAGCTCTTCCTTGTTCGCCCCCGCCACCTTGACGCGAACCGGATCCCCGAGTCGAAACACCCGCCGGGTGCGCTCGCCCACCAGCGCCATCTGCTTTTCATTGAGCGCGTAGTAATCGTCCGTCAGGTAGCTGATGTGAATCAGGCCCTCGACCCCGTTGGTGAGCTGGATGAACAGGCCGAACTGGGTGACCCCGGAGATCAGGCCGTCGAACTCCTCCCCGACGTGAGCGAGCATATACTCCACCATTTTCAACTGGTCGGTCTCCCGTTCCGCATCCTGGGCCACCCGCTCACGCACGCTTGAGTGCGCCGCGGCTTCCGCGACAAACTCCCGCATCCGCTCCTCCCGCGAACCGGTGAGACGTCCCGACAAAACCTCCCGGATGATGCGATGCACCACCAGGTCCGGATAACGGCGAATGGGAGAGGTGAAGTGCGTGTAGAACTCGGCCGCCAGTCCAAAGTGCCCGACCGATTCCGGCGAATACCTCGCCTGGCGCATGGAGCGCAACATCAGCGTGGCGATCACGCGCTCCTCCCGCGTCCCGCGGCACTTCTCGAGCACATCCTGCAGGGCGCGCGGGTGAATGCGGCCGCCGAGCCCCTTGACGTGGTAACCGAAGTTGTGGATGAACTCGTTGAACTCGAGCATCCGTTCCAGCTCCGGCTCCTCGTGGATGCGGTACACGAACGGGACGGCCAGCCAGTGAAAATGTTCGGCCACCGTCTCGTTGGCCGCGAGCATGAACTCCTCGATGATGCGCTCGGCGACGCCGCGTTGGCGCGGGATGATGTCCGTTGGGCGCCCGAGATCATCCACCACCACCTTGACCTCGTCGAAGTCAAAGTCGATGGCACCGCGGTCCATCCGGCGCCGGCGCAGGATCAGCGCCAGCTCTTCCATCTGCCGAAAGTGCGGAACCAGCGCCTCGTAGCGCGCCATCGTCTCGGGGTCGTGGTCCATCAGGATCCGATTGACCGCCGTGTAGGTCATCCGCTCGGTCGTCCGAATGACGCTCGGGAAGATGTCGTGTTTGACCACGCGGCCCGTGGGATCCATCTCCATAACGCAGGAGAGGGTCAGCCGGTCGACCCTCGGGTTGAGGGAGCACACGTTGTTGGACAGGCGCTGGGGGAGCATGGGGATGACGCGATCGACCAGATACACGCTCGTGCCCCGCCGGTACGCCTCCTGGTCGAGGCGCGAGCCCTCGCGAACGTAATAACTGACATCCGCAATGTGCACTCCGAGCAGGTAGTTTCCGTTCTCCAGGCGCTTGACCTGCACCGCGTCGTCCAGATCCTTCGCGTCCTCCCCGTCAATGGTCACGATGACCTCTTCGCGCAGGTCACGCCGGCCTTCATAGTCCCGTTCCGAGAGTTCGAGCGGGATCCGCTCGGCCTCCGCCAGCACCTCTTCCGGAAACGACTCGGGCAGGTTGTACTTTCGGATCACCGCCAGGATGTCGATCCCGGGGGCATCCGGCTGCCCCAGCACCTCCACCACATGCCCCACCGGCCCGCGCGTGGCGGTCGGAAACTCCGTGATCTGCACCACCACGACGTCTCCGTCGTGCGCCCGGAGCACCTGGTCCCCGGGGATGAAGATGTCCTGCCCCATGCGCTTGTCCAGCGGGGTGACGAAGGCGTGATCGCGGTACTTGGTGACCTTGCCCACCACGCGGTCGTTGGCCCGTTCCAGCACTCGGATGATCCGGCCCTCCCGGCGCGCCCCGCTAAAGGCCCGTTCCACGCGCGCCATCACCCGGTCCCCGCTCATCGCCCCGTTCAGTTCGTCGGCCGGGATGTACACGTCCGGTTCCCCGGCCGCGTCGGGGATCAGAAATCCGTAGCCCCGGGCTTTCATCTGGAGGCGGCCGACGACCAGATTCATCCGCTCCGGAACCCCGTACCGGTTGGTGCGGGTGCGCACCACCTCGCCCTTGGCCTCCATGTCGTTGAGCAGCCGCACGAACGCTTTGAACGATTCCGCATCCTCAATCCCGAAAGCCTCCGTGAGCTCGTCCACCGTCATGGGCCGGTACGCGTCGAGCTGCATGTACTCGATGACCTGCCCCCGCTGGATGGCACCCTCACCTCCGCGAGATGATTCGTTCAATGCCCACGCCTCCCGTCACCTCGTTTCCCTCATAGTATGAAACAAGCCGGACCCTCGCAATCATGTCCGGCTACGTGCTTTCACATTGGGATTGCCCCGGCCGGGAATGCCCCGGCCCGTCCACACGATCCAAAAAATTCAGGACAATATCGCCAACCCGGTCCGCCTGAGCGCTGTAACACAGCATGTGCCCCGCGTTCGGGATCATGTGCAGCTCCTTGCACTCGCTTCTCACCGCACTGTGGACGTACAGCGCGGATCGCGGTTCGACCAACTCGTCCTTCTCTCCCTGCACCACGCACACGGGGAGGGTGAGGTGCGGCAGGGCGGATTTGCCCATGAGCACGGCCCGGCGAAACTGCATCAGGCTCTGCAGGGGGGTGCTCGTCACCTTGTCGATGCGCTGGCGCAGCTGGCCCGGACTGGCCTTCGTGCCCCACGTATCCTTGATCACACCGGCAATCTGCCGGAACATCTGCGTTGGCCCAACGTAATACACGGCCGGCGCCAGCATGGTCAGCGAGGTCACCGACTGGCGGCGGGCGACCACCGCACAGATCATCGCGCCCATCGAAAAGCCCACCAAGTGCACCGGCCGTTTGCCCACCGCGTTTCGCACGTGTGGGACGACGCTCTGGATCCACGCGCTCGCCGTCGCCGTCCTGAGGTCGTCCCGGTCGCCGCCGTGCCCGGCCAGGGTCGGCACCACCACGTCATATCCCGCGTCTTGCAACCGCTCTGCCAATGGCGTCAATTCTTCGGGAGAACCGGTGAACCCGTGCACCAAGACGCATAACGAGGGTGTCAACTCGCGAGACCTCCCGTATTCCGCGGGCCGGGGTTTGGGGCTCCATCACGCCGCCATACCCGGCCCGTAGCCGCATTCTCACTGGTGAACGAACAGATACGCAATGAGGAACGTGGTGGCGAAAAAGAGAATCGCGAGCACCACCGTGACCTTCGCCAAAAACGAGTCCATGCCGCGGGCTCGCCGCCCCACGACCTGATCCGGCCCTCCCGTGATCACGCCGGACAGACCCGCGCTGCGCCCGGACTGCAAGAGAATCACCACAATCAGCAGTACGGACAGAATTGCCAACACCACTTTCGCTGCCGCCAGCATCCTTCCACCCCTATATCAAACGACGGAATCCTTCAGCCTCAGTGCTCCCAGTCTATCATGAAACCAAGCGGACTGACAACGGACATCCATCGAATGGAAATCCGTGTAAAAGCCGCGCGAACCGGGAACACTTTGGAAATGAGCGCTTGTGTGCACCTTCCGACGGGTGCATATGCGAGGAGGCCAATCCATGCTGCAGAGAACCCTGTTTGAACTGGTCGGCGGGCAGAGGAAGCTGGACGCCATGCTGGACGAGTTCATCCGGCGCGTCAAGGCCGATCCCGATCTCGGCCCGCTGTACCCGGACGACATGTCCAATCTCAAATCGTACTACCGGGACTTCGCGATGGAGATGCTCGACGGGCCCAAAAAATGGACTGAAGGCGGCGATGCGTCGCGCCTGCGCCAGGTGCACCGGGACATCCCCATCACCAAACGCAGGGCCGACGCCATGGTCAATTGCGCGATGGACACCCTGGAGCACTTCGGTGTGCCGAAATTCGTCCAGGAGGCGGCCCAACAACGACTGGAGAGCGCGGTGTACGACATGGTGAACACCGACGACCTGCCCTTCCCGGAACCCCCGGCGGAGGCGGGGGATCGCCCACAACCCTGGTCGTAGCGGGAGTTCGCCACGGCGGCTTCCCGCGCGGCGGCCGCCGTGGAGTCCCGCCGGGAAGCCCTCGGATGGAATAAAAAAAGAGGGCGTCATGCGCCCCCTCAGTGCACCACACGCTTTCGGAGTTCCTGCAGCCGGTTCCACTGCTTCTGGAGCAGGTCCAGGCGCTGCTCGAACGGGATGGTGTCCCAGTGCTCGTACAGGTGGCGGTTGGCCATCTCGTACCGCTCCACGGTGTTGAGGATCAGTTCCGACTGCGCGTCGTAATACTTCTCCTCGGCCCACGCCCGTTCCGCCAACTGCTGCAGCCGATTCTGCTGCTTCTCCAGGATCATGTCAATCTCGTCGTCGCTCAACCGATCCCAAACCTGCAACAACGCCTGGTTCGCCAACTCGTAGTTGCGCAGCGTCTGCTCGATGGCTTCCCGGTTATCCATGGCTCGACCTCCTCCTGGAGATGGTGTGGCGCACGGACCCTAATGTGCGCAGACGCCGCGCCCCTATGCACCCGTCTCCCGCCCGGGCGGCCTTGGGACCTCTGCCGCCGGACGTGGACAAAAGGGCCCGTCCGGACCAGATGTCCGGACGGGCCCACGGCCATCCGTCACTGCGGCAGCTTCGCGAACGCGATGGCTCCGGCGTACACGGCGGCGGAGCCGAGCTGTTCCTCGATGCGCAGAAGCTGGTTGTACTTGGCCACGCGATCCGTCCTACTCGGCGCACCGGTCTTGATCTGCCCGGCGTTGGTCGCCACCGCGATGTCCGCGATGGTCGTGTCCTCCGTCTCGCCGGACCGGTGCGAGATGATGGCCGTGTACCCGGCGGTCTTGGCCATCTCGACGCAGGCGAACGTCTCCGTCAGAGTCCCGATCTGGTTGACCTTGACCAGAATGGAGTTGGCGACCCGCCGCTCGATGCCCTGCGACAGCCGGGACGTGTTGGTGACGAAGAGATCGTCCCCCACCAACTGCACCCGCCCGCCGATGGCCCGCGTCAGATTCTCCCACCCCTCCCAGTCGTCCTCCGCCAGTCCGTCCTCGATGGAGATGATGGGGTATTTCGAGATGAGCCCCTCCAGATAGCGGATCATCTCGTCCGAAGTGCGCGTCACCCCTTCGCCCTCAAAGACGTACCGTCCGTTCTGGTACAGCTCGGAGGAGG
The DNA here is from genome assembly GCF_023511815.1 of Alicyclobacillus sp. Classification (GTDB taxonomy): domain Bacteria; phylum Bacillota; class Bacilli; order Alicyclobacillales; family Alicyclobacillaceae; genus Alicyclobacillus_H. The sequence continues at coordinate 7,378 of NZ_JAIMAV010000063.1, forward strand.
CGACGTCCAACGCGATGGACACCTGGTCCCCCGGCCGGTACCCCGCCTTCTCGATGGCCTGCACGATGAGCGCGATGGCGTCTTCGTTGGTCTTCACATTCGGCGCAAATCCACCCTCGTCGCCGACGGTGGTCGCGAGCCCCTGGCTTTTGAGGACGGCCTTCAGGTTGTGGAACACCTCCGTGCCCATCCGCAGCGCCTCGCGGAAGGTCCGCGCCCCGTGGGGCACCACCATGAACTCCTGGATGTCCACGGTGTTGTCCGCGTGCTTCCCGCCGTTGAGGATGTTCATCATCGGCACCGGCAGCAACCGTGCGTTGAAACCGCCGAGGAACCGGTACAGGGGCATGTCCAGGTCCGCCGCGGCCGCCTTGGCGACGGCCATCGACACACCGAGGATGGCGTTGGCTCCGAGCTTGCCCTTGTTCGGCGTCCCGTCGAGGGCGAGGAGGGTCTGGTCGATGGCGACGAGATCGTTCGCTTCCTCGCCGATGAGCTCCGGTCCGATGATTTCAATCACGTTCTTGACCGCCTGGCGCACCCCCTTGCCGAGGTAACGCTGTTTGTCGTTGTCGCGCAGCTCGACGGCCTCGTGCGTGCCCGTGGACGCCCCCGACGGCACGATGGCTCGTCCGATGGCGCCGGTCTCCAGCTGCACCTCCACCTCCACCGTCGGATTGCCGCGCGAGTCGAGCACCTCGCGGGCGTGGACATCAAAGATCTCGGACATGGGTTCTCCTCCTTCAGGTCGGCCGGCTTGGGACGTGTCCGCCCCGGCCGGTGACGTCGTTCATCCTGGATCGCCCGACGGCCAGTCCGCCAGGCGTTGCGGATCTCCATGGGCCCGCCGGCGGCCGAACACGTCCGCCTGATCCGGCGCGGCCGCGCGGCCTACCTCGCAATCAGCGAGCGGCCCGTCATCTCCTTCGGTTGTGCAACCCCCAGCAGGTCGAGCATGGTCGGCGCCAAATCGGCGAGGATGCCCTCCTCCAGACGGATGCCGGGCTTGGTGACGATGAGGGGCACCCGACTCAGGGTGTGCGTCGTGCACGGCCCTCCGTCCGGGTTGATCATGATGTCCGCGTTCCCGTGATCGGCCGTCACCAGCGCGATGCCGCCCTGGGCGAGCACCGCGTCCACCACCTTGCCGAGGCACTCGTCGACCGCCTCGACCGCCTTGACCGCGGCCTCCATGACGCCGGTGTGGCCAACCATGTCCGGGTTGGCGAAGTTGAGGATCATGACGTCGATCTCGCCGGAGTGCACCCGCTCCACCGCCGCGTCGGCGACCTCGTACGCGCTCATCTCCGGCTTGAGGTCGTACGTCGCCACCTTCGGCGACGGGATGAGGACCCGCTCCTCGCCCGGAAAGGGGTCCTCGCGGCCGCCGGAGAAAAAGAAGGTCACGTGCGGATACTTCTCCGTCTCCGCGATGCGAAGCTGGCGCAGGCCGTTTTGAGCGAACACCTCGCCCGCCGTATTGTCGAGGTTGACCGGCTGGTACGCCACCGTTCCCCCGACCAGCTCGCTGAACTTGGTCATGCACACGTAGTGCACGTGCGGGAACTTGGGACCGCGATCGAACTCGCGAAAGTCCTCATTGGTGAACACCCGTGAGATTTGGATCGCCCGGTCCGGCCGGAAATTGAACATGATCACCGCGTCGCCGTCCTGAATCAGGCCTACGGGCTCGCCGTCCTCGCCGACGATCACGGTTGGCAGGATGAACTCGTCCGTGATGCTCCTGCGGTAACTGTCCTCCAGGGCCTGCACCGGGTCCGTCGCTTTCTCCCCTTCGCCGTACACCATGGCGCGGTAAGCCTTCTCCGTGCGCTCCCACCGGTTGTCCCGATCCATGGCGTAGTAACGCCCCTGAATCGTCGCAATCCGCCCAGTGCCGAGGTTTTCCATCTCGGCCATCAGCCGTTCGATGTCCTGGCGGCCGGAGTGCGGATGGACGTCGCGCCCATCGAGGAAGGCGTGTACGAACACCTTCGGAACCCGCATCCGGTGCGCCATCTGAAGCAGGGCGAGCAGGTGCCGGACGTGGCTGTGCACGCCTCCGTCCGACACCAACCCGTACAGATGCAGCGCCGTCCCATTCCGAATGACGTGTTCCATCGCCCCGCGCAGCGCCGGATTGTCGAAGAACTGGCCGGTCTCAATGTCCTTGTTGATCCTGGTCAGGTCCTGGTACAGGATCCGCCCCGCGCCGATGTTCGAATGCCCGACCTCGGAGTTTCCAAACTGTCCCTCCGGGAGGCCGACGGCCTCCTCGCTCGCCTTGAGAGTCGTGTGCGGATACTGCGCCCACAGGCGGTCGAACACCGGCTTTTTCGCCTGCGCCACCGCGTTCCCGTAAGTCTCCTCGCGCAGGCCGAACCCATCGAGGATGATCAGCGCCACCATCCCCACGCCGGAGGGAGGCCGGCGCCGATCAAACGGATCGCTCGACCAGGTGTGCTGCCCGACTGTCATGCGCTCGCTCCTTTCGTGATCACTTCCGCCATGCGAACGAATCCGTCCGGGTTCAGGCTCGCCCCGCCGACCAGCGCGCCGTCGATGTCCGCCTCCGCGACGAACGCGCCCAGGTTGTCGGCCGTGACGCTGCCCCCGTACAGGATGCGGACGCGCGAGGCCGCCTCCGCCCCCTTTTCCCGCTCCATCACGCGGCGGATGTGCGCCACCACCCGCCCGGCGTCCTCGGGGGTCGGGGTCTGCCCGCTGCCGATGGCCCAGACGGGCTCGTAGGCCACCACGACCTCGCCCGCGCGGCCGGGGTCCACCCCCGCCAGCCCGGCCTTGGTCTGCCGCTCAACCACACGTTCGGTGTGCCCGAGCTGCCGTTCGCGCAAATCCTCCCCGACGCACAGAATGGGGGTCATGCCGGCATGGAGGACCGCGGTGACTTTCTTCTCCACCACCGCGTCCGTCTCACCGAACAGGTGCCTGCGCTCGGAGTGGCCGACAATCACGTAGCGCACCCCGGCCTCGGCGAGCATCTCGGCGGACACCTCACCGGTGAACGCCCCCCTTTCCTCGAAGTGCACGTTCTGCGCGCCGAGCGCCACGCGCGCCGGCAGGGTCACCCGCAAAACGTGCAGCGCCGTGAACGGCGGGCACACGACGAAGTCCGCCCCGGCCTCGAACACCTCCGCCCGCCGGCCGATGGCCTCCGCGAACGCCCGCGCCTCCGCCACCGTTTTGTTCATCTTCCAGTTGCCCGCCAACAACCGCCGCCGCGTCATCAGGATTCCTCCTTTTCTCGCAACGCGGCGACCCCGGGCAGAGTCTTGCCCTCCAAGAATTCGAGCGAGGCCCCGCCGCCGGTCGACACGTGCGTCATGCGATCCGCGAGCCCGGCCTGCTCCACCGCGGCGACGGAGTCCCCGCCGCCGACGATGGTCACGCCATGCACCTCCGCCATCGCCTGCGCGATGGCGATGGTCCCGCGCGCGAACGCGGGCATCTCGAAGACCCCCATGGGGCCGTTCCAGATCACCGTCCTGGCGTCCCGAATGACCGCCTGATACGCCCCGACCGTCTCCGGGCCGATGTCGAGGGCCATCCCGTCCGCCGGAACCTCTGTGGCGGGGCACACCCGGTGCGATGCGTCCGCCTCGAACCGGTCCGCCACCACCAGGTCCACTGGGAGCAACAGCCGCGCCCCCCGCTCGGCGGCCTTTTGCAACAGCCCCCGCGCGATGTCCAGCGCGTCGGTCTCGACCAGCGACCTGCCCATGTCGTGCCCCTGCGCCGCCAGGAACGTGTTGGCCATTCCGCCGCCGATGACGAGCGCGTCCACCTTCGGCAGCAGGTTTTCCAGGACACCGATTTTATCGGACACCTTCGCCCCGCCGATGATGGCCACGAACGGCCGCTCCGGGCGCTCGAGGGCCCCGCCCATCACATCGATCTCGCGCTCCATCAACAGCCCGGCTACGGCGGGCAGATACCGCGCCACGCCCTCGGTGGAGGCGTGCGCCCGGTGCGCCGCACCGAACGCGTCATTGACGTAGACGTGGCCGAGCCGAGCGAGGGCCTGGGCGAAAGCGGGATCGTTTTTCTCCTCCTCCGGGTGAAACCGCACATTCTCAAGCACCAGCACCTCGCCCGGCCCCAGGTTCCGCGCCGCCTGCTCCGCCTCTTCCCCGACACAATCGGAGGCGAACCGGATCTGCACACCAGGCAACAGGGAGCGCAGGTGGCCCGCCACCGGCTCCAGGGAGTACTTCTCCGTCCGCTGGCCCTTCGGGCGGCCGAGATGGCTCATCAGGATGACCGCCGCGCCCTTGTCCAGGAGGTACAACAACGTGGGCAGGGCGGCGCGCATCCGCGTATCGTCGGTGATCCGCCCGTCTTTCATCGGCACGTTGAAATCCACCCGCACCAGCGCGCGCTGGCCTTTCCAATTCACATCTCGCACCGTCTGTTTGTTCATACGGTTCACCTCGGCAAAATAGACTCGCCATCTCGGCCCCATCCTACCACACCGGAGGAATGATTTTCATGCGCCACCCCGCCCATCGCCCCGGAATCACAGTGCAGAGCCGCCCCGCGGGGCGGCTCCATGGAATGTGGGGAAAAGGGTTGGTCGGGAATCTGCCTGCACGCGGCGCGCCGCGTTTGCACAAGACGCGCGGTGTTGCGTGCGCGCCTCGGGCGGCCCTGGGCGGCGTTCAGCCACGCACGGCCGCAGGCAGCTTGGTCGCGATGTAGGCCGCGAGATCGACCACGCGGTTCGAATACCCCCACTCGTTGTCATACCACGCGATGACCTTCGCCATGTTGCCGTCCATCACCATGGTGGACAGGCCATCGACAATAGCGGAATGCGGGTCGCCGTTGAAATCGCGGGAGACCAGCGGCTGATCCGTGTACGCCAGGATCCCCTTGAGGGCGTCCGACGCGGCGCCCTTCAGCGCCTGGTTGATCTCCTCGACGGTCGCGGGCCGCTTCAACTCCGCGGTCAGGTCCACCACCGAGACGTTCGGCGTCGGCACGCGCATCGCCATGCCATTGAGCTTTCCTTTCAGATGCGGAAGCACAAGCCCCACCGCCTTGGCCGCGCCGGTGGTCGTCGGAATGATGGACAGCGCGGCCGCGCGGGCGCGGCGCAGGTCCTTGTGCGGCAGGTCGAGGATCTGCTGGTCATTCGTGTACGAGTGCACCGTCGTCATCAGGCCTCGCACGATGCCGAAGGTGTCATCCAGCACTTTCGCCACCGGCGCCAGGCAGTTGGTCGTGCAAGATGCGTTGGAGATGACGTGGTGCTTCTCGGGATCGTACGCCTGCTCGTTGACGCCCATCACAATGGTGATGTCCTCGTTTTTGGCCGGCGCCGAGATGATGACTTTCTTCGCGCCGCCGTGTGTGATGTGCACCTGCGCCTTCTCCTTGTCCGTGAAGCGGCCGGTGGATTCGACCACCAGTTCAACACCCAACTTGGCCCACGGCAGATTGGCCGGATCGCGCTCCGCCAGCACCTGCACGCGGCGGCCGTCGACGATGAGCGCCCCTTCCTCCGCCCGCACCTCCGCGCCGAGCCGCCCGTGCACCGAGTCGTATTCGAGCAGCATCGCGAGCGTCTTGGAGTCGGTCAAATCGTTGACCGCCACAATTTCAATCTCCGGCCGCTTCAGCGCCGCCCGAAACACGTTGCGCCCAATCCGTCCGAATCCGTTGATCCCCACTCGAATTGTCATCTCAGGATCCCTCCTCATCCATCTCGCGCGCCATCCCCAGGACGCCTCGCGCGGCGCCCTCGTCGGTGACCAGGACGTCCACTCGGTAGCCCTTGGCCGCCGCCGCGATGGCTCGAGCTTTGGAACCTCCGCCCGCCACCGCCATCACCAGCCGCAGCTGGCCCAAATCCTCCAACCGCAGGCCGACCGTCGTCATGGCGTGCACCGGTGTTCCTTCCTCATTGAAGAAGTACCCGAATGCCTCCGCCACCGCGCCTCGCTCGCGCAACACCGCCTGTTCCTCCCGGGACAGCTGGCGGCGCCGGGCCATCGTCAGGGCGTCGCCGATCCCGTGCACAATCACCGTGGCCTCCCGCACCTCCTGAAGCCGCTCCTGAACCAGCGGTTCGCTGCTCAGGTGCTCCAGGGTCTCCGGGCTCATCTGATCCGGGACGTGCAGCATGATGGACGTGCCGCCCAGGCGTTTCGCCAGCCGCGCCGCGATGGTGTTGGACTGGATGTCGACATTCTCGCCGAGGCCGCCGCGAGCGGGGACCACCTTCACGGCGATCCACGGGCCCTTGGAAGGCATCATCTCGGCCACGGCCGACATGGTCGTCCCGCCGGTCACCGCCAGGACATCGCCGTCGGTCAACGCCTCGCGCAGTAGCAGCGCCGCCTGCAACCCCAGGGTATCCTTCACCCAACTCTCCTGATCCGAGTCCCCCTGCACCACCGTCACCCGCGGGATGCGAAGCACCCGCGAGAGCCGCTGCGCCAGTTCGCTGCGGCCTTCGACGGCCGCCAGCACGTCTTCCAACTGATCAAGAAGAGCGTACCCCGGTTCCGAAAGCGACATGCCTGCCGGATGGAACACCAAAAGCCCCTGCCTTCGCAGGAACTCCACCTCCGCGCGCAGCACCCGTTCGGTGATCCCCATTGCAGCAGCCAACGCCCGTCTGCCCACCGGCTGCATCAGCCGGATCCGGTGCAGGATCTGAACCCGGGTCTGCAGGGTCTCCACCAGTTCCGGCACAATCCGCCGGACCGCCGACAGCTCCACGACATCCACGTCCGTCGCCCTCCGGGACGTTTTTTGTCCCTGCGGCCCAAAAACGTCCCACAAGAATCAAAAGAAACCGCGCTCCAGGGAGCGCTCCCTCTTGACACCATTGTATGCCATGCCCGCATGGATTGCAAACCCGGTTGTGACCGGTTGGGCCTCCCCCAACTCGGGCCCCGATGGCACCTGGCTACGCCCCGCTTCGGCGTGGCCGCTCGCCCCACCGGACGGGCATCGCATCTGGGGCGCCCGTCGGGATGAGGATGGGGGTGGGGGCTGACGCCCCCGCCGTTTTCGCCACCATGGCCACAGGTTGACCCAGTCTCGGCAGGCTCGAATTCCTCCGCCCGCTTGGCCGTTCTCGCCAGATTCAGGAGGGCCACTGGTTCACCAGATCCCGGTGGTCCTCCATCCACTTTCTCGCCCCGGCCAGCTTGTCGTCCGACTGATTGACGTCCATCTCCAGCTCACCCAGCTGCTGATCTGTGAGCTTGAAGTTGCTGAACCACTTCACGAGCTCCGGGTGGGACTGCGCCCACTGCTTGTTGGCCTCCGCGTGGATCTCTTCCGCTTTGCCGAAGATCCCCTTCGGATCATCCAGGTACTTCAGGTCCCACTTGGCGAACGCCCAGTGCGGACTCCAAAGGGTCACCACAATCGGCTGATGGTTCGTCTCGGCCCGCTGCAGGGCGCTGAGCATCGACGCCTCGCTGCCGCTGACCAGATTCAGCTTCAAGCCATACGCATCAAGTGCCTTCTTTGCCACCTGCATCTCGCCGGCGCCTGCGTCAATGCCGACAATTTGGCCGTGGAATTCTGAGGCGTGCGCATTCAATTGATCAATTGAACTGACATCGACGGATTTCGGAACCACCAGACCGATTTTCGCCTGTCCCTGATACCACTGGCCGAGGTCCTCAAGCTGACTACCGTACCGATCCATGTAGTTTTTGTGCGTGTAAGGCAACCAAGTATCCAGAAACACGTCCAATCCACCCTGCGACAGGCCGACAAACAGCGGCCCCGCGTCCAGCGCCGTGAGCTGGACCTGGTATCCCTTATCCTCCAGGATGGCCTTCCACAGATTGCTGACGGCCACGTCCTCCGCCCAATTCACGTAACCGATGTGCACCGTTTGATCCCCCGCACCGCCCTGGGCCGTCGTGTCTTGGCCCGCCTTGTTCTCGTCCGCCGCATGGCCGCCCGATGTCCCCTGGCCACAGCCTGCCACGAGCACACCCATCAGGCCCACAAACGACAGAACCATTCCCAGTTGGCGGATTCGCAACACCCATTCCCCCTTGTTCATTGCTTTTCACGAACACCGCGTGACTGCTGTGTGAGGCGATCCAGTACAATCGCCAGGATGACGATGCTGATGCCCGCCTCGAACCCGCGACCCACGTCGATGGTCTCGAGGGCGGACATGACGTCCGCGCCCAAGCCGCCCGCCCCAATCATCGCGGCGATCACGACCATCGACAGGGACAACATGATGGTCTGGTTGATCCCGGCCTTGATGCTCGGCATCGCGATTGGAATCTGCACCTTTCTCAACAGCTGGGTGTCGCTCGCGCCAAAGGCCCGCGCCGCCTCCACCAGCTGTGCCGGCACCTGGAGGATGCCAAGGCGCGTGAGGCGGATGGCCGGGGGCATGGCGAACACCACCGTTGCGAACAGTGCCGGCACGACGCCGATGTTGAAAAAGATCAACACCGGGACCAAATACACGAACGCCGGCATGGTCTGCATCAAATCCAGCAGAGGCGAGAGCACCCGGTACACCCCGGCCCGCCGGGCGCTCCAGATGCCGAGCGGCAATCCGATGACAATCGACAACACGGACGCCACGAGGACCAGCACGAGGGTGTTGACCATGTCCTCCCACAGGCGCAGATCGTAGATCAACACCAGCCCGACGGCCGTCCCCAGAGCCAGCCTCCAGCCGCTGCGGTACCACGCGAGCCCCGCAAACACGAGGATCAGCAGCCACCACGGCACGGTGCCGAGCATCGTGTCGATCCCGCCGATCACCGCCCGCACCACATCGGAGATGAAATTGAACAACGGCCCCAATACGGCGTACAGCCAGTTCACGAACTCGGAGATCCATTCAGCGAGCGGGATCTTCGGCAACATCCTCATCCCCCCCTCGCGACGCCAAGGCCTCCAGAATGGAACTCTTGAGCACGATGCCGCGCAGACGCCGTCCCGAATCCACCACCGCCAGCGGGTAGCGGGTGTTGACGATGTCCCGCACCAGCTGCTCCAGCGGCGTATCCGGCGCGGCGAGCAACGGGTGTTCCAGCTCGATGCCCGCGATGGACCCCACCTGTGCGCGGACAGCCCCGGCCAACTGGTCCGCCGTCACCAGACCGGCGAGGCGTCCCTGTTCGTCCACCACAAAGCCGCTCGACACCCCGGCGTCGCGCAGGCGCCGAAGGGCCACACCGGGGCCCTCCTTCAACCGGATGAGCGGCGACGGACGCTTCATGACGTCGGCGGCGACGAGCACCTTGGTCAGGTCAATGCCTTTGACAAAACGCGCCACATACTCGTCCGCCGGGTGGCTGACGAACTGCTCGGGCGTACCCACCTGGACGATGCTCCCATCGCGCATCAGCGCGATGCGATCGCCCAGCTTGAGCGCCTCGTTGAGATCGTGCGTGATGAAGACGATGGTCTTGCGCAGTTGGCTCTGAAGGCCCAACAACTCGTTTTGCATCTCGTCCCGAATTAGAGGATCCAGGGCGCTGAACGCCTCGTCCAT
>NZ_JAIMAV010000064.1 GCF_023511815.1 Alicyclobacillus sp.
GCCGGGGTTCCCGGTCCCGGGACGGGCACCTCCGCCCCGGCGGCCATCTCCTGCAGGGCGTCCATCGGCGGGACGTGCGATTCCGTCGGCGCCATGCGTTTCAACAGGATGGGAATGAGGACGAACGCCGCCAGCACGGGCAACCAGTTGTACGGCTGAAAGACGGTATCGGAGAAAGGAACGGTCTGCTTCGTCAATTGGTAGATGATGTTGAGGCTCGATTTCGGGTCGGTGTTGGCGAGCGCGATGGAACTGGAGAAGCCGCTCGCCCACACGATGAACCCCATGTATCCGGCCGCGACGATGTACGCGAAGTGGATGTTTTCGCGCAGCTTTTTCGCAATCTCCTTGGCGACAATGGCCCCGACGACCAACCCGAGGCCCCAGTTGAGCAACGACGCAATCCCGGCGGCGAAAAAGCAGGTGATGGCCGCCTGCACCTGATTCTTTGGCAGAGACGCAATCCGCCCGAGCAACCGCTGGATGACCGGCGCCTGGGCCAACGTGTGGCCGGAGACCAGAATCAGGATCATCTGCAAGGCGAACGTGAAGATGTTTTTCGATCCCCACACGCCGTCGTACCAGGCCCGCACAACCCCGCCCAGCGTTACGCCCCGGACGCACAGAAAGTCAAGAATGACGACGAGAAGCGTCAGGATGACGGCGAACAGATACGGATCCGGCATGAACCGCTGAACGTACGCGACGCACAGGTTGGTGAACCGCCGAAACATACAAACCCTCCTTTTGCGAAGGAATCCCAAAACCCCGGAAGCTCACACCGCATGAGGTAACACGTTGTGAAACCGCATTCATTCCTGCGCCGAATCGATGTCCCCCGCCTTTTCCCTCCCTTCCTCCTGCGAGGCGCGCCAACCACCAAGTGATAATATTCATATTATTCATCCGTATCCGGACCCCGTCAATCCGGGCCTGTCCATTGCCGATGAGGAACCGTTGTCGAGCCGATTCGACGGCGACATTCGACACGATTTCCGGCCGTCCCGCGGCCGGGATTTATCCACATGGCTGTGGAGAGCCTCGGCGTCGAACCTTGTGGAAATCTGTCGAAACCCGCTCCAATGGCGGATGATCGTTGTGGATAACTCTGTGGATATTGTGCATAAGGTTGTGGATGGAGAAATGGATGAGGAGTGGATGGATGGATGGGTGGATGACGGTGGGCGGAGGGCGGAAGGCGGCCAAAAGCGGCGACGGCCGCGGTGCGACGCCACTGGAGCCTCACACGCGGCCGCTCTGCCAGGCGTCTAACGACAGCTGGGCGTGGGCGTTGAGCGTCAGCGGATCGCAACGGCCGCGCGCCAGGAGAACGCATCCCGCCGCCGCGATCATCGCCGCATTGTCCGTGCACAGCCGCACCGGCGGAAAGCGCACCTCAAAGCCGTCCGCCGCGGCCCTGGCCGCCAGCGCCGCCCGAAGCCCGCGGTTGGCCGCGACCCCGCCCGCCACCACCAGGGTGCGCCGCCCCGTCTCGCGCATCGCCCGGGCGGCCTTCTCCACCAGGACATCGACGACCGCCTGCTGAAAGCTGGCGCACACGTCCGCCACGCGGAGGCCGCCGCTGCGCCGCTGCCGTTCCACCTCGCCGGCCACCGCCGACTTCAATCCGCTGAACGAGAAATCGAGCCCCTCTTCCAGCATCGCGCGCGGAAACGAAAACGCCTGCGGATCCCCCTGGCCCGCCAGCTCGTCCACCTTCGGTCCGCCGGGGTAGCTGAGCCCGACCATCCGGGCCACCTTGTCGTACGCCTCTCCGGCCGCATCATCCTTGGTCCCGCCGAGACGGCGAAAGTGAAACGCCTCGTCCACATCGAGGATCTCCGTGTGCCCGCCGGAGACCACCAACGCCAACACCGGCGGCTCCAGGAGGCCCCCGTGTGGCCGGGCCGCCGTGGCCGGACCGGGATCGCCCTCGGTGGAGGCGGTCGCCTCGTCGGCATCGAGAAACGCGGCCGCCACGTGGCCCGCGATGTGGTGGACGCCGACCAGAGGCAACCCCGTCGCCAGAGCGTATCCTTTGGCCGCCGAGATGCCGACCAACAGGGCCCCGAGCAGCCCGGGGCCGCAGGTGACCGCGATGCCGTCGAGGTGATCCCAGGTCAGCCCGGCGTCCTCCAGGGTCCGTTCCACCACGCGGGTGATGTCGCGCACGTGCTGCCGAGAGGCCACCTCCGGGACCACGCCCCCGAATTGCGCGTGCGTCGTCACCTGGGAAGCGACGGTCTGGGCGAGGATGCGCCGCCCGTCTTCTACCACCGCCGCAGCGGTCTCATCGCAGCTGGTCTCGACTCCGAGCACCCTCACGCCCCCGTCCCCCCCGCCGGCTCCGGAAGATCCACCCACATGATCAAGGCGTCCTCCTGGTTGTCCGTGTAGTACCCCTTGCGCACCCCGACCCCGACGAATCCCAGTTTCCGATACAGATTCTGCGCCACCGTGTTGCTGACGCGCACCTCCAGCGTCATCCGCGTGATCCCCCGCGCCGCACACTGAGCCATCAGATGGCGGAGCAGCCGTTCGCCCAGGTGGCGGCCGCGAAAATCGGGATCGACCGCGATGTTCGTCACGTGCCCCTCGTCCAGGATCAGCCACACCCCGGCGTACCCGGCGAGCCGCCCGCGATACTCCGCCACGGTGTAATGCGCGAACTGGTTCTCCACCAGCTCGGTCAGAAAGGCGTGCCGGGACCAGGGGGCGGTGAAACAGCGTTTTTCAATTCGCAGCACCTCGTCGAGATCCCGCACCTGCATCGGCCGCAGCACCACCGCCTCCGGATCCCACGCCTCAGCCATCGCCATGGGTCATCAGGCTCCTCTCCGCCAGCTTGACCTCCGCCTCCACCGGCAGCCGGTACTCCGGCGTCAGCGCGTGCAGCGCATCCCCGTCCAGCCGCGGCACCTCGGGCCGCTCTCCCAGCCGCAGCAGGGAGGGCCCCAGCCGTCCCGCCGCATCCGACAGCGTCCACACCCGCGACGCGCCCCCGCCATCGGCGAGCAGTTCCTCCACGGGCCCGGCCAGGTCGTGGACGATCACGCCGGTCCACGCACCCTTCACCGCCCCCGCAGGCGCGCTGGCCAACCGCGCCCGCAACCGGGCCAGCCACTCGGCCACCGGCAGGACCTGCTCGGACTCCACCACCCGCCACACGCCCCCACGCTTCCCGTACAGGGCACCGTACGCACGCTGGCGCCGCGCGTACAACAGCGGCAGAACCAGGGTGGCCTCCGCCTCCGAACCCGGTTGCGGACGGCGGCCACCGGGCGCCGCGGCCTCGGCCATCATCCAAAGCGTCGAGACCGGGCGGACCGGTATCCCGAGGGCAGCCGCCATCGCCTTGGCGGCCGCCACCCCGATGCGCACCCCCGTGTAGCTGCCCGGGCCCACGCCGACGATGATCTCCCGCAGGTCTCCCGGCGCCACGCCGGACGCTTGAAGCAATCCCTTCAGCGCCGGATGCAGGAGCCGCGAATGCCCGCGCGGAATCTGCAGCGCCACGGACGCCTCCCGGCCGCCGTCCGCCCGCACCGCCGCGGCCAGCACCTGCGTCGCCGTGTCCATCGCTAGAACAGCCATCGCTTCACCCACTCATCCAGCCTCGCCTGGCTGCGCGGCCCGCGCGCGCGGCAGTGCAGCTCTCGCTCGTCCACGCGCGGCAGCGGCACCGCGGTGAACTCCACCTCCAGCGCGTCCCCCGCCGCATCCGCCGCCTTCCCCGGCCACTCCATCAACACGGCCGCATCCGATTCCAGAGCGTCCTCCCAACCGAGATCCGCCAAGGCCCGGAGCGCGGCCTCCTCCGACGGCGCCTCCTCCCAGAGCCGGTACAGATCCATATGCACCAGGGGGATGCGCCCCTCATACTCGGCCATCCGTGTGAAGGTCGGGCTCGTGACTTCGTCCTCGACCCCGAGCCCTTTCGCAATTCCTTTGGCGAACGTCGTCTTCCCCGCGCCGAGGCCCCCGGTCAACAGCACCACATCCCCCGGCCGCAGAATCTCGCCCAACCGCTCCCCCAGGGCGAAGGTCTCCTGGGGCCCGCGGCTGGTGACGGACATCTGGTTGACCTTCACGCTTTCCCCTCCTCCGGCCGGCCGCAGCCTGCGCCGCGCTCCGCGGGCGGGTCCGGCGACCCGGGCACCCGTTCGGACGGCTCCCCGTCCCGCGGCGCAAAATGGTTGAACCCGCGCGGCTCCAGGACCTCGAGCCGCCCGTCATCCGTCTCGACAATCACGCCGTCCCCCGCCTCCACGCGCCCAATCTGCGTCAGGCGAATCCCCACGGCCTCACAGCGGGTCAGCGCGCGCGCGAACGCGAACGCCGGGGCCGTGCCCACCAGCTGGTAGTCCTCGCCTCCGTACCAGGCGTAGCGCATCGGGTCCTCCCCGCGCAGGCGCGCGAAGTCGCGCACCGAGGGGGCCACGGGCACTCGCCTCGCCTCGATGCGCAGGCGAACCCCGCTGGCGCGGCTGATCTCATTCAGTTCGCTGGCCAGCCCGTCGCTGATGTCGTCGAGGCTGGTCGCGCCCGCCTCCCGCAGGATGGCGCCGGCCCAAATCTGGGCGCGCGGCCGGCGGTGACTCTCGATGAGTTCGGCGGCCACGTCGCCCGCCGCCGCGGTCCCATCGAGCAGAAGCGCCAATCCCGCCCCCGAGGCGCCGACCGTTCCGGTGACGAACACCACATCCCCCGGACGCGCGCCCCCGCGCAGCACCGCGCCGCCAGAGGCGACCGATCCAATCACCGTGCACGTCACCACCAGCGGCCCGCTCGTGCGGATCACATCGCCGCCGACGACCGTCACCCCGTGGTCTCGGCAGGCCTCTCCCAGGCCGTCGTACAGCGCCTCCAGATCCGCCAGCCGCGCGCCTTCCGGAATGGCCAGCGCAATCACCAGGTGATGCGCCCGGCCGCCCATCGCCGCGACGTCACTGATGGTCGACGACGCCGCCTTGTATCCGACATCCGCGGGGCGCATCGTGGTGGGCAAAAAGTGCACCCCGTCCACCATCGCGTCGGTGCTGACCAGAAGGTGCTCGCCCGGCGGGACCTCGAGGACCGCCGCATCGTCCCCCACGCCGGTCAGCACGCCGTCTCCCCGCAGCGGCACCCGCCGCACCAGATGCGCAATCAGCCCAAACTCGTCAAACGCCTTCACGACCAACCCTCCGGACCGCCGTCCGCCGCGTGCGCGAGACGTCCGCCGACGATGGTGTATAAGACCCGGGCTTCCAGCAGCTCGTCCGGGTCCGCCGGGCGAAGGACATCCCGGTCCACCACGGTGAAATCCGCCCACATCCCGGGCGCGATCACACCCTTGTGACGCTCCGTTCCGTCGGCGTAACAGGCGTCGTGCGTGAACAGCCGCGCCGCCTGAACGGGAGTCAGGGCCTCTTCTGGGAACCACCCCGCCCCCGCCTCCCCGGGCGCCCGGCGCACCACCGCGGCGTGCATGCCTACGAGCGGCGCCACCGGCTCTATCGGCGCGTCCGATCCCCCGGCCACATGCACCCCCGCCTCGAGCAGCGTCCGCCAGGCGCACACAAACCGCGCGCGTTTTTCTCCGACGCGATCCATCACCCACGGGAAGTCGCTGACGGTGAAGCGCGGCTGAATGTCCACCGCCAGATGGTCGCCCAGACGCTGCATCCGCCGGATCAGGTCCGGCCGGATGATCTCGGCGTGCACGATGCGATCCCGCATGGTGACCGGAGGCGCCTGCTCCAGGGCGTCCAACACCGCCGCCAGGGCCGCGTCTCCGATGGCGTGCACGGCCGCGCCGAAGCCGGCCTCGTGGATTAGGCGCACGTGTTCCACCAATTCCTCCTCCGCGTGGATGGGCGTCCCGCGCCACCCCGGCGCATCGGTGTACGGCGCATCCAACCACGCCGTCCGCCCGCCGAGCGCGCCGTCGGCAAACAGCTTCACGCACCCCAGCCTCAGCCAGTCATCCTGCGCCAGCTCGCGAACCAGGCTCCGGTATTCCGGCAACGCCCCGTGATCGACCAGGGCGTGCACACGCAGGGAGATCCCTCGTTCGCGCTGCAGGTGGCGATACGCGCGCCAGAGCGCGTCCAGAGTGCCGAGGTTGCGCACATCATCCGTGTGCACCGCCGTGATGCCGGCGGCCAGCGCCTCCCGCATGCCCGCCTCCAACGCATCGCGCCACTGGGCCTCCGACCAGCGCGGGACGGCCGCGAGGAGCCGCTGGCCGGCGTGCTCGTACACCCAGCCGTTGAGCCGGCCCTCGGCATCCCGCCCGAACCGGCCCCCCGCCGGATCCGGGGTCTCGTCCGTGATCCCCGCGCGCGCAAAGGCGACTCGATTGGCCAGGTACGCGTGCCGGCACACCCGCGTCAGCAGCAGCGGGCGTCCGCCCGCCGCCTCATCCAGCGCCTCCGGGGAAGGCACCCGGCCATCGTCAAATCGGTTGTCGTCCCATCCTCCGCCCAGCACCCACGCGTCCGGCTGAAGGGACCGTGCCCACACCCGGATGCGCGACAGCATCTCGTCGGCGCTCGAGACGCCGGTGAGATCGAGCCGCATGGCCCGCTCGCCGAGCATCGCCACATGCAGGTGGCTGTCCACCAGCCCGGGCAACACCGTCGCGCCCTCTACGTCCATCACCCGGTCCACCCGGGCCCCGTATTGCAACCGCAGGTCCTCGGCCCGACCGACCGCCACCACCCGCTCTCCGTCCACCACGACGGCATCGAACCGTTCTCCGGCCACATCCGCTTCCCCGCGGCCCGGTTGGCGCAACGTGTATCCGTTCGCGCCGATCATCATCCACCGCATGCTTCCACTCCTGAACTCCCTGTTTTCCATATCATATCAGGTTCCGCCCGGGTGCCAAACTCGGAGGCGCCCGCGGGTTGGGACATCATCCGCAAGGGCCCGTCGTATGGATAGGATCGTGGAGGAGGATGCCCGTGTGGCAGTGGTTTGGCGGATTGGCCGAGGTGGTGATGGACTGGGGATACGCCGGAGTCTACGCGGCGATGGTCATTGAAGGGCTGGGGCTGCCCTTCCCAGGGGACGCGGTGCTCGCCCTGTACGGGTTTCTCGCGGCCGAGGGCCGCATGCAGCCGGGCGGCCAGTGGCTGGCGGCCCTGGCCGGGTACATGACCGCCGCCGTCATCGCCTATTGGGTGAGCCGCCGGTTTGGCACCGGTTTTGTGCATGGCCTCGGCGGACGCCTCGCGATGCTCAACGAGCGCGGGATGATGCGCACCACCCGCCTCATCGACCGGTGGGGGCCGTGGATGCTGGTGCCCGGCCGGTTCCTGCCCGGTGTCCGGTCCATGAGTTCGTACGTCGCCGGCCTGTGCCGAATGGACTGGCGGCCGTTTCTCGTCTACACTGGCATCGGCGCCGGCCTGTGGTGCGGTGCCTGGCTCGGTGCCGGCTATTGGTTCGGCGATCACGTGGACGACCTGTTGGCCCAATCGCGCACGGTGTTCGGTTGGGCCGCGGCGGTGGCGGTGGCGGGGATGGCCGGGCTGTGGCTGTACCGCAGGCGAATGGCCCGGCGCTGAAGGCGAGGAGATGGCGTTGGAGGAGGCGCGCGTGCGCAAGGTGGAGATCTGCGTCAGCAACCTCCCGCTCGGGACACAGCGCGTGTGGGAACTCATCGCCGAACGATACCCTGAGGTCCAGTTGCGGCGATGGGCCTGTCTGGGGCTGTGCGATCTGTGCGTGCGCCGGCCTTTCGTCCTGGTGGACGACCGGGAGGTGCTGCAGGCACCGTCCCCCGAGGCGCTGTGGGCGCTGTTTTGTCGGCGCATGGAGGACGGGCCCCCGGTTTGATTCACCCCGGGGCCCGCCCTGGGCGTCGAATCAAGACGCTGTGCGTCGAATCAAGACGCCCATCTCACGCGATGTCGGTCGACTCCGTCGTCACCTGCGTCGCGCCGACCTTCTTGACGATGGCGCCCTGCGGATACGCGAACACGTTTTTCTGGACAATCAGATCCATGGCGCTCTGCACCGCGGTCGCGTCAACCGGCTGTTTCGGCGTCGGGATGGTGATCCGCACCCGCTTGTTCTGATCTGTCAGGAAATCCAGCTGCAGGACGGTTCTGGTGGCCATAGCTTCCCCTCCTCTCCCGTGAGATGCCCCGAAGGATGCCTCCATCCGCTCCCGGCACGGCCCTGGATCTACCGGGGTGACGGCCGGTGGGATGCCTCATCACGCCTGCGTGCTCGGCTCGATGGCGTCCTGATCGACCCGCGCGATGGCGTGCAACGGCAGATCGAACAGGGCGGCCAGAGCCTGTCCCACCGCGAGGAGGTCGTCGTCCGAAGCCGAGGGCGACACATTGGCGTAGTTGCGGTTCTGGATCCTCGGCATGCCGCTCGCGGTGGTGCCCACCTGGAACTGAAGCTGCAGGTGGCAGGACTGCGGAGTGACCTGCGCCATTTCCGTTCCCTCCTCTCCGCGCCTCGTCCCGGCGCATCCCATCCCATGCGATGCGCGGGCCCGACCGGGGGACAACCTCAGCCCTCCCGAGCCTGCATGGAAGCGGAACCCACGATCCCAAAACCGAAATCTAATTTTGATATAGCGATTGACAAAGAGTAAGTCATTGAATTATGGTTGGAACCGTGAACACGGGTTCACCGCATTGGAGTTGCCCGGATGGCGCAATCTATGCGCCGGATGCGGCGCCAAGGCTCGGGGCCGCGGGGACCGTGTTCAAAGCGCCCTGACATCGGTGCGAAGGCAGGCCGCGCCGGCATCCCGGATGTCGCCGACCCGCGGGATCGAATGCAGAAATGGAGGAGACATCATGGCAGGCGTCAAACTCGCAATCATCTACTACAGTTCCACGGGGACCAACTATCGAATGGCACTGGCCGCGCGCGATGCGGCCGTGCAGGCGGGGGCGGAGGTGAAGGTGCTCAAGGTGCCGGAGCTCGCGCCCGAGTCGGCCATTGCGCAAAACCCGGCCTGGAAGGCGCATGTGGAGGCGACGCGGGATGTACCGACCGCCACGGCGATGGACATCGAATGGGCGGACGCCCTCCTGTTCAGCGTCCCGACCCGATTTGGCAACGTGCCCTCCCAGATGAAGCAGTTCATCGACACCCTGGGCGGCCTGTGGGCGCAGGGCAAGACCGTCAACAAGGTCGTCAGCGCGATGGCGAGCGCCCAGAACCCGCACGGCGGCCAGGAGGCGACCATCCTGGCGCTGTACACGACCATGTTCCACTGGGGCGCCATCATCGCCGCCCCCGGATACACCGACCCGGTGCTGTTCGCGGCGGGCGGCAACCCGTACGGGACCAGCGTGACCGCGGTGGAGAGCGGAGAGATTGACGAGAAGGCCATCGCCGCCATCCAGCACCAGACGCGCCGGTTGATCACGGTGGCGCAGTGGGTGAAGGCGGGTCAGGCCCAGGGCTGAGCCCTGGGCCCTTGGCCTCATCTGACCACCGGCCGCGTCGGCAACCCCGCGTCCGGGCCGGTGGTCCCGTCCCCGCGCTCACCTCATACCCTGGCGCCGCTTTTCTCCATCGCCGCCTGCACCAGACCCCTGAACAGCCCGTGGTGTTCCGGCCAGCGCTGCCACAGGTTCTCCGGATGCCACTGCACGGCGACGACAAACGCCTCTTTGTCAGCCGCCTCCACAGCCTCAATCAACCCTTCCTCGTCCCACGCCACGGGCACAAGACCGTCCCCGACCTCACGGATGGCCTGGTGGTGGAACGAGTTGCATCGGACCTCCGAACGTCCTTCGAAGAGGTCCGCCAGCCGGCTGCCGGGCTCAATGTGGACGCTGTGGCTCAGGTGGTCCCGCCGCGCCTTCTGGCTGTGCTGGATGCGCCCGCCCCACTGGCGCGGCAGGTCCTGATACAGTGTGCCGCCGAAGGCTACGTTGAGCACCTGAATGCCCCGGCAGATGCCGAGGATGGGCTTGTTCCGGCGGCGCATCTGGGCAATCAGGGCGATCTCCAGCTCATCGCGCTCCGGGGTCACCTGACCCAGTCCAATCGTGGGGGATTCGCCGAACCGGTTCGGATCGACATCCTCTCCCCCCGCCAAAAGCAATCCGTCCAGGCCATCCGCCAACCGTGCCAACGCCGCCTCATCCGTGAGGTACGGGATGATCACCGGGACGCCGCCCGCGGCCTCCACACCCTTCGCGTAGTCATCCGAGCACACCAGCCCCATCAGGACCGGCGACGCTCCGCTGGTCTGGATCACGTGCCTCGTCCCCGTGATGCCGATCAACGGCCGCATATCTCGCATCCCCTTTTCTTCGATAGCGTGATCAGGCACATCGCGCCCACCCTCGGGACCGGCCCCGCCGCGCACCGGGCGGAGGGGGCACCCGGCGGATCGGCCGTCTCATGCCTGCCAACTGGCCAAATACGCGCGCTGACCGGGCGTCAGCTCGTCCACCGAAAAGCCCCACGCCGATAGGCGCATCCGGGCCACCCGCTCGTCCAGTTCCCGCGGCAGGGGGTGCACGCCCGGCGGAAAATCTCCCTCCACCACCGCGCGCAGGGCGAGCGCCTGCAGGGCGAACGTCATGTCCATCACTTCCACCGGGTGCCCGTCTCCGGAGGCCAGGTTGACCAAACGGCCCTGCGCCAGAAGATACAGCCGGCGTCCGTCAGGCATCCGGTACTCTTCAATGTTATGCCGCACCTCGCGCACCGACACCGCCAACTCCCGCAGGTCCGGTTTGGAGATCTCGACGTCGAAATGCCCCGCGTTGGCGAGGACGGCGCCGTCCTTCATGACCTCGAACGCCGGGCGCGTGATGCAGTCCCGGTTGCCGGTGACGGTGACGAAAAAGTCGCCCTCGCGCGCCGCTTCCACCACGGGCATCACCGAAAAGCCGTCCATGACCGCCTCGAGCGCGCGGATGGGATCCACCTCGCAGACAATCACACGGGCGCCCAACCCCTTGGCCCGCATCGCGACGCCCTTTCCACACCAACCGTACCCGACGACCACCACCGTCTTGCCGGCGACCAGCAGGTTGGTGGTCCGCATGATGCCATCCCACACCGATTGGCCCGTTCCGTACCGGTTGTCGAACAGGTACTTGCAGTAAGCGTCGTTCACGGCCATCATCGGGACCTTGAGAGCGCCCTCCGCCTCCATCGCGCGCAGGCGGAGGATGCCGGTCGTCGTCTCCTCGCACCCGCCGCGGATCTCCCGGAGTTGGTCGGGTCGATCCCGATGCAACGCGGTGATCAGATCTCCTCCGTCGTCAATGATGGCCTCGGGGTGAAAATCGAGCAGCCGCCCAAGATGCCGGTGATACTCCTCCTCCGTGGCCCCGCGCCAAGCGAAGGCGGTCACACCGGCATCCACCAGGCCCGCCACGACGTCATCCTGCGTTGAGAGGGGATTGCTGGCGGCAACGGCGACCTCCGCCCCCCCGGCCTGGACCAGCAGCGCCAGATTGGCGGTCTTGGCCTCCAGATGCAGGCAGATGGCGACCCGCTTGCCGGCGAACGGCCGCTCCCGTTGAAATTCCTCCCGAAGCTTCGCCAACAGCGGCATGTGGGCGAACGCCCAGTCCATCTTGCGGCGCCCTTCGGCAGCCAGGGTGATGTCTCTGATCTCCGAATCGTGCACAGGATTCAAGGCTTTAACTCCTTCCCAATACGAGAGGCCGCCGAATCGAAGCGTCACGGAACAACGCGTCCGGAATGATGACCGGCGGTTCAGAATTCGACCAGGCCGAGGCTGATCATCAGGCTTTCGTTGACACGTTTCATCATGTGTTCATCGAGGTGGGTGATCTTGTCGGTGAGGCGTTGCTTGTCGATGGTGCGGATCTGTTCCAGCAGAATCACGGAGTCCCGCTCCAGGCCGCTCTGGCTGGCCGAGATCTCCACGTGCGTCGGCAACTTCGCCTTCTGAATCTGGGCCGTGATGGCCGCGACAATCACGGTGGGGCTGAACCGGTTCCCGATGTCGTTCTGGATCACGAGAACCGGCCGGAAGCCGCCCTGTTCAGAGCCGACCACCGGCGAGAGATCGGCAAAAAAGATGTCCCCCCGCTTGACGTTCAAGCTGTTACACCCCGCTCACCAGTCGCTCCACGGTGCCCCCTGCCTCTTGTTCCAGTGGAAACGCTTCCGAAGCGATGCGCAAATTGATCCGCGCCATCTCGAGGTAGCCCTGCTGCATCGCCGTGCGGATGTCCGCCTTCCAGTGTTCCGTAACGTACCGCCGCATCGCTTCGCGGATGATCTCGCTGCGGTTGGTCTGTGTGCGAGATGCGATGCCATCGACCTGCTCGAGCAGCGTCTGGGGGATGTTGACCACCACTCGCTTCGTATTCACATTGGACACGTGCGGCACCTCCATGTGGACCGTGACCCTGACCGATCGTACAAACGGTATTATACTGGTCGCGAGAAACGTCTGTCAAAAATCTGCCAAGCGGGGCAATCGCCTTCCTGCGCCGCCTGGCGGCCGCAACCTCCACCGTTCATCGCGGCGCGCCGCCGGCCGGAGAATGCCTCCGCCTGGCCTGTTGTCGCAACCCCCTCATTGTGACGGATGCCCGCCCAGGCGGGCAATGGAAATCCTCTCCTCCCGGATTCCCAACGCAACGCCCCGCCCACCGCCGCCTGGGGCGGCGATTCGGCGGGGCGCGGCGCTTTCGATGTGGCATGGCGGATCACTTGCCGACCTGTCCGAACGTCGAGATGGCCACCTGCTTCATCTGATCCAACGACAGTTTGTCGGAGGTGAGGGAGAACTGCACGCCGTTGCGGATCCACGTCAGGCGCTGGGCGTTTCCGGTGCCCGAGAGGACCGCGGGAACGCCGAACAGGTCCACCAGTTTCCCCGCCGGAACGCCGGCCACTCCCGGGTCCGGACGCCACTCCTCGAGCGTGAAGTCGTAGGGGCCCGTGTATCGGAGTAGCCAGTCGGTCGCGGACAGCTGATCCGACAGGTCCTGCTTGTCACCCAGGATCTCCTGCGGCTCGACGAACGTGAACTCGCTGTCCTCCACCGCGGTCGTCTTGACCGCCCCGGAGGTGGCGAGCTTCTGCGGATCGAAGTCGGTCTGCTGATACTTGACATTGGTCTCGAAGGACGTGAACTCGATGGTCACGACCGCCTTGTTGTTCTTGTCGTACAGCACCACCTTTTTCGGCTCCAGGGTGCCCACGCTCAGGTCCACCTGCTGTTTCGCCACGATGTCGTTTTCCGGCGTGATGGGCATCGTGAAGGTGTACACATCTCCCTTCTTGCTCACCTTCACGTCCGGCGACGTGGAGAGTTGGTGCAAGATTTGGTCGTACAGGTAGATGTGCCCCTGATTCTGCGCCCAGTTCCCATTGAAGCGGAACACCTTTTGCAATGTCGGACTGACCACGAACATCCCGCTGCCATTGCGGACGATGATCTGATTGATGTTCTTGTTCGCGTCCCCCAAGGAAATCTTGTAAACCTCCGGCGAATCGTAGTCCGTCTCGATATAGTATGTCTGCGATCCGTTCTCCATCTGGACCGTCATCTTGGCCGTGCTCCGATAATTGCTGGCGCTCAGCTTCTCCTGCTGGGTCTGCAGTTTGGCATTCATCGCATCCTTGGAAGGCGCACCACACCCGGCGGCCAAGGCCGCCACCAACCCGACCGCGACCAACATTCCACTGACCTTTCGCATACTCCACCTCGCCTTTCTCGACGAACCCCCACAACCGTGCTACCCCTCGGACGGTGTGTCGAAACAGGACGAAATTGCTCGGGAAATGTCATGGATGACATCCGTGGCCATGGTGCTCACGGGTCCGACGCGGTCCCCCGCCAACTCCCCGGCTCGCCCGTGCAGCCAGACGCCCGCGCACGCGGCGGTGAACGGATCGGCGCCCTGCGCCAACAGCGCACCGATCATGCCGGCCAACACATCCCCGGTTCCGGCGGTCGCGAGGGCGGCATTCCCGGTGGGATTGACACGAATTCGCCCATCGGGCGCGGTGACGATGCTCCGGAATCCTTTGAGGACCACGACCGCCCCGGTCATCTCCGCAAGCCGGGTTGCGGCGGTCAACCGGCGGGCCTGAACCTCATCGGTCCGCCATCCGAGCAGGCGCGCGCACTCCTTCGGGTGAGGGGTGAGCACCCATCCCGCCAGCGCGCCCGCGCATTCGGCCACCAGCCGCAATCCGTCCGCGTCCATCACGCCAGTTCCCCGATGCCTTTCGAACACCCGGCGGCCCGCCTCCAGTTCCACCTCGCCGTCGCCCAATCCCGGCCCCACCACCACAGCCCGGCAATCCGCATGCCACGCATCGGCCCGTGGCCGGTCGCCGTCCGCCTCGCGTGTATCCGCCGGGGATGGCGGCACCGGCCGGCTTGGCGCGGCGTCCCGCATCACGAACTCCGGCGGCACCGAACGCGCCAAGGAGGTGGTCGTGCCGAACACAATCAGTCCGGCGCCCGTACGGGCCGCCCCGAGGCCGGCCAGCACCGCCGCGCCCGGCATCCGGCCGGCGAGCACACCGAGCCGGCCGTAGGTGCCCTTGTGCGTATCCGCATGCCGCGGCGCGATGGCCCTCCGGACGTCGGCGGGGGTGATGAAGGCCGCGTACTCATCCTCGGAATCCAGAGGGATCCCGATGTCCGCCACCTCCACGGCCCCGGCGTACAGGCATCCTGGGGTGACCGCCGTGCCGAGTTTCTGCGCGCCGAGGCACACGGTCACATCCGCGCGGATCGCGATGGACGGAACCTCGCCCGTGCTGGCGTTCACCCCGGTCGGGACGTCGGCGGCCACGGTCCAGGTGGATTGCCGGTTGACCCGTTCCACCAGGTCGAGCAGTGCACCCGTGAGTGGCCGCGATCCGCCCGTCCCGAGCAGCGCGTCCACGAACACATCGGCCTGCGGCAGGGCGTCGCCGACGCGATGAACCTGCCACCGCACCCCCGAGGCCATGGCCATGCGCGCGGCCTGTGCCGCCTCGCCGCGGAGCGCTTCCGGTTCGACCACACTGACCACGGACACGTCGATGCCCCAGTGGCGGAGCCAACGCGCGCAAACCCAACCGTCGCCACCGTTGTTGCCCTTGCCGCAGACCACCGTGACCCTGGCCGGACGTCGGCGCATCACCACATTGGCGATGGCTCGACCCGCGTGGTCCATCAACACCAGACCGGGTACGTGCAACGTTGTGATGGTGTGTGTGTCTCTCGCCTGCATCTGTTCACTGGTGAGCAGAACCACTCGGCACCCTCCCCGAGGATTGGTATACGTATATTCCGCCCGTCCCACGATTAGTACAATCCCCGGCCGGTCCACGTGCCGGGCCATCCGACCGGCGCCCGCCTGGCGCCATGCCCATCGGGACGACGGGCCGCACGCCCCACGTCAGGCCCGACGGCGATCCCGGCCGCCTCTTCCATCGCCTTCGGCCCGTCTGGTTTCTGGAACCGGGCAGCCTTTCCCGTCACACCGACTCCCAGACGGCCACCGCGAAAGCCAGCTGGCGGGTGTGGGTGATGCTCACGAGCACCCGCCCCTCGATCCGAACTCCTTTCGGGGAGCGGAGAAAGTGCGCCACGAGCCCATGGACGCACGCGGGGGGCGCACCCGGCCCCGCTCCGGCACCGTTCGCCGCATCCGCGCCGTTTCCCTGGCCATCCGCGCTCTCCGCTCCGGCGATGCGAATGTCCACCGACGTCATGCCCAGCCGCCCGATCCCGCACCCGAGCGCCTTCGCGACGGCCTCCTTGGCCGCGAACCGGCCGGCGACATACTCCGCACGCCGCCGGCCGCGAAGGCCCGCGAACACCTGCCGCTCCGGCGGACTCAGCACCCGCGACACAAACCGGTCACCGAGCCGGTCCAACGACTCCGCCACCCGGTCAATCTCCACCACGTCACTGCCGATTCCGCGCAACAGATCGGATCTCTCCTTTCAATCGCCGTTCAACCGCGCATCCGCTCGTCTGCAGA
Organism: Alicyclobacillus sp.; assembly: GCF_023511815.1. Lineage (GTDB taxonomy): Bacteria > Bacillota > Bacilli > Alicyclobacillales > Alicyclobacillaceae > Alicyclobacillus_H. The sequence goes on from NZ_JAIMAV010000064.1 coordinate 15,957, forward strand.
GATCTGATCTCTCCGGAGCCCGTCGCGCATAGAGATCTGATCTCCGTACCGTGACCGGGTCCCGCCGCGCGCAGAGATCGGATCTCTCGGCAGCCCGCCGCACGTAGAGGTCTGATCTCTGTACCGCGGCCAGGGCCCGCCGCGCGTAGAGATCTGATCTCCGCGACGTGACCGGGGCCCGCCCTCCACAGAGATCGGATCTCTCTACCGTGACCGCGTTCGCCCTGCGCGCACAGATCTGATCTCTGTACAGCGCCCCCACCGTGAATCCGCACCTCCCCAAGCCCTCCGGTTCAGAGATCTGATCTGTGACCCAGCCGCGGCCCTGAGAGATCTGATCTCCACACCTTCCTCGTCCCCGCCCGCTCGGATACAATGGGACGAAGAACAGGGCACGGTCCATACGAGCAAAGGAGGCGTCTTTCTTGGTCCAGCGGTTCTGGCGCGCATTCGGTGCGTTGGCGGCCCTCGCCGCGGCCTTCAGCGCTCTCTCCTGGCTGTTCCTGAGGTGGCTGGACATCGGCATCGCACCCCCCGGCGGGCGGCTGCAGCTGCTCACCCTGCCCACCGACTTCCCGGCGATCTGGAACTTCATTCACCCCGCCACCGGCGTGCACTGGTCTCTTCCGTTTCTCGTCCTGGTGATCCAGGTGTTTTTGACCGGTGGCTTCTACGGCGTTCTGATCCGCGTTAACACCGGGAAGGCGGCAGGCCTGTCCACTTTCCTGGCGGACGCCGGCCGCAGCTTCTGGCGCCTGTTGACGTGGAA